>JANWJB010000156.1 GCA_025449575.1 Acidobacteriaceae bacterium
ACAAATGTTAAGTCTGCCGGCGTACGTCCAGTTATAATAGCGCCGTGAAGCGGCGATGGCTGGCGCAAGTGCTGCGGTCCTGCTTGGTAACAGCGATCGTTGGATGCATCGCGCTTGTCTACACCACCCTGACGCACGTCAATCCCACCACAGCCGCTCTCACCTTCCTGCTCGGTATTCTGATTGTCGCCAATCGCTTTGGACTCCGCTATGCAGTTTATATGTCGTTCCTGGCGGCGCTGGCGCTCAACTTCTTCTTTCTTCCTCCTACTGGAACGCTGACCATTGCGGAATCTCAGAACTGGGTCGCGTTACTGGCTTTTCTGACGGCAGGCGTGCTGGCAAGCCAGCTCTCCGAGAGAGTACGGCGAGAAGCGCGGGAGGCCGACCGGCGGCGGCTCGAAGCCGAGCGGCTGTACAAGTTCAGCCAGAGGATGCTGACATCGGAGCGCATCCTGGATCTCGTCGAGAATATCCCCGAGTATGTCCGTTCCACCTTTCAGAACGATTCCGCGGATCTCTATCTTTTGGAGAAAGAGCAACTCTATCACTCTCCGTCCGATGGGAGCGGGTTTGGAAAGGAGAGGCTGCAGCAAGCGGCTCTCCATGGGGAAGCCGAGCGGGACGACAAAGGGGGTTCTTGCGTCGCTCCGCTGCTTTTGGGCCTTCAGCCGATCGGCGCGATCGGGATCGCGGGCAATCCACCTTCGCCGGAGACCATAGACGCGCTGGGCAGCTTGATTGCCATGGCCATCGAGCGGAGCGCCACCGCCGAGCGCCTGGCACATACGGAAGCCGCGCAGGAAAGCGAGCGGTTGCGGACCGCGCTTCTGGACTCCCTCACGCACGAGCTGCGCACCCCGCTGACGGCGATCACCGCGTCCATCACCAGTTTGAGGTCCGGCATGGTGCACGATCGCGATTCGAAGGAAGAGATGTTGGCGGTGATTGAAGAGGAGAGCGGACGGCTGAACCGCCTTATCGGCCAAGCCGTCGAGATGGCGCAACTCGACGCGCGCCACGTGCAATTACAACTGGAATCGAGCTCCATAGAAGATGTCATCCGGGAAGTCGTCGCCGAATGCCGCGCTGTGCTTGATGAACATCCGCTGGAAGTGCGTCTGCCCGCAGGGCTCCCGCGCGTGCGTATGGACACCGCTCAGATTCGTAAGGTTCTTCATCATCTGCTGGAGAACGCCGCCAAATATTCGGATGCGGGAAAAGCAATCGAGATCAGCGCCGAGGCCGAGGGTTCGGTTTTGCGCACCAGCGTCGCGGACCGCGGAGCGGGAATCGACGATGCGGACCGAAACTTTGTTTTTGATAAGTTTTACCGCGGACACAGCCAGCGTTATCGCGTGCAGGGCACGGGGATGGGACTGGCCATCGTGAAGGCAATCGTCGAGGCGCATGGCGGAGAGGTGGATGTTGCCGGCCGGCAAGGGCCAGGCTCCATTTTTTCTTTTTCTCTGCCGCTGGCTTAGAACGGATTCACGATGGGTGTACCCGAGGCAGATGCACCATAGGCGGCTTTTCCTTCAAGAAGAGCCGCACTTCTCGAACCACGGTGGGGCATAGCAATCGTGAATCCGCTCCAGCAATCGTGCCAGGGCCGGCCTAAAGCTCAGCCCCGGGGAGCCCAGAACGGCCCGCCGGTACGGATAAGCTGAACGGGAACCTCGGGCGTGAACGCTTTGATCCACCGTGCCATTTCCAGCATTCCCTGCTCTTCCGAAATATGGTGACCGAGCATGATCCAGCCTTTGGGAATTCCCAGTGTCGTAGCGTCGAGCACGTAGGCGGGGCTGTCGAGGAAGCCATCAGACTCCTGCAGCTCTCCGCTGACCACAACATCCACGTTGGGTTCATTGATGCTGGGCGTGGCGTATCCCACGCCGAGATGCAGGCGGCTCACCTTCGCGTCGGGATCGCCCACCACGCGGATGGCCTTATCGCCGAGCCGCTTCTGATAGTCGCCGGCCAACTCGCCGAGCGTTGTCTCGGGAAGATGGAAGTAGTGCGATTGCGGAGCTGTCTCCCACTCGCTCTTGAGGCCGAGCGCCCGCGCCAGGCCGACATAGATCCAATCGGGCTTATGCGCGTGCATATGGTCGTGCATACGGAACACGACAACATTGTGCTCGCGCATGTAATCGACCTTGAGCTTGTAGGCGGGGTCCGCGCTCACGATCGACACATCGTCGCGATCGTTCCAATAGGTGTCCTCGTGCGGGACGATCATGTTCAGGCCGGCCTCCACGGCGCGCCGGATGGCGTCATAGGAGTCGAACATGGCCGTCGCGATCCCGTGGACCACGGTATCGGGGCCGCCGAAATGGAACTTGTCGCGGTAGGTCCGCGTCATCCACGGGAAGCCGATGTGGGCCTTGATGCGTTCCACCACTACGCCTGCGGTCAGAGTCGTCGCGGGGGTCGTCGTCGTAGGGCTCATGCGTTGCTTGGCCTCCAGTAGGGATCGCCGGCCGAGATCGACGTCGCGCGGAGCTCGGGAACGACGGTCTTCAACCACTGCGCGCAAACCTGCATTCCCGGTTCTTCCGAGACGATCCGGCCAACCAGGATCAGCGCCTTCTTGCCGCCGAGGTCGATCGTGTCGAGCACGTATTCGACCGACTCCCACTCGCGCACTTCGCCGGCGACAATCACGTCCACATTTGGAAGCATCTGCAACGATGCCTGAATCGGCGTCGACCCGGGAAGAACGCCGACCTTGCGCACGCGCAGATCCGGATGGCCCACGACGCGCATGCCGCCGCGGGATTGGAGCGACTTCTTGAGATGCATGACGAGGGATTCGAGCGAGGTTTCGCGGATCGAGACGCTCCCCGGATCAGCATTGCCGGCATCCTTCGCCCGGCCGAGCGCACCCGCAAGCCCCTGCGCGAAGGGATCGGGCGGGCGCAGGCGCCAGTTATCGGAAAACCGGAAGACCACGAGGTTGTGCTTCTTGATGAAGTCGTTCTTGGCCGTAAAGACCGGATCGGAGGGTGGTGGCCCGGGCGGCGGCGGAAGCACGACGAACTGGCCTTTCGGCCCGCGGGTAAAGCGGCGCCGCACCGGAGGCGCCGGGGTATCGGCCCGCGAGAAAAACGTCGGCTCGGAGGTGACGATAAGATTGGCGCCGGTCTTTACCGCGCGCCCGAGCACATCCAGCGAAGCGAGCGAAGTGGTGACGATTCTGGTAACTACAGTCGACGGATCTCCGGCTTTGAACCCGTCGACCGTATCCGGCTTCCATGGAGCGCCGAGGTTCTTCTGGATTCGATCGACGACTTCCTGCGCGGTAACGGCGCCATTGGCTGATCCAGAAATAACCGATCCAGAAATAGGTGATCCAGGAATGGGTCGCGCCATAAGCGCCAAGGGTGTGGCTGCAATGCCGGTTGCGGTCAACGTAACGAACCTGCGTCGTGAGATCTCGCGCATAGGTCTGCTGCTCCACCGTTTGTGGCAACTGGAATGAAGTGAACTCGTTTGAGAGTCGAACTAATCATACATGCGGGAACCGAAGAAGGCCGTCCTCGATCCAAGGAGCGGAAAACAAGCGGCAGCGGGACAAGAGCGCCGTTTCTGCAACCTCGGTGCTATGGTGTCTCCCCCTGTGGCGTGTAATTGCAACCTTTGTTGGATCGATTGGTAACTTGTGTGCGATCAGAGGGTAACTTGTATCGTGCTAGCCTTGCTCCACCATGAAGCACGCCGCCCATATATTCGTTTGCTCGTTGCTCTGTCTGAGCCCCTTTGCGGGTTTGGCTGCGAAGAAGGCTCCTCCCCCGCAGAATAGTCCGACAGCTCTCACTCCGGATGCGGCCGCATTTCTCAACAGCGCCCTCGACGTGATGCAGCAGCACGATCTTCGCGGACAAGCGGTGGATTGGAGCCAACTCCGGATAGACGCCTTCAAGCAGGCGGCCGGGGCGTTTAATCCGATCGACACCTATCCGGCAATCTACTGGGCACTGGTCCAGTTGAATGACCCGGCCAGCCACTTACGGCTGCCTGAGGGTCTCTATCCGGACCAGATTGCGCTGCTGCAGCAAGCAGAGAAGGACGCGCGCAAGTCGGCGCCTGCAAGCGAGCGGCCCCATGCGCCACCCACACCTTTCGTCGCGAGGCATCTGCCTGAAGGGCACATCGCGAAATTTGAGGGGAAGAACTTCGGCTATGTGGTGCTGCCTACCTGCGACGCCAAGGATAAAGACGGGATGATGCTGTATGCCGCAGATGTGCGCCACATCCTCACCGATCTCTCGGTACAAAACCCGCGCGGCTGGATCATCGATTTGCGGGGAAACACCGGCGGGAATATGTGGCCGATGCTTACCGGGATTGGCCCGGTGCTGGGAAACGGCGTCGTTGGCTCCTTCGTGACGGCGACCGGCAAAATCCCCTGGTTTTATCAGAACGGCAAGAGCGGAACGCGCAACAATGCGGGGCTGGAGACGGTCTCGCTGAGCTTGCCGGTCGATTCTCCCCAGACAAGCTCCGCGGCATCTCCGGAACCGGTCGCGGTCCTGGTCGACAGCAGCACGGCGAACTCCGCCGAGGCCATCACCATCGCCTTCCATGGGCGTCCGCAGACCCGCTTCTTCGGTCAGCGTACGGCGGGAAAATCGACGGCGGTTCAACCTTTCGCGCTGGCCGACGGGGCCCAGTTGTATCTCACGACAGCGCTCGATGCGGATCGCACCGGAAAGACCTACCCGGATGGATTCACGCCAGACGTCGTTATTCCCGCAGTATCGAGTCTGCCTCCGGAAGCCAACGATGCCGCTCTGAATGCGGCGGGCTCATGGCTGGCGGAAACGGTTGCGATGCTGGAACCGGCTCCGGCGCCCGCACCAATAGCTCCCGTACGGTCCAAGAGACACCGGGCATCCGTGGTGAAAACGGCGCCGCCGACGCCGACCGAGAGGCCTCGGTCCACTACGCGCAAACGGGTCATCATTCATCAGGGCAGTTAGAGCCGCTTCACAGGTTCAAGCAGTCCTGATTCACGAGGTTCCCCCGTAAGGGTGGAAAGAATGCAAGAAACGAAGCGCGCCCAACCAGGCGCGCTTTTCGTTTGGCCTGCATGGAGCCTCCGGCTTCGCGCGCAGCGCTTCATCCCTCGCAGGAGCCAGTCCCGAACGGGCGCCTCTCTGCCCGCCTGCCGCCCCCCCGTTCGCATTGGCATCGATGCCGCCAGGCCAGCCGTGGCCGCTAACGTTTTTCGAGGGCACAAATATACTATTCTTGACATACTTGTTTAAGACTACTACTGTTCCCTTCATGAAGAAGAAATCTCAATATCGCGATCTCTTCCCTGGCGCGCTGGAGCTGATGATCCTCAAAAGCCTGAGTTGGAGGCCGATGCACGGCTATGCGCTCGCACAGCGGCTCAAGGATATTTCCGAAGACTATCTCCAGATCGAAGAAGGCTCTCTGTATCCCGCCTTGCAGCGGATGTTGAAAGCCGGTTGGCTGGAAACGGAGATGGGCCTCTCGGCCAGGAATCGTCCTGTGCGGATTTACAAGGTGACGCAAGCCGGCAAAAAGCACTTGGAGCAGGAGATTGCCAGCGTAGAAAAGATGTTCGCCGGAATCACTCGCGTACTTGCGCTGGCGGGACGCTAGGAGGCTTCATGAGCTGGCTCAGACAGTTGTTCTCGCGCCGCCGCCGCTATGAGGAGCTTTCTGCGTCGATCCGTGAGCACCTCGACGAAAAGGCCGCCGACCTGATGGATGGCGGCATGACGCGGGAGCAGGCGGAACAAGCCGCCCGCCGCCAGTTCGGCAACGTGACGTTGATCGAGCAGCGCAGCCGCGAGGTGTGGTTATGGCCCTGGCTGGAATCGATCCTGACCGATCTGAGACTGATCCTGCGGCGGCTGGGCAAGTCGCCGGGCTTCGCCGCGACCATCCTGCTCACGCTGGCCATCGGCATTGGCGCGAACGTCGCGGTTTTCAGCGTGGTCAACCGCGTTCTGCTGGAACCGCTGCCGTATCCGCATTCCAACCAGCTCGTAGCCTTGCGGCTGGATGCCCCCGGCGCGGGAGGCCTGGCCGATATTTCGAACGGCCTGCAGCTTTCGCCGTCGATGTACCTGACCTTCTCGGGCCACAACCGGAGTTTCCAGTCGATGGGCATTTGGAACAAGGGGACGGCGAATGAGACCGGCATTGCCCGACCGGAGCAGGTGCGCTCTGCGAACGTCAGCGACGGCGTCCTGCGGACGCTCGACGTTATGCCAATCTTGGGACACTGGTTCTCGCCGGCGGAGCAGGACCCCCGCGGTCCCAAAGCCGTGATGCTGAGCTATGGATACTGGCAACGCCGGTTTGGCGGCCGGCGCGACGTGATCGGCCGCATCCTTCACGTCGACTCGCAGGCTAGGGAAATTGTCGGCGTCATGCCGCGCGGCTTTCGGATGGTCGATCAGGATTTCGACGTGCTGATTCCGATGGCGGTGGATCGCGTCCATGAGAAGCTGGCGCCGTTCTGCTGCGACGCCATCGGGCGTCTCAAGCCAGGGGTCTCGCTTGCGCAGGCCGATGCCGACATTGCGCGGCTGATTCCCGTGTGGATGGATTCCTGGACGAATGGTCCGGGAACCGATCCGCAGTATTACAAAATCTGGAGGATTACACCGGACTTTCGTCCGCTAAAACAGCGGGTGATCGGAAATGTAAGCAGCATCTTGTGGGTGGTGATGGCCACCGTCGGGCTCGTCCTGCTGATCGCCTGCACGAATATTGCAAACCTGCTGCTGGTCCGCGCGGAATCGCGCCAGCATGAGCTATCGATTCGCACGGCGCTGGGGGCGGGCCGCCGGCGTATTGCGCGCGAACTGCTGCTGGAGAGCGTGGTGCTGGGGCTTGCCGGCGGGGTGCTCGCCGTAGGAGTTGCCGGGGCAGGATTGCGCCTGCTGGCAGATGCCGGTCCCTCCAATCTGCCTCGCCTCAGCGAAATCGCGCTGGACGCTCGCTCGCTGGGCTTCACCCTTCTGCTATCGGTCCTCTCCGGGCTGCTCTTCGGCTGCATCCCGGTGTGGAGGTACACCAGAGCCCGCGCTTCGCTGACCATGGGCGGGACGAGCCGGACAGCCACGGGAGGCCGCAGCCATCGGCGGTTCCGGAATGCGCTGGTGATTGCGCAGACGGCCATGGCGTTGGTATTGCTGGTGAGCGCGCTGCTGATGATTCGCACCTTTGCCGCTTTGCGCGATGTCCAGCCGGGCTTCTACGATCCGGCGCAGATACAGACGATGCGCATTACGATTCCTGCGTCGCTCATTCCCAATCCGGAGCAGGCAGGGCGCACGAAGAACGAGATCGCCCACCGGATCGCAGCCATTCCGGGAGTAACCGCGGCAGGCTTCGGCGCCGCGGCGCCGATGGATGGAATCGACCCCAATTGGGACCTGATCTACGTCGAGGGCAAGAATTACGATGGCGGCCAGCCGCCGCTCAGGTTCTTCAACTACATTTCGCCGGGCTATTTGCATGCTATGGGCACGCGCCTGGTAGCCGGCCGTGCTTTTACCTGGACGGATATTTACGGCGGGCGGCAGATGGTACTCGTGTCGGAGAATTTTGCGCGGGATACGTGGGGCTCCGCCGCCGCGGCCATCGGAAAGCGCGTGCGGACGTTTCACACCGCGCCCTGGCAGCAGGTTATCGGAGTGGTTGAGAATGTTCGACAACATGGGCTCGACGAAGCGGCGCCGGCCATAATTTACTGGCCCGCGCTGCTGGAAGATCCGTCCGCTCCGAAGCCCGCCTTTTGGGGACCGAACTCCGTGACCTTCGTCATTCGCAGCAGCCGTGCCGGGCATCAGGAGTTTATCAGCGCGCTGCAGCAGGCGGTTTGGTCCGTGAATGCAGATCTGCCTGTCGCGTCTGTGCGCACGATGCAGGACATTTCTAACCGTTCGATGGCGCGCACCTCATTTACGCTGGCGATGCTGGCCATTGGCGGCTCCATGGGGCTCGCCCTCAGCATTGTTGGCATCTACGGTGTGATCTCCTGGTCGGTTGCAGAGCGCAGGCGTGAAATCGGAATCCGTCTTGCGCTGGGGGCGCAACGCGATGCGCTGCGCTGGATGTTTGTCCGCTCCGCTTTGGCCATGACCGCGGCCGGCGTGGGCATGGGGCTGGCCGCGGCGACCCTTCTAATGCGGCTTATGAGGTCTCTTCTCTACGGTGTCAGCCCACTGGATCCACTCACATATGTTGCAGTGCCGGTCATCCTGGCGGCGGCGGCGCTGTTGGCCAGTTATATTCCGGCACGCCGTGCCGCTGCCGTCGACCCAATTCAGTCCTTGCGATCGGAATAGGAGTACCGCATGAACCGGCTCCAACGAAGCTTCTCTCGCCACCGTCGCTACGACGAGCTTTCCCAGTCCATCCGCGAACATCTGGACGAGAAGACCGCGGACCTGATGGACGGTGGCATGCCGCGGGAGCAGGCGGAACAAGCCGCCCGACGCGAGTTCGGCAACGTGACGTTGATCGAGCAGCGCAGCCGCGAGGTGTGGTTATGGGCAAGCGTCGAAAGCATCTGGGCCGACGCGAAGTTTGCGCTACGGCAATTGTGGAAATCGCCGGGGTTCACAGCGACGGCGGTGTTGACGCTGTCGCTGGGGATTGCGGTGAACGCAACCATGTTCAGTATGGTCAGCGCTTTTCTATTGCCTCATTTGCCTGGGCATGATCCGCAGAAGATTGTGGTCGTATCTTCCGTAAGTCCCAACCAGAGTCTCCAGCCGGATACAAATCCTGTTTCCGCAACGAATTACCTGGCGTGGCGCGCGAATCGGCGAGTCTTTGCGGAGATGGCTTCCGAAGAGGACGGTCGAACAGGGAGCCTGTCGGGACAGGAGCGACCGGAAGCAATCCAGTATGCATCCGTCACGCCGAACTACTTCAGCGTTTTCGGCGTGACTCCGAAGCTGGGACGTACGTTCTTGACCGGAGAAGATGTGTCCGGGCGAAATCACGTCATGATTTTGAGTTACGGGCTGTGGACACGCCGCTACGGGGCAGACCCGACGATCATCGGACGGTCCGTGCGGCTGAATCGTGAAGACTACACGGTCGTCGGCGTGATGGGTCGGGATTTCCGGCTCCTGGGATTCACGCCCCAACTTTGGACGCCGCTTCCGTTGAGCAGCGCGGACGAAGCGCCCGCCGCGCGCCAAGACCGTTACCTCTATCTCTTTGGCCGCCTTGCACCGGGAGTTAGACTCCCGCAGGCACGCGCCGAGATGAACGTAATGGCGCGGCAGGCTCAACAGGATTTTCCTGACATCGAGAAGCGGTGGGGCGTCGCGGTGAGAACGCTGCCCGACTTTCTTATTCGCAACTCCGGCCTTGTCAACGCGCTGGCCATAGTTATGACGATGGTGAGTTTCGTTCTACTGATCGCCTGCGCAAACGTCGCTGGGCTGCTGTTGGCGCGGGGCGCCGCACGCCAGAAGGAACTGGCGATTCGCGTATCTTTGGGCGCGACCCGCGGGCGCGTCGTGCGGCAATTGTTGACTGAGGGTTTGGTGATCGCAATGACGGGAGGCGGCGTGGGGTTGCTGCTGACGATTCCGGGAATCCGGCTCCTGCGGGCGGGGCTGACCTTCAACGATGCCATCGGCGCCGTGCCGATCAACCTCGACCGGCGCGTGCTGGTGTTTGCAGCTTGCATTTCATTGGTCGCAGCAGTGGTGTCAAGCCTGGCTCCAGCCCTGAACGTATCCCGCGTTCATCTCCAAAGAGGCCTAGGAAGCGAGGGCCGGACTTCTTCCGCCGGGCGCGCGCGCGGACGGCTACGCGGCGTGCTCGTGGGGGGCGAGATTGCGATGGCGCTATTTTTGCTGATTGGGAGCGGCCTGATCATTCACGCGCTTTATCGGCTGGAGCATCAAAAGCTGGGCTTCCGGCTCGATCATCTGTTGACGGCAGGCGTGGTGCTGGACCATGCGCGCTACAGCGATGCCTCGCAACAGCTACACTTCGTCCGCGATCTCATGCCGCGCCTTCAGCAGATTCCCGGTGTGGAGGGCGCCGCGGTCGCATCGAGCCTCCCTGCAACCGGGGGTGGCAGCATTCCAATCCGTATCGAGGGTGAGCCTGTCTCGCTCAGCAACGGGCAGCCCAATGCTCTTGATGCCGTCGTTACCGCGAACTACTTCCAGACGGCGGCGATTCCACTGCTGCGTGGCCGCGCGTTTACCGAGGCGGACAATAGCAAGGCGCCGCGGGTAGTGATGGTCAACCAGGAGTTCGTCCGCCGCTACTTGGGGAATCACGACGCGCTGGGAAAGCGCATCCAGGTGGAAAACGAAGGCACTGCGCCGACGTGGAGCGAAATCGTGGGAGTGACAAGCAATGTGAAGGCATTCTCCGAACAGCCGTATGTCGATCCGGAGGTCTATCAGCCGCTTCTTCAGCATCCGATCGCGTCGTTTTCTATTATGCTTCGCACGAATGTCGATCCAGATAGCCTGATTCCGGATCTGCGCCACGCCGTTGCCGGGCTGGACCCGGAGCTCCCGCTGCTGCGGGTCATGAACATGAACGGCGTGGTGGAAACCCAGCGGAGTGGAAACCCTGTCTTTTCGAAAATACTGGTGATCTTCGCTTCCCTTGCGCTGATTTTGGCGGCGATCGGCATATACGGCCTGATTGCCTACTCGGTCAGGCAGAGAACGCGCGAAATCGGTATTCGTCTCGCGTTGGGAGCAAAACCTTCCGACATCTCATGGATGATCCTAAGGGAGGGGCTGAAAATTGCCGGCATCGGGTCGGCGATTGGGCTGGCAATCGCTGTGCCGCTACCTAGACTCTTTGACTCTATCTTCTTCGGCGTGCATTTTAGCGCGTCGGGCCTTTACCCGATTGTGTTGGCCGCCGTGCTGATGGTGGCGATTGCAGCGACCTGGATTCCCGCACGAAAGGCAACTTGCATCGACCCGCTCGTGGCGTTGCGCGATGAATAGTGGCCGGAGGATCCAGCTCCGCGGCGTGATAGGGAGCGCGATGGATGGAAAGAAGGCCGGCAGCCGCGGCGCGCCCAGCTGTACGCCCATCCCATCCCCGGCTCCGGCAAACTTGGCGTCGCGGCGCCAATTGGGTAGCATCTCGCTATGAACTATCGCGCGTTGGGTCGCACGGGTTGGAAGGTTTCCGAAATCAGCTTTGGCGCTTGGGCCATTGGCGGAGCATGGGGCAGCGTGCGCGATGAAGATTCGCTCGGCGCCCTGAATCAGGCAATCGATTCCGGCGTCAATTTTCTCGACACCGCCGATGTTTACGGCGAGGGGCGCAGCGAGCGCCTGATCGCGCAACTGAAGAAGTCGCGCAAAGACGAGATCATGGTCGCCACGAAAGCCGGCCGGCGGCTGCCGCAGCAGACAGTGGAAGGTTACAGCCGGGAGAATCTAACTGCCTGGGTGGAAGACAGCCTGCGCAATCTGGCCGTCGATTCGCTGGATCTGCTGCAGCTCCACTGCCCACCCACCTCCGCCTACTATCACCCCGAAATCTTCGGCATCCTCGACGACCTGGCGCAAGCGGGAAAGATTCGCTTCTATGGAGTGAGCGTCGAGCGGGTGGAGGAGGCGCTGAAGGCTATCGAGTACCCCAACGTGCAGAGCGTTCAGATCATCTTCAACTGCTTCCGCCAGCGCCCCGCCGATCTCTTCTTCGCTCAGGCGAAGGCGAAGCAGGTTGGCATCCTGGCACGGGTGCCGCTGGCCAGCGGTCTGCTGGCAGGCAAGCTGAGGCCGGAGACTCAGTTCCCTGCTAACGACCACCGCAACTTCAATCGTCAGGGCCAGCACTTCGATGTGGGCGAGACCTTCGCCGGCATCGACTACCAGACAGCGCTGGAAGCGGTGGAGCAGATCCGCGCATTGCTCCCGGCGGGGGTAAGCATGAGCCAGTTTGCGCTGCGCTGGATCCTGATGTTCGATGCCGTGAGCTGCGCCATCCCGGGGGGCAAACGGCGTGAGCAGGTTGCCGAGAATTGCAATGCGTCGGCTCTGCCGCCGCTCGACCGGGCGGCCATGACGGCCATCCGCAATCTCTACCAGAGCAAGCTTCGCCCGCTGGTCCACCAACGGTGGTAGAAATCGAATATCCTGCAGCCTGAGCGGCCCCGAATGCGAGCGGCGGATCGAATCCGAAGGCTCTTCAGCTCCGAGTATGGCGCCGCGGATCGCCTGATCCCCCGCTGGATCGTTCTGCGCGCGCTCGGGCTTCTCTATTTCTCCGCCTTCTTTTCGCTGCTCTTCCAGATTCGCGGGCTGATCGGCCCGCACGGCATTCTGCCGGCAGAGCTATACCTGAACGCGGTTGCCGGCTCGCTGGGGCCATTCGAGCAGATATGGTTCGCGCCTACTCTGCTGTGGCTCTCCAGCGGGAATCACATGTTGATGGCTCTGTGCTGGGTTGGAATGACCGCCGCACTGCTGGCCTTCTTCAATTTTTGGCCGCGGCTCACACTTCTGATCTGTTTTGTTTGCTTCCTTTCATTCGTAAGCGCGGCGCAGGACTTTTCCGGCTACCAATCCGACGGCATGCTTCTGGAGATGGGCTTTCTCGCGCTGTTCTTCGCGCCGCCCGGCGTGCGGCCGGGCTGGGGACGGGCTCATCCTCCCTCCCGCGCCAGCCTTTTCCTGTTGCAGTGGGAATGGTTCCGCATTTACTTCGAATCGGGATTGGTCAAGCTGCTCAGCGGGGACCCGCAGTGGCGCCACATGACCGCGATGGACCAGTACTACCAAAACGGTCCGCTGCCCACCTGGATCGGCTGGTATGTCCAGCATTTTCCGCATTGGTTCCAAGCCTCCACCGCGCTGGCGACCCTGGTGATGGAGCTGGGGATCGTGTGGATGATCGTGCTGCCGCGACGCTGGCGGATTGTCTGCTTCCTCATCGTCACGCCGTGGGAAGCGGCCGTGATTCTGACGGCAAACTATGCGTTTCTGAACTATCTGGTGCTGACGCTGGGCTTTCTACTCTTGGACGATCGGCTTTTGACCCGATGGATCCCATTTCTGCGCCGCCGCTTTGTCTCCGAAGAGGTTCTCGCGCCGGCCCGAGAGCCCGCCTCGTCGACGCTTGCCGAAGGCGCGGCGTTCAGCTCCACTGCGCCTGCGAGCGATGGGCCGAGGAAAAAGCGCATCAGGATTTGGCCGGCAGGCCGCCGGGCGATGGCGGCGGCCGGGCTGGGAATGAACGTTCTCCTGCTCACCTGGGTCTTCTACGCGACCACGGCGGAGATGGTCCATCTCTGCTTCCGCAATGCCCCGGTACCCATGGAGCCGGTGGCGGCGCTGGAGCCCTTCCGGGTGGCGAATCAATATGGCTTGTTCGCGGTGATGACGCGCAACCGCTATGAAATTGAATTTCAGGGCTCGCGCGACGGAGATACCTGGACCGCCTATCCCTACCGTTACAAGCCGCAAGCCCTCAACGCCGCTCCAGGAATTTATGCGCCTTACCAGCCGCGATTTGAATGGAATCTATGGTTCGCCTCTCTGGGCAACTGGCAACAGAACCCGATGGTTCCCCGCACCGAAATACGGCTGCTAAGCAACGACCCCGACGTGCTTGAGCTTTTCGCCGGCAATCCTTTTCCGGGTACGCCGCCCACGCAGGTACGAGCCGTACTCTGGCAGTACCGGTTCACCACCAAGCAGGAAAAGCGCGCCACCGGGAATTGGTGGCGGCGCGCATACCTGGGCCTCTACGCTCCCGCGCTGGGGCGCGGACCGACCGGACAGCTGGTGATCGTCGCCGCGCCTCAACATCTTCCGAATCACGATTGAAGCGCGGCGAACAAAAGCGCAAAAGCACGCACCGCCGCAGGAATTAAGATACGGAGATGGATGACGACCGCGCGGACCGGCCCTCGCCTGCCCGGGAGACTGGGGCGATGCTGCTTCCGCCTCCCAACCGGCGGCGTTTCGCGGGCCATGCAGGCATCTCGATAGCGCTGCATGCGGCGTTCCTCGCGCTGGTGGTGGGCGTGGTGCATCGCCCGCTTCGCGTCTTCAATCTTCCCGGCACGGCCTCCGGAAGTCACATTGATGTCGTCTATCTGCCGGGAAGCGCGCCGGCTCCAGCGCCGAGCGCCAAGACCAAGGCCGTAAGACCGCCTGCGGTTGCAGCACTGCCGCAGCGGCGCGCCTTGCTGCCGCCGATCGAGCCGCCAGCTCCTCCTCCGCCGCAGCCGCAGCCGGCGGTTGCTTCCCCGGCTCCCGATCCTGATCCGCCGCCAACGCCAGCCGCAGGCGCTTTGGCCGGCTCCGACTCCTTCGGCGCCGGAGATGTCCAGATTGCATTTACGACTTATTCGCCCAGCCCCCAGCCCGACCTGTCACGGCTGCCTTCCGGCGCTCAGGGCGATGTCGTTCTCGATGTCACCATTGACTCCAAAGGCAAAATCGCCGATTTGGAGGTATTGCGATCGTTGGGCTATGGAATTGAATCCAGTGTGGTCAGCACCGTGCGAACCTGGACCTTTCGCCCGGCAACCAAGGATGGTGTTCCCATCGCGAGCGTGCAGGAACTGCATTTTCACTACGGCCCGGTCTGATGCGGCGGTTGGCGCCGATCCGAAGCTCTCGCCGGCTACTCGCGGCTGCCGCCTCGCAATCCCACAAAAGTACCATTACCCGAGCGGCCTCCAAATACAGGAAAGCGGTTGCTTGCAGAGCAACCATCTTTTACTGTTTATTCATCAGATTCTTTTGAAGGAAAATGAATTCTCAGGTATGCTGTGCCGCTAGGGATTAGTCCATCCGTTCTGCTCGTGGACGACAACGCGATTCAGATCGCAACGCGCAAGGCCATCCTTGAGCATGCGGACGTGAGAGTCCTCGTTGCTTCGGATGGGGCGGCCGCGCTCAATCTGCTTTCCAATCCCTCCCGCACGGAAAATATCGGGCTGGTTTTTACCGACCATCTCATGCCGGGCATGAGCGGGCCGGAGCTGGTGCGCGAAATCCGGCAGCGCGGCTGGGACTTTCCAGTTGTCGTTCTGAGCGGCTTCCCGGATGCAGAGGCCGCTTACCAAGACTTGCGCGTTACGTTCCGAACCAAGCCCTTTCCTCCCGATTCCCTGATTGCCCTGGCGCGCGAACTATTGGGCCAATGCATGCGCCGCAGCGCCTAAAAG
>JANWJB010000157.1 GCA_025449575.1 Acidobacteriaceae bacterium
CGCGGCGAAGGGTGCAAGCTGGTTGTTAAGCCTCCACGTTTAGCCTTCGGCCTGGATTTCTTGCCGGAGTTTTGCGCCCGCGGCCGGCGATTCTGTCATTCCGGCGGAGGCGCAGACATGGAGAGGCCTGCTGTTCTTCTGCCTCCGCCGGCCCAGGAACAGCAGCTCGCTCCGCCGCGCCTGACGGATGACCGCTATCCAAACAGGGCTCGCGGACTTTCCAGGTTTCAGCGGCTCCCGACCCGCGACCGGTTCTAATCGAAACCCGCGTTCATTTCCTCGCTCCTTGTAAAACCCCATTTACCACGCCTATCATCAGTTCGCGACCTCCTTCTCCCCTACGCCGCACTGCTTCGACCACGTCTTCACAATCGCCACGACCTGGAATTTTCAAATTGGAGGAACTTATGTTGCATCAGCCAGGGACTATCTCCCGTCGCTTCCCATTCATCTCCGGCATCTTTCTGCTCTTCCTCTGCGGTACCCTCGGTACCGCCATGGCGGCTACTCTATGCGTTAATCCCCGCGCAAGGTCCGGGTGCATGGCGACCATCGGCGCGGCTGTCGCCGCAGCTTCCCCGGGCGACACGATTCAAGTGGCGCGAGGCGTATACACGGAGGACGTGAGGATCACCAAATCGCTTTCCTTGGTTGGGCAGGATCATCAGCAGCCCGTCATCGACGCGACCGGGCTGCCCAATGGAATTCTCGTCGATGGCAGTTCCGCGGCTCCAAACGTAGGTGTAGCGAATGTGCTGATATCGGGCTTTACCATCCAGAACGCGAATTTCGAAGGGATCCTGGTCCAGAATGCCTCCGATGTCACCATCGTGGGGAATCATGTCCACGACAATAACCAGTCGCTCGATATCGCGGACCACAGTTGCCCCGGCATCCCCACCTTTGAGACGAATGAAGGCGACGACTGTGGCGAGGGAATCCATCTCATCGCTACGTCGCATTCCTCGGTGGTTCGGAACGAAAGCGCCTATAACTCGGGTGGAATCCTATTGAGCGATGAGACCGGCCCGACGCGCGGCAACCTCATCAGCGGCAACAACGTCCACGACAATCCTTACGACTGCGGGATCACGATGGCCTCACACGCGCCTGCCATCCCGTCGCCGGTCTCCTTCGGCGTGGTCCATAACACCATCGCGCACAATGTCTCCGAACACAACGGTTACCAGGTTCCCGGCGCAGGTGCTGGAGTTGGTATCTTCGCTCCTGGCCCAGGCGCCACGGCGGCTCGCAACGTCGTCATTGACAACGAACTTTCCAATAATGGCATGCCCGGTGTCGCGCTCCACAATCACGCAGCCCCGCCTATGGCGCCTCCTGTCGATCTCAACGGCAATGTGATCGTCGGCAATCACTTCTCCGGCAATGCGGCCGATACTGCCGACGCGGCAACCCCTGGTCCAACGGGAATCAATATCTACAGTGTGGCCCCCATCCACGGAACCGTCATCTCACAGAACGTCTTTGACAATGAAGCCGTCGATGTCGCCTTCAAAGCGCCCACCGGCTCGCTCAGCGTCCACTTCAACGACTTCGGTACCAACAAGATCGGCATCGACAATCTCGGCGCCGCCCCGGTGAACGCGGTAGATAACTGGTGGAATTGCCCCGCCGGCCCGGGCGCGAATCACTGCGCGACCGTGGTTGGATCGGGAGTGGCTTCTTCCCCGTGGCTGACCGCTCCGTTCAACAGCGGCTACCGCGGTTCATTCGACCGCGGCGATAACCAATATCGCTAATTCCTGCAGCGCTGTACTCATTGGACAGCCGGATCGCCCCGATCCGGCTGTTCCTTTTGGTGCGCCAAAGGCAATCCCGTCGCCGGCAGTAGAGAAGGTGGGAACGGCCGCCGGAAAGAGCGTTCTTATCCGGAGGCGGATGATTTTACTCCGCGCCATACCGGGAGATCCGTTTCTCCATCCTGTTACAATCCTCCGCAGTTCATCATGCGAGCGAAAGCCATTTATCCGGGTAGTTTCGATCCTCTGACCAATGGCCACCTGGATCTGATTGAGCGCGGCGCGAAGATCTTCGATCATCTGGTGGTCGCTATTTTGCAGAATTCGGAAAAGGCTCCGCCGCTCTTCTCTGTTCCGGAGCGCGTCGAGATGCTGACCGAAGCCATTGAAGGCCTGGGTCTGGACAATGTCTCGGTCGCCACCTTCCGAGGGCTGTTGGTGGAGTTCGCCACGCAACAGCACGCGCGCGCGATTCTCCGCGGCATTCGCGCCATCAGCGATTACGAGTATGAGTTGCAGATGGCATTGATGAATCGACGGCTGGCTCCCGGAGTGGAAACGGTCTTCCTGATGTCGGCGGAGAAATATTCTTACCTGAGCTCCCGGCTGATCAAGAACGTCTTTGAGCTGGGTGGTTCGGTCGAGGGCCTGGTCCCCCAGACGGTGATCCATCGGCTGGAAGCGCGCGCCGCCAAGCGCTGACCTGCCTGCAGTAGAGCGCGGCAAATGTCGGGCTCACCCTCGGAGAGATTGCAGCTCCAGCATCAGGCCGCGGTCTCCGCCCAAAACCGTGACCGTCACCCCGGCCAGCGAATGCACGACCCAATCGGCGGCGGTGAGCTCGTCGGCGGAATGCAGGAAAGTGGTCGCCAGTACCTTGCAGCCGGCTTTGTGCCCCGCCTGGGCGCCGGAGACCGAATCTTCAATCACGAGGCAATCCCCAGGGGGCAGACCGAGAATCTGCGCACCCTTCATGTAGGGTTCGGGGCCCGGCTTGCCCACCTCCACCATCTCGCCGGTGACAATGCTCTGTGGTACGGGCACTCCGCCATACGCCAAGCGCGCGCGGGCCAGCCGGCCGGTCGCCGAAGTTACGATGGTCCAATATTTTTGCGGAAGCGCGGTCAGGATAGGCATCACCCCATCGAGGACCTCCAGGTCCGCCATGTCGGCGACCTCCAGGTCTTCGATCGCCTTCAGCTCGGCGGCGTGGTCGCCCTCCGGCAGCAGCGCGCGCAGAGTGTCGATCGCCCGCCGTCCATGCGCCGCCCGGACGGTGGAGTCCACTTCCATACCGTGCCTCTCCGCCCATCTCCGCCAGCTGCGCTCAACTGAATTGAGGGAGCTGACCAGCACGCCGTCCATGTCAAAGAGCAGACCTCGCGTGTGGATCGTGACTGCGGTTGTCGCTTGTTCGACGGTCAAAGCAGCTCCTCGTGCAAGGCGGCCAGTTCTTTCACTATTTTTCCCACATCCTGCGAGCGGTCGCGCGCGGCAATCAAAATCGCGTCTTCGGTTTCCACTACTACAAGGTTGTGGACGCCAACCAGCGCGATGAATTTCTTGGGGCTGTAGATGTAGTTGCCTTGCGCGTCCAGCACCAACGCGCCGGCCGATTCCATCACATTGCCGTCGCGGGAGCCGTTTCGGGCAAGCTGACGCTCGTAGAGCGCCGACCAGGAGCCGAGATCGCTCCAGCCAAACTCTGCGGGCAAACAGTAAAGGTTTGACCTGTGCTCGCCCTTGGCAGAGCGCGGCTCCAGCACCGCGTAGTCGATGCTGATGTTTTCGCATTCCGGATAGAGCTTGCTGAAGACGGCGTCGAACTCCGGCGTCTGATGTGCCGCGGCGATCTTTTCCAAAATAGGGGCGGTTTCCGAGAGGTGCTCGCGGATGGCATTGGCCAGCGTACGCGCGCTCCACAAGAAAATGCCGCTGTTCCAGTAGTAGTTGCCGGCCTCCAGAAACTCCTCGGCCCGCTCGCGGTTTGGTTTCTCCGTAAATCGGCGGACGCGGGTGACGCCGTCGGCGAGAGCCTGGCCGCTCTCGATGTAGCCGTAGCCGGTCTCCGCGCGGTCCGGCTTGATGCCCAGCACTACGATATTGTCTCCCGCTGCGGCCAGCCTGATTCCTTGCTCAACGATGGACCGAAAGGTGGCCTCATCGCCGATTACCTGATCGGAGGGGAAGATGCCGAGCACAGCGTCGGGTGTGGCGCGCTCCAGAATGAAGGCGGCCAAGCCCGCCGCCGGCGCGGTATTGCGTGCCGCCGGCTCGCAGATCATCCGCTCTCCCAGCAGGTTGTGAAGCTGCTCGGAGATGACCGGAGCAAGCAGGCTATTCGTGATGACCCAGAGATTTTCCTCCGGCGCCAACGGAGCCAGGCGCTCCGCCGTCGTCTGAATCATGCTGCGATCGCCCTCCAGCACCAGCACTTGCTTGGCTCGCGAGCGGCGGCTTCTGGGCCAAAAGCGCGTGCCGCTGCCTCCGGCCAAAATGATGGGGTAAAACTCTGCCTTGGCTTGCATCTGTCCCTGGGTTCTAGCGCATTTCGTTCTCTGCATCGGGGTGAAGTCGTCCGGAACGCGTATGCATCGCACAGCGCCCACGCTCAGCTCCGTTCTACCACTCCTCGTCGAAGATGAAGATCCTCTAAAGGTTCGAGAAGAAATCCTTCATCCTGGTCAACCCCTCCGCGACGTCCTGATGGCTGACCGCGTAGGAGAGGCGGATGTGCTCCGCGGTTCCGAACGCTTCTCCGGGCACGGTCACTACCTTTGCCTCGTGCAGCAGGCGCGTGGCCAGCTCGGTCGAGTTCTTGACCCCCGGCCGGCCGAGAAATGCGGCGACGTTCGGGTAGACATAGAAAGCGCCCTGCGGCGTGCTGCAGGTCACTCCGGGAATCTTCGCCAATCCGGCCAGTACTTCGTCCCGCAGCTTGAGGTAATCGGCGCGCATCTCCGCAACGCAGGCCTGAGGCCCGCTGAGCGCCGCGATGGCCGCCTTTTGCACGAAGGACGCCGCCGAGGAAGTTGATTGGCTCTGCAGCTTGACCATGGCTGCGGCCATTGCTTTGGGCGCCAGGGCGAAGCCGGCGCGCCATCCGGTCATGGCATAGGTCTTGGAGAGCGAGCCCAGCACCACCAAATGTTCCTTTGCTTCGGTAAACGACCCGCCCGAGATGGGCGAACCGGCATATTGCAGGTATGCATAGCACTCGTCGAGCAGCAGATAGATGCCGCGAGCATGTGCGAGCTTGACGATGCGCTCCAGATCGGCCGGCGAAACCACGGAGCCCGCCGGGTTGGACGGCGAGTTCAGAATGATGGCCTTGGTCCGCGGAGTGATGGCCCGCTCGATAGCCTCAGCGGTAATGCGGAAGTCTTCCGATTCCCGCGTTTCGAGATAGACCAGCTTGCCCCCGGCGTATTGGACGATGTCTTTGAAGGAAACCCAGTAGGGAACCGGCAGGATGACCTCGTCGCCATGATCCACGAGCACCTGAATCGCGTTGAAGAGCGCCAGCTTGCCGCCGGTGGTAAAAACCGCCTCTTCCGGGCTGTACTTGGAGCCGAAATCGCTGGCGTGGCGCTCCACGATCGCCTTGCGCAGCTCTGGAATGCCGGCAACGCCGGTATAGCGGGTGAAGTTGGCCTCGATAGCGGCGATGGCCGCGTCCTTGATGTGGCGCGGGGTATTGAAGTGAGGCTCACCGGCGCCGAAATTCACCAGGTTGGCCCCTTGCGCCTTCAACCGCGCGGCTTCCGCGGTGACCGCCATGGTGGCGGAGAGTTCGATACGTTCGATCCGGTCGGTGAGAACTTTGTTGGCAGTCGGAGAGCTCATCCTTTCATCTTGGCAGATTCAGGGCCATTTGCGAAAGGGCTTCAGGAAAAACGGCCCGCTTCATAACACCGGGTATCGGCAGCTTGCATGGCAGGTCAGATCCGGCCCATCAGCCGATAACTCGCATCATTCCATCGCAGCTCATTTTTGAAGGAGCGCAGGGTCGTGCTCTTGTCGATCAGCAGAAATTCAATCCCCGCTATCTCGCAGAAATCTTCCAAGTGCTGCGCGGTCAGTGCCAAGCTAAAGCTTGTGTGATGGGAGCCGCCGGCCAAAATCCAGCTTGTGGCGGCGGTCTTCAAATCCGGTTCCGGGAGCCAGATGGCTCGTGCCACAGGCAGTTTGGGAAGCGGCTCTTCCGACGGAATGACGTTGACCTTGTTTGCAATCAGGCAAAAGCGGTCTCCTCTGTCCACAAGCGACGCGGCAACCGCCGGTCCGGTGCGAGAGTTGAAGACCAGCCGCACTGGATCGCCCTTGCCGCCAATCGACAGGGGATGAATTTCCAGCGAGGGCCGTGCCGCGGCAATCGAAGGGCAAACCTCCAGCATGTGCGCCCCCAAGACTTGCCCGCCATTCTGAAAATGATAGGTGTAGTCCTCCATGAAGGAGGTTCCTCCTTCCAGCCCGGCGCTCATGACCTTCATGGCGCGCACCAGTGCGGCGGTTTTCCAGTCCCCTTCGGCGCCGAAACCGTATCCATCGGCCATCAGCCGCTGGACGCCCACTCCGGGTAACTGCGATAGGCCGTGAAGGTCCTCAAACGTGTCGGTGAAGGCGGCGAATCCCCCCTCTTCGAGGAAGCGCCGCAATCCGATTTCAATGCGCGCCGCCTCGCGCAGGGCATCTCGCCGCGGACCGCCCGGCCTGAGAGGCTCGGCCAGCGTGTAGGCGGCTTCATAATCGGCAATCAAGCCGTCCACCTCCCGCCCGCTCGCTTTTTCCGTGCAGGCGGCAAGGTCTCCCACTCCGTACCCTTCGACGGAATAGCCGAGCTTGATCTTCGCTTCTACCTTGTCGCCCTCCGTCACGGCCACTTGGCGCATATTGTCGCCAAAGCGCGCCACCCGGAGCATCTGCGCGTCGTGCCAGGCGCAGGCCGCGCGAGCCCAAGTGGCCAGATCGTTCTGTACGTCAGGGTCTTGCCAGAAGCCGGTGATGATTTTGGGATGGAGGCGCAGGCGGTTGGTAAGATATCCGAACTCGCGGTCTCCATGGGCGGACTGATTCAGGTTCATGAAGTCCATGTCGATGGTCGACCATGGCAGTTCGCGATTAAATTGCGTATGCAGATGCGCCAGCGGTTTGCGCAAGGCACGCAGGCCGGAGATCCACATTTGAGCGGGAGAAAATGTGTGCATCCAGGCAATCACACCCACGCACTTCTCCGACTGGTTTGCCTGGAAACACAATTGGCGGATCGATTCCGGCGTCGTAGCCACCGGCTGGCAGACGACCTTCACCGGCATTGCCGGAGAGGTGGAGAGCGACCCCGCAACTTCGCGCGCGTGTTCCGCTACATGGTGGAGAGCACTTTCCCCGTAAAGCAGTTGAGACCCGGGGATGAGCCATACCTCAAAACCTGAAAGATCGATCATCACTATTGATTCTCCCTCAACTCGGCTCGACAAGGAAGAGAACCGCGAAACGGATCACCTTTCCGAAGCCGCGTCCGAAACGGAAAATCCTGAAGCAATAGCTTCCAGCAGCAGCTGAACGGCGATATGTTGCGTAAGCTCGGCATGATCCAGATAAGGATTGATTTCTACAATGTCGGTGCCCACAAGCTTTCCCCGCCGGGCCATGGCCCGGATCAATTGCTTGGCCTGCCGGAAGCTCAGCCCGTCGGCTTCCGGACTCTCCGTTCCCGGAGCAATGGACGGATCGAGACCGTCAATGTCCAGGCTAAGGTAATAGTTTCCGAGTTCGCCCAATTCGCCGGCAATTGCGGCAATCCCTTCCTCATGAACGCGTTCCATGGGAATGACGCGATTGCCGTGGCCTAAAGTTTCACGGTATTCACGATCGGTGCTCTTGATGCCGCGAACTCCGATGGTCACGATGCGGTCCACGAAGGGCAATTCATGGATCCGGCGGAACGGGCTGTTGTTGGTATATTTCAGGCCCATGGAACTGTCGCGGTAATCCAGATGGGCGTCCAGCAAGACTACTGTCAGTGGTGCGAATTTCTCAAATGCAGCGACCAGCGGGAAGCTGACAGAGTGGTCTCCTCCAATGGAGGCCAGCAGCACGCCCCGGTCGAGAAGTGCATGGGCGTGAGAAGTGATTCGCTCCCGGGTGACGGTCGAATCGAGCCCCACATCCACATCCCCCGCATCGACCATGCGAACGCCCGAGAGATGCATGGTGTTTTCACCAATATCGAAATAGCCCGATGTTCCCTGAGGATTTCCCAGCCAGCCAAAGCGGGCGGACGCATCACGCAACGCGCGCGGCGCCTGGCGGCAGCCTGGCCGCATCGATGCCGTGTTGTCAAATGGGATCCCGAGAACCGCAACTTCGGCTTCTATCTCCGCGGGCGTAAAGACGTAACCGGCTTTGCAGAATGTCGCAATCCCGGTGTGGGGCAGGGCAGCCGCTTGTCGTTCAACCGTCAATGGGAACTCTTCTTCCTGTAGCTCTCAATTAATATCAGCCGCGGTTGCTGATTTTACGCTTCCGGCTTGTGCTCCCCCTCGCCGAATGTGTCGATGGCCAGCGCCGAATGGGAAATGGCTCCGCCCGCACGCATCTCGGCAGCTACCCAAATTGCCTCCATGATTTCTTTACCGCTTGCCCCTTTGAGCTTGGCGCGCGTGGTGTGGCTCCGAATGCAGTAGGGACACTGCGTCACGTGCGCCACCGCAACTGCGATCAGCTCCTTCGTCTTAGAGGGAAGCGCCCCATCGGCGAATACCTGATGGCTGAAAGCCCGGAACTTGTCCAACGTCTCCGGAGCAAACTCCTCGCGCTTCTTCGCTATTTCCTTCGTCGCTGCGGGATACATTGGATGCTGCTCCATAGTAGAAACTCCTTTCAACTGCTGGCTACGCTATGTGTTTGGGCTGCTGAAGCGTTCGCTCAAAATCAGCGACAAACCGTTCGATGCCTTTCGTAGTGAGATCGTGCTTGAGGTCAAAGCTCTCCCACGGTTTGCTCAGATCCAGATGCTTGTACGGAATCGGCCGCAGGGGAGATCCCTTCGAGTCGACACCCTTATACGTGAACCTTTTGTCCGGTATCGAAAGCCCTGTTGCCGACCATGCCTCCAGCACCTTGGCCGGAACCGTCATCAAGTCGACGCCCAGCGCGAGACAAGCCAGCAGCTGATCTGTGCTGCGAATGCTGGCCGCCAGCACATGCACGTGTCCGTCCCCGGCTTTATACATGCGCTGGATATTTTGGATCAGATCCATCCCGTTCTCGCCCCGGTCGTCGAGCCGCCCGATAAACGGGGAGACATAGACTGGCGCTTTTGAGCCAACAGTGGCGGCATAGACGGCCGCCGCCTGCTCCTGCGAGAAGCAGAGAGTGATGTTCACCCGCATGCCTTCTTGCACCGACACCTGTGCCGCTCGCAAACCCTCATGCGTGCAGGGGTATTTGATGTAGGCGTTCGGAACCCAGGAGAACATCTCCCTTCCTTCCGCAAGCATGGCATCGCTGCCGGTGCCGAGATCGGCGAAGACCTCGATTGAAACACCGGCATCTCCTATGAGCGGAGAAATCTGCCGCACGATCTTCTTGTACTCCTCGTGTTGCTCTTCCGTGCTCAGCTTTTGGCCTGCGGCTATCCGCTGCTGGATCTCCGGGTTTTTGGCTATCAGGCTGGGATTCGTGGTCTGGCCATCCACAAATCCAAGAAGAGACTTAATCTTCTCGGTTTCCGCCGGATCGCCCCCATCCACGAGAATCTTCGTTTTCGGTCTTTCCTTCATCATGATTGTTCACCCGCATCTATTCCTCTCCTTGGATGTACATAAGACACGCACTCGATGCTTTTCCTTTTGAACATGGCGGGCCGGAGGCCCTGCAAATAGAGCATTTCACCTCAGATGCAGCCCGGAGGAAGCGGGGCGCCGCTGCCGGAGTTGACGATGGCGCCGCTGCCGGAGTTGACGATGGCGCCGCTGCCGGAGTTGACGATGAGGAAAGGCAGGAAAGGATCGCGTGCAGAGGCCGCGCGGCCGGGTCTGCGCGGAAACGCCGCGACACGCCGGGGGGGGGTTCCCCGGCGCTTCCACCGTCGTCCGCACAGGGGGCTCCGAGCGTGTTACTTCACGAAAACGAAAACACTGACGAGGGTGTAGAGA
>JANWJB010000158.1 GCA_025449575.1 Acidobacteriaceae bacterium
AATAGGCTTTGTTTAGAACAGTTACTGTTCTGCTGAGGCACAACAACACACGTTTTGGGGGTTATATGAATCGGCGTTCGACAGCATTCGGATTAGCCATATTGACGACGGCGGCAACGGTTCTAGCGGCTGGTTGCGGCGATCAGACTGTGGCGAGCAAGCGGAATCTGGAGCGGGCATTGAACCACGACTACAAGATCAATGCGGATTGTCTATTCGCCCGTCCGCTTCCATTTCCATACGAGGTCTCGGTTAGCGATCAACTGCTGGGCCAAACCCGCAGCAAGCTGGATGCGTTGGTCGCAGCCGGTCTGCTCAGCCGCGAAGAAGAGGTGCGGAACACGGGAATCGTCAATCAATATTCGCTGACTGCCACAGGACGCAGCGCGCCGGGCCAGGGCAGGTTCTGCTATGGACATCGCGAGGTTACCAGCGTGGAGAAGTTCACGCCTCCGACCGATTATCAAGGCAGGCCGCTCACGACGGTGGAATACCACTTTGTCTTGAAGGATAGCGCCTCCTGGGCGAAGGATAGCGACGTGCGCCAAGCCTTTCCCGACGTCGCCAAGTCCTTCCAGCCGGCGCCGGTGGATGAGGCGACGCTAATCCGGAGCGACGACCAGGGTTGGATGCTGACCTACTAGAGCGTATTCACGATTGCTATGCCCGACGGTGGTTCGCGAAGTGCGGCTGTTCCTAACGGAAAAGCCGCGTATGGCGCATCTGCCTCGGGGTACACCTATCGTGAATCCGCTCTAGCCGATGGACGCGGCGGCAGCGTTGCCGCTGGCGGATATCGCTACTCTCACCGCAACTTTTAACGCAAAGGCTTGATTGCTCCTGGCATCCGAACCCGGCCGGCGCAGTTGCTCACCTGAGCCGCGAGCAGCCGCTGCTGGAAGAGTACCGGCGGGATGCCAGGAGCTTTTTATTTCCAGCTCAATAGAATCCGCAGATCGCGCAGGTTGTTTCCCGTCGGACCGCTTACAACCGCGTCGCCCAGTGAGTGAAAGAGGGGATAGGCATTAAAGCTGCGCAGCGCGGCCAGGGCATCCAGTCCAAGTGTATGGGCGCGTGTGACGGTGGTCGCGTCAGCGATAGCGCCTGCCGCCGGGCTCATCCCATCCACGCCGTCGCTGCCCGCGCTAAGAATTGCGATCCCTTCAGGCCGGGCCGGCTCTGAAACAATCCGCGGCGGGCACGACGCGTCCATCGGATTTTCGGCCAGCTCCAATGCGCAGGCCAAAGCGAACTGCTGGTTGCGCCCGCCGGAGCCCGGGTTTCCTTCCAGCCGCACCGTAATCTCTCCTCCTGAGAGTAGGCAAACACGGGTGTGCTCGCTGCGGAGTTCACGGAGTCGCCGTAGCAAATAGCGAGCTGCTTCCCGATAGTCCCAGTCGTCACAGCTGTTGTCGATCTCCGTTTTCCAGCCCAAGGCCTCGGCATGACGGCGTGCCGCCTCTACAAGGTCTTGATTGGAGAGCAGGACTCTGGAGTGTGCTAGGCCGGGCAGATGCTTTGGCGTCTCGGGCAAGTCAGGGCGTATGAAAAAAGCTCGAACCCGAGGTGGAAGCTGGTCGAAAAGCCGATACCGCTCGAGGATTGCGCCGCACTCCTCCAAGGTTGAGCTGTCGGGCACGGTGGGGCCGGAAGCCAAAGCATCGAGGCGCCCCTCCGGAACGTCGGAAATCAGGAGAGAAAGCTTGGGGGCGTCGGCAGCAGCGGCGGCCAATCGGCCTCCTTTGACTGCGGAGAAATGCTTGCGCACGGTATTGATCTCGGCGATCGCGGCGCCGCAACCCACCAGTGCGCGATGAAACGCAACTGTCTCCTCCAGCGAGATCTCTTTTTCAAGAGGAGCCTCGAACAGCGAAGAACCGCCACCACTGATTAGAAACACCACCAGGGTTTCGCGGTTTGCCGTACTCAGCAGATCGAGTGCCGCGCGAGCCGAATGGAGCGAATCGTGATTGGGGAAGGGGTGGCCTCCGGCAAAGTATTCTATGCCCGAATGCGGCCGCCCCGGCAAGGTGGGCGCAGAGCAGATCCCGCGAATGCGGCGCTGCTGCGGCTGCGCCTCCAGGGTCTTCAGGAACGTCTCCGTCATTGGCAGCGCGGCCTTGCCGAGCGCCACGATGTAGATTGCTGAATACTGTTCGAGGTTGTAGACGAAGTCTCTATCGGAGCCGGAGATGAAAATCCGGCCGTCTTCCAATCGAAGCTGGCGAGCGAAGGCCGCTGGAATAGCCGACTGTCGCAGGGACCGATCGAAGATCTCTCGCGCCTGCCGGTGCATCTCTCCCCTTTGGCTGGTGGCAGAATATGCGGATTCGGACGGTCGGGGCGGGACATTGCTCATCGCGGATGCTCAGAAGGGAAGAATTGCTCCCCAATCCAGAGTTTGAGAGAAGCTTGCATCAGCTCCAATTTTCCAGTAAAGAAGTGATCCGCGCCTTCCACCAAAACCAGTTGCGCGGGGGGAGCCGCTGCGGCAACGACCTTGGAAACTTCGTCTCGCGGACCGAACTGATCTGCCCCGCCGCTCACAAAGAGCTTGGGCTGGGTGCAGCGAGCCAGAAAATTGTAACCATACCGGCGTCCATCCGCGCAGATGGGAAGTCCGAGCGCAACCATGCCAATCACCCTTCTGTCGCCGCTGCAGGCGCGCAGTCCGGTATAGGCGCCGAACGAGAAGCCGCAGAAAAGAATAGGCACGACAAACTCATGTTCCAGCCAGGAGAGCGCAGCCCGCACATCCTCCACTTCTCCCCGGCCGTCATCGTGCGTGCCTGCGCTCAATCCTGTGCCGCGGAAGTTGAAGCGCAGCACTGGAAGTCCGAATTCGAGGAAGGTCTTCATGGCACGATAGACGACCTTGTTGTGCATGGTGCCCCCGCCCAACGGGTGAGGATGGCAGACCAGTACGGAGTAGGGCGTGCCCGGGACTCCGCTCGCCGCCGGAGGTTCATTCAGGAGCGCCTCCAGGCGCCCCGCCGGACCCACAAGGTTCTCCACGGCGCGCAACCGGGCTGGGGAATTCATCGCGCCCGAAGACGGTTCAGCGAAGGCTCGGGTCGAGGTCATAGCGTCCCCATTGTAGAGCGGTTCTCATCTCGCGGCTCAGCTCGGGCTCACCGTGGGGAAAATTGCTCGGCCCCTTCGGGTATGCTCAGAAGGCATGATAAAGATCGATCCCGTACAACTTACCCGGCAGTTGGTGGATATCGAGTCGGTCACCTTTAACGAAGGCGACGTCGGAACATTCATTGCCGGCTTTCTAGAGGAGCGCGGTTTTCAGGTGGAACGAACGACGGTTCCGCAAGCCGAGCCTGATGCAGCGCAGCCGCTTCGACAGAGTCGCAATGCGGAGCGATTCAACGTCTACGCCGGCGCGGCAGAGCGGCCTGACGTCGTGCTTTCCACTCATATGGATACGGTGCCTCCCTTTATCCCCAGCAGAGAGGACGAGACCTTCATTTACGGCCGCGGCTCCTGCGATGCCAAAGGCATTATGGCGGCGCAAATCGTGGCGGCTGAGCGGCTGCGGGAAAACGGCGTTAAAGTCGGGCTGCTCTTCCTGGTTGGGGAAGAGCGCGATTCGGCCGGAGCGAAGGTGGCCAATTTACACCCGAAAGGAAGCCGCTTTCTGATCAATGGCGAGCCTACGGAAAATCGTTTGGCAGTGGCCTCCAAAGGTGCGTTGCGCGCCGAGATTCGCGCCCACGGCACGATGGCACACTCCGCCTATCCGGAGTTGGGGGAGAGCGCGATCGACAAGCTGATCGAGGCTCTTCATCGCGTGCTGTCAATTCCGTTGCCTTCTGTGGAGGATGGCGGAGCCAGCACGCTAAACATCGGAGTGATCGAGGGTGGTCACGCTCCTAACGTGATTGCGGATTTTGCGCGGGCGCTGTTGCTGGTGCGTCTGGTTGGCCCGTCGGAGGAAACCCGGAGGGAAATCCAGGCAGCGGTTGCGGGATTGGCCGAGGTCGAGTTCACCCTGGAGATTCCCTTCATTCGGATGAAGCGGATAGAGGGATTGGAAACCATGGTAGCCGCCTTTACCACCGACATTCCCGCGCTCTCCACCTGGGGCGAGCCGTTGTTGCTTGGTCCCGGGTCGATCCGTGTCGCCCACACCCCTCATGAGCGTCTGGCCAAAGAGGATCTGCACCGTGCAGTCGAGCTTTACACGCAGATCGCTTCGCGCCTGGTTGGGCAATCCTAAGAGCGATTCCCCGGCCTATCGGTGCGGAACCGCTACCCACGCTAGACTTGAGAGAGATGACCGATTCCGTCAATTCTCTCGCTAATTCCGCTTCTTCTTATCTCCGTTCCGCGATGCACCAGCCGGTGGCCTGGCACGAGTGGGGCCCGGAGGCCTTCGCCCGCGCGGTTGCGGAAGATAAGCCAATCCTGTTGGACATCGGCGCGGTCTGGTGCCACTGGTGCCACGTGATGGACCGGGAGAGCTATGAGAACGCCTCCCTGGCCCGCGTGATTAACGAGCATTTCATCGCGGTCAAAGTGGACCGGGATGAGCGCCCCGATGTAGACAGCCGCTATCAGTCTGCGGTCTCCGCGATCAGCGGACAAGGCGGCTGGCCGCTGACGGCGGTGCTCACTCCCGAGGGGAAGCCTTTCTTCGGAGGAACCTATTTCCCCCGTGAGGAGCGCTATGGGCGCCCCGGCTTCGAACGCGTTTTGTTGACCATGGCCGACGTCTGGAAGTCGCGCCGGGACGAAGTGATCGAGTCCGCCGACAGCGTGCTTGCCGCAGTGGAGCAGAACGAAAGCTTTGTTGGATACAGCGGAGTCCTCTCCTTGGGAATCGTCGAGGCGATGGTGGCGTCAGCGGTGGGCCAGTTCGATCAGCGCTTCGGGGGCTTTGGCTCCCAGCCCAAGTTTCCTCATCCGGCAGCCCTCGATCTGCTCCTCGATGTTTCAGCCCGCACCGGGGATGAGAAGGCGCGTCAAGCTGCCTTGGTTACTTTGGAGCGAATGGCTCAAGGCGGCGTATACGACCAACTGGGAGGCGGTTTCCATCGCTATTCGGTCGACGAGCGGTGGATCGTTCCGCATTTCGAGAAGATGCTTTATGACAACTCCGAGCTGCTGAAGAACTATGTCCACGCATTCCAGAGCTTTGCCGATCCTCAAATGGCCGCGGTGGCGAAGGATATTTTGCGCTGGATGGATGAATGGCTGAGCGATCGCGAGCGTGGAGGCTTTTATGCCTCGCAAGATGCGGACATCGATCTGGACGATGACGGCGACTACTTCACCTGGACCCGCGAAGAGGCCGCTGCCGTTCTGAACCCTGAAGAATTAGCGATAGCCGGCAGCTATTACGACATCGGCGATCTGGGGGACATGCAGCACAACCCCAAGAAGAATGTCTTGCACATAACCGAGCCATTGCAGGGGGTGGCGACGCGAGCAGGCATACTGCTCGATCGGGCTGCGGAACTGTTGGCTTCGGCGCAGGCTAAGCTCTATGCCGCGCGCCTGCAGAGGAAGACTCCCTTCGTGGACAAGACGATCTATACGAGCTGGAGCGCGATGGCGGTCTCCGCTTATTTCGAGGCGGCGCGAGTGCTCGATTTACCGGCGACGCGCGACTTCGCTCTGCTCTCCCTGGACCGCCTCCTAGCCGAGGGTTGGGACCGATCCATCGGAGTATCCCATGTGATTGCTTATCCCGGCGGGCCGCCCGCCCTCCGCATACCCGGGATGCTCGACGACTATGTGTTTCTGGCGCATGCCTGTCTCGACGGTTGGCTGGCGACTGGCGCCATAGGGTACTACCGCACCGCGGTCGACCTGGTGGAGCGGGTGCTGGCGGATTTCTACGATCGCGTTAACGGCGGATTTTTCGATAAGCCGCGGAGCGCTACTGAGAATCAATCCCTGGGCGCGCTTGCCGCACAGCGCAAGCCGGTGCAGGATGCGCCCACACCGTCGGGCAATGCTGCCGCGGCTGCTGTGCTTCTGCGTCTGGAGGCATTGAGCGGGCGCGCGGAATTCCGCGATCG
>JANWJB010000159.1 GCA_025449575.1 Acidobacteriaceae bacterium
CGTGCTCAGGGCCCACCGAAGCATAGTCCAGGCCTGCGGAGACGGAATGGGTGAGCGCAATCTGCCCCGCTTCATCTTGCAATACGTAGGAGTGAGTGCCTTGGAGCACGCCCGGAGAGCCGCCCTGAAAGCGCGCCGCATGCGCTCCCAACTCCGCGCCTCGCCCGCCCGCCTCTACACCGATCAACCGCACAGCGGGCTCCGGAATGAAGTCATAGAACGCGCCAATCGCGTTCGATCCTCCGCCTACGCAGGCCACGATCGCTGTAGGCAGCCGCGCTTCCTTCGCCAAAATCTGCTGCCGGATTTCTTCGCCGATCACGCGATGGAAGTCGCGCACCATCGTCGGATAGGGGTGCGCTCCCAGCACGCTGCCCAGTAGATAGTGCGTGGTACGGACATTCGTTACCCAGTCGCGCATCGCTTCATTGATGGCGTCCTTGAGGGTACGCGAGCCCGAGCTCACTCCCCGCACCTCCGCTCCCAGCAGGCGCATGCGATAGACGTTCAGCTCCTGGCGGCGCATGTCTTCTTCGCCCATGTAGACGACACACTCCATGCCGAAGAGTGCGCAAACGGTGGCCGTGGCTACACCGTGCTGGCCGGCGCCGGTCTCGGCGATGATGCGGTGCTTTCCCATCCTTCGCGCCAGCAGCCCCTGGCCCAGGCAGTTGTTGATCTTGTGCGCGCCGGTGTGCAGCAGATCTTCCCGTTTCAGATAGATCTTTGCTCCTCCCAGTTCGCGGGTAAGATTCGCCGCGGCGGTGAGCGGCGTGGGGCGTCCCGCATAGTTGTGGAGCAGACCGTCGAGTTCGGAGCGAAAGGCGGGATCGGCCTGCGCCTGGGTATATGCCTCCGCCAGCTCCTGCAGCGCCGCCATCAGCGTTTCAGGGACATATTGACCGCCGTAAGGCCCAAACCTGCCCACACCGATGGCTTGTTCCGTGCTAACTGTGCCGCTCAATCTCTCACCTCAAAGCAAAAGCCGCGACCCGTTGAGTCGCGGCTTTCGTGGAATTCGTGCTCTCTGAACTTGCTGCCGATTTCTTCAGAAGATGACGCTACCCCACCAGAGCCGCTATTGGATACCAATAGCGGTAGGTAAAGTCAAACTGGGTAGGAAATGCGGTCATCGCGTAAACATCATACAAGGAATCAGCGCGGAGAGGCAAAAAAGTTTTATCGTGGTGCTCGGCCGGGGTGTGTACTCCGGCTCAGCGCCGGGTCAGCCGGGCCTTCCCTTAATCCCACCAGGCTCCTTCGCCGGATTGCTTGCGGGTGATTCCCCCAAATGATTCCTGATACTCTGAGAGTCCCGCGGCGGGCGACACTGCCGCGTATCCATGCGCGCCTTACTTCTCTCCGACATCCACGCCAATCTCGATGCGCTTGAAGCGGTGCTCGCCGCTGCTCCTTCGCATGACACGGTTTGGAATTTGGGGGACGTGGTCGGCTACGGAGCCAGGCCCAACGAGGTGATCGAGCGCGTGCGCGGACTGGGCACGCTCTTCGTGCGCGGAAATCACGATCGCGCATGCTGCGGTGAGACCTCGGCCTCCGACTTCAACCCCATCGCGAAACAAGCGGCCCAATGGACGCAGCAGACCCTTACGCCGGAACATCTCGACTGGCTGCGGCATCTTCCCGCCGGACCGGTGACGGCCGATGGGCAGCAAGCTGCCTGCGTGCACGGCTCTCCTCTGGATGAAGACGAATACCTCCTTAGCAGCGAGGACGCGTCATTTTCTTTCGCAGACTGGCCGGCCGCGCTGACCTTCTTCGGGCACACTCACGTCCAGGGCGGCTTCGCCGCCCCCCGGTCGGCCGCCAACACTTCAGCCGGAAACGGGGTGAAGTCTCGCCGGATGGAGATCGACTATGGCGAAGGCGAGGCAGTGGTTCGGGAGATTCCGTTGGAAGGCGGCCTGCGGTACCTGATCAATCCCGGCTCGGTGGGCCAGCCGCGTGATGGAGATTGGCGCGCCGCCTTCGCGCTCTACGACGACCGGAAAATGTCCGTTGAATTCCATCGCGTGCCCTACGACGTCCGCGCGGCCCAGATGCAGATCCTGCGCGCCGGCTTGCCGGACCGGCTGGCAACCCGGCTGCGCGAAGGCCGCTAGTGCATTTTCACAGTTGGTGTATGCGAAATAGGGACACTGAACGCAGGCATTCCATCAAAGAATGCCTGCACAGAGCCAATTCTGCCCACACCACAGTAGCTGTGAAAATGCTATCGTGCAGTCCTTCCTTCAAGCCTGGCCCTGAACCTCGATTCCAATGGACCGCATCAGTTCCAGAGCGTTGCTTGTCTTGACCACTCCGGGTTTCAGCTTGTAGTCGAAGATCAACTCGCCCTCTCCCAATCGATCCTCGAAATGACAATTGACCGCGTCTTCCCCGATCGTCTCCGGTATCTCCGTCAATGCCAGGTCATGCGTGCTCACGATGCCGATCGCGCGCCGTCCCAGAAGGCTCCGCAAAATATAGCGGGTTCCCACGAGCCGGTCGTGTGAGTTGGTGCCGGAAAGCAGTTCATCCAGCAGAAAGAGAACCGGAATCGAACCGCGCGTCAGGTCCGCAATGAGTTTGACGTGGTGGATCTCCGCATAGAACCGGGACATGCCTCCAGCGAGAGAATCCAGAACGCAGATGGAGGCGGCGACATTCAGCGGAGAAAGCTGAAGCCGCCGCGCGCGCACCGGCGCTCCGCATTGCGCCAGAACCGCACTCACCCCGACGCCGCGGATGAATGTGCTCTTGCCGGCCATGTTCGGTCCGCTCAGGATCATCAGTCGCAGCCCTTCGCCCAGCCGAAGGTCATTGGTGACGGCCTTTGCCATGGGCAGCAGTGGGTGAGCGAAAGCTTCGGCTTCGAAGAGCGGGCCCTCCCGGACAAATTCAGGAAACACATACTCCGGCCGCTCATAGGCGAAGCCCGAGAGCGCGGCGAGAGCTTCAAACTCTCCCACCGCCGCCAACCAATCGCGAATCGCCGGGCCAAACTGACGCTGCCAGCGCTGTGCCGCAAAAACCAGATAAACGCTCCAGAAGGTGAAGTAATCGAACGCTTGGCAGAACATATTGTCCTGCTGCGCGAGATACCTGGCGATGGTGGCAAGCTTCCCGATCGCTGAGGACGGCGGAGTTCCTTCGCCCTTCAGGACAGCCTGTATCTGAGCCAGCCGGGGCGAGGCGACCCGCTCGCTCTCCAAAAGCGAGAGCGTGTCAGCCAGCAGTTGCAGGTCTTCGGCGGCCTTCTCGACCGAATCTGTCGCTTGCTTCACGCGGCCTCGCCAGCGGTAATAGACGGCGAGGTTGAGCAAACTGACCAGGAGAACGACGATACCCTGATCCCAAACCGCCCAGCAGACTAAGCTGGCTAGCCAAAGGATGGCGAGGACACAACTGACGATGAGCGGTAGCTTGGATGCGAAAGCGGGCTGGCCCTCTCCCCAGGCGGAGAGCGCTTCCGGTTGTACCCCCAGGCGCACCGACTCGCCGCGGGTAAACAGCCGCTCCCGAAAGTCAAGCCGCCCCGCTAGCTCGCGCACTGCCGCCTGACGGGCGAGAATTTCATCGACCGGCGCAGGGGCCAACAACCATTGGGCCAGCGTCTCTTCGCCGGCGCGTGTGCGCGCCGTGCATAGAAGCTCGAAGAGGGAAGCCTTGCCGAAAATGTCCAGATCGCGGGCGTAGGGGTGAAGCGGATCGAGGAAGTGCTCTCCAGTTTCCCCTGTTCCTTGCCACGCCTCGGTCAGCCTGGCCAGTCCGCGCTCGTAAAACGTCATAATCCGCGCGCGCAGGCGGAGCGACTCGAGCAGCTTCTCGTGCATCACCGCCAGCACCACGAAGACAGCCGCCGGAATCAGTAACAGGCTCAGTGCGACTGGATGATGGATGAGCAATACCGCCAGCACGATGAGGAGAAGGCCGATGACCAGCTTGGCGTACCCCAGCGCTCTTCCATGCCGCTCTCCTGCTGTCTTGCTCTGCGCCAAATCCTGCAAACGCTCTGTATAGACGTTGAAGGGGGTGCTGCTATCTTCCCTTGAATCGAGACTCATTCCAGGCTCCGCAGTCCGAACTCAAGAGTACCCGGTCGGCGGGGAAAATGGTTCGCCAGTCATCTTTTTCGACCGGCAGGCCACCCATAACGTCAGCCCGCAGACGGCGGAGATACGTTCCAGAAAAAAATTTGCGCGGAGCTGGCGCAGGTGGCAATCATGCGCGTTCCGATACGCCAGATGCGCTGGGAGTTCGAGGTTCGAGCGGATACACGATAGGTGTACCCCGAAGCAAATGCACCATACGCGGGTTTCCGTAAAAGCCGCACTTCTCGAACCGTGGTGGGGCAGAGCAATCGTGAATCCGCTATTAGAACGCAGCGCCCGAATCCGACCAGTCGCTTCGGCGCGATCTAGCGGAACAAACTCACTGCCAAGAGGGCTGATAGCATCAGTTGAGAAGCGCCCGTCCCGCGAAGTGCTGCTTGCTTCAACAGAGCGCGCTCAAGTAAAGCCCGGATGGCGAAATCGGCAGACGCAGCGGACTTAAAATCCGCAGGCCGCAAGGCCGTGGGGGTTCAAGTCCCCCTCCGGGCACCAATGTGTCGCTTAAATGACCGCGTGTTCTGTTCATGCGGGCCAAATTCGCAGAAGCTCGGCTATGCACAGCAACAGGAGAAACGCTCTCACTGACCGGTGAGGACGAATTGAGACTGCAAAGCCGGTGGATCCATGCGCTGTTCTATGACTCGAAACACCGCGATCCTCAAATCTCAACACACGAAATTGCGCCGTCAAGAATCTAGATGCGTCCCGCCGCGCGCAGACCTTTGATCTCCACATCATCAAAAACCCGGGAGCGGATGTGAAAGCGGAGACCCTCGGGACTGTCGAGCGAAAACTGGCCGCCGCGGCCCGGAACGACGTCGAGGATGAGCTGCGTGTGCTTCCAATACTCGAACTGGCTGCGGCTCATGTAAAACGGTTCGCCATCCACTTCGCCCAAGCGCACATCGACTTCGCCCACCAGAAACTCGCCGCGTGGATAGCACATTGGGGAACTGCGCTTGCCGCCGGCGAGCGGTTCGGCGCCCTCTTGTTTGCCGATGTCGGCGGAACTCTCCAGGTTGTACCCTCTGTGGGCACCCTTGAATAGCGAAATTTACTATTAAAGGTAATCGACATATGCTTTAATAGTAAGCGAGCTAATGAAAGCATGCCCCGAAACCCCAATAGCCCTCCGCGAAGCCGTTATGTGACTTCAACTCTTTCCGGTGAGAGAGTCCGCGCGTTCCTTCCCCCGCCCCTGCCTCCAAATCC
>JANWJB010000160.1 GCA_025449575.1 Acidobacteriaceae bacterium
GGCGGCAATACCGCGGCGCCCACGTCGCTTCCATTCGTCAGCACGATTTTTGGCGACAACATGGTCCTCCAGCGAGGGAAGCTCGACACGATCTGGGGTTGGTCCGAGCCGGGCGATTCAGTCCACGTGCAGATCGGGAACAAAAGCGTGACCGCCGTGGCTGCTGCCGACCGCCGCTGGCAGGCTAAGATTCATCCGCCTGCGACTGGCGGCCCTTACACCATGAAGATTACCGACGGCCGGCAGACCGCTGAGTTTCATAATGTGATGGTCGGTGACGTCTGGCTTTGCGGTGGCCAATCCAACATGGAGACCCCGCTACGCTTCAGCGATAATGGAGCGCAAGTGGCGCAGGCGGCTAACTATCCGAACATTCGTTACTTCACCGTGGGCCAGCATTCCGCCTACCACCCTACTTACACGTTGCGGGGAACCTGGAATGTAGTCACACCGCAGACGGCCAACTGGGTGTCCGCAGTGGCCTTCTACTTCGCCGTCCAAGTTGAGCAGAAGACTCACGTGCCCATCGGGCTGGTTGTGGCTTCCGTCGGAGGAGCTGCAGCGGAAACATTTGCCGGCGCTGCCGCCCTCCGCTCGACCAAGGATTATGACGTCGCGCTGGCGCAGGTCGCCGAGCTTGCCGCCGAGGGGTCACCTTCAGATGGCACCTACATCACGCCCTGGTATAAAAAGTACGACGTCGGTCTAAAGGAAAGCTGGTTTTCTCCAAGTTACGACGATTCCAGCTGGAAGAACGTTCCTCTGCCCGGCGGATTCGCGGCGCTCGGTGTGCCCGTCACTCCCGCGGTCGCATGGTTCCGGAAAGAAGTCACCTTGCCGAACCCGCTTCCCCCTGGGATGGCGACCATGTTCCTCGGCCAGATTCAACGGATGGATTCGGTGTGGGTCAACGGAACATATATTGGCGGCAGCGCCTGGGTCGAGAACCCTCGCGTCTATCGAATCCGTCCCGGAGTGCTGAAGCCCGGCAAAAATCTGATCGCCGTTCGTATTTTCAAGACGGAGCCAAAAGGCGGATTTCTCGACAAACCTGACATCTTCCATCTCGTCTTGGGCGATCACAGCAGCATCCCGCTGGCCGGCGAGTGGCAGGGAAAAATAAGCGTCGATGGACGACCGCCGCAGCCGTTGCCGCTCCACTATGCAAATTGGCCGGTGATGGCAACCGTCCTTTACAACGGCATGATGGTCCCTATCGCGCCGCTTTCCATCACCGGCGCCATCTGGTATCAAGGTGCGCAAAACTCACCCCGCGGGTACGCATATCGCAAGCTCCTTCCCGCCGTCATCGCCGACTGGCACAATCTTTTCAAGCAACCCAATTTTCCCTTCTACATCGTGCAGTTGCCCGCTTTCGGACCGCGCAGTTCCACTCCCATCGATGATGCGTGGGCCGACGTCCGTGAGTCGCAAGCAATTACCGCGGATACTGTCCCCCATTCCTGCCTCGCGGTGACGATCGACACTGGCGGCCTGAGCCTTCATCCGGGAGACAAAAAGCCCGTTGGAGACCGCTTGGCGTATTGCGCGCTGGCAAAACACTATGGGATGCAGGTCGTCTATGCCGGTCCGACACTCGCATCGGTCAAGAGGCTGCCCCACTCCATCCAGCTGCGCTTCAAGGACACAAGCGGCGGCTTGGTGGCCAAAGGAGAAACGCTGAAAGGCTTCGCAATCGCCGGCAGCGACCGTAAATGGCATTGGGGCGATGCAGCCATCCATGGCCAGACGGTCGTGGTCTCGTCCCCCTCCGTGCCACATCCGATGCAGGTCCGATATGCCTGGCAGTCAGATCCCGCGGCGACGTTGTTTAACGGCGCTGGATTGCCTGCTGGTCCTTTCCGCACCGACAAGTGGCCTCTGATTACGCAGAATCAGAGACCTTATTAGCCCGTTCCCGGGCCGACCGTCGTCGTTCGGCCCAGGAAACCCTCACCCACTACCGGAACGAGCGCGGCCATCCGCCGGCATGGTCATGCCATGGCTTGGCGCGCCGAGTTGCGAACCGCAAAAGCTCTCGCGCAAGCCGTTCTGCGCCCAGGCCCGCTTGGCCTGACTTACTCCAGGGTGCGCTTGAGCTGGCCGCAAGCGGCATAAATGTCGCGGCCGCGCGGCCTGCGTATGAACGCGGGGACTCCGCGCTCGATGAGCCGGCGCTGAAAGGCCTCAACATTTCCCGGCTGCGGCGACGCATATGCGATGCCGGGGCCCGGATTCCATGCAATCAGATTGACTTTGACCGGCAAGCCCGAGCGCCGCGCCAGGCGGGCGAGTTCCTCAGCCTCTTCCTGCCGATCGTTCACCCCGCCCAGCAAGACATATTCAAAGGTGACATATTCCCGCGGACGAAGCCGGAGCGCTGCGGCAGCGCGCAGAACGTCATCGATCTTCCACTTGCGCGTTACCGGCATGATCTCCTCCCGCAGCCGGTCATTGGGAGCATTCATACTGATGGCCAGGTGGGGACGCACCGGCTCCTGGGCAAAGCGCAGGATTCCCGGAACGATGCCTGAGGTCGAAACCGTCATGCGAGATTCCGGTAAACCGGCCTCCTCCACCAGCAGCCTTACGGCAGCCATGAACGGCTCGTAGTTGAGGAACGGTTCTCCCATTCCCATAAAAACCAGGTTGATGCGGTCCCGTCCCACCACCACGGAGTGGCGCTCCAGCACCGCAATCACCTGGCCGGCTATCTCTCCCGCAGTCAGATTGCGCTGGAGTCCCAGTTGGGCGGTCAGGCAGAACTGGCAATTGACCGCGCAGCCAATCTGGCTGGAGACACAAATCGTAGCCCGCTGTGCCGGCCGCGCCGAAGCCGCTTTCTTCGCCGGCTCATCGGCGGCCGTAGAGCCATCGCCGAATTCACCATCCGCTTCGTAAGCGGAGCCGGTCGAATCAGAATCAGCGCTGCCGTCTCCAATCTCGCCTCCGTCTCCCCCCGGCATCCAGACCGTCTCCACCGTTTGCCCGTCCGGCCCATCCGGGCAGGCCACGAGGTAGCGCTCGGTTCCATCGGAAGAGCGGAAAGCGGCAGAGATCTTCGGAGGGGAGATTCGCCATCCGCTCTTCGCCATTTGTTCGCGCAGGGCGCGCGGTAGCACCGTAATTTCGTCCAGAGAAGCCACCCTCTGGCGATACATGGCGTCCAGCAGTTGCCCAGCCCTGTAGACAGGCTGGCTGAAGCCCAGCATCACCGAGGTAAGTTGTTGCCGGGAAAGGCCGAAAAGATTATCACCCGCGACGGGCGCCGCGGCGTCTAAGAGTTCAGAAGGTGGTTTCCCTGCCATACCTTGCGGGTAGCGAAAAGCGCTTCTCTCAACCATAGCACCGGCGAGCGGCTCATCGCAGGAGAGCGCGCCAGGATATGGATCCTGCGAACAGCCATGCAGCGTGGGCCGCCCTCGGTACGAGGTTAGCGGGGAAAAAGCCGTACACTCAAATGGTGACAGACCGCAGCATTCGACGGACCGTTCTCCCCAATGGACTTACCATTCTGACCGAACGCATGGACAATGTGCGTTCTGTCGCCATGGGGGTTTGGATCAAAGCCGGCTCGCGCCACGAGCTCGCCGAGGTCAACGGCATCTCCCACTTTGTCGAACACATGGTCTTCAAAGGCACGCAGTCTCGGTCGGCGCAGCGGATCGCGCGCGAGGTCGACGCCATCGGCGGCAACCTGGACGCCTTCACCGGCAAGGAAACAATCTGCTTCAACGTCAAGGTGCTGGATGAGCATGTGCCCATCGCTTTGGACATCCTCTCCGACCTGGTGCTCCACCCCGTCTTCCAGAGTGAGGATATCCAGCGTGAGCGCGGCGTAATTCTGGAAGAGATCAAGATGGATGAAGACAATCCGGACAATCTGGTCCACGAGATCTTCACTCAAAGCTTCTGGAAGGATCATCCGCTGGGCAAGCCGATCCTGGGAACCAAGGAGACCGTGCGCAGCTTCGCCCAGGACACTCTCTTCGACTACTATGGCAAGCGCTTTGCCGCCAGCAACATGGTCTTTTCCGCGGCGGGGAATCTGGAGCACGACACATTCGTCGATCTGGTGGCCCACCGCTTCGACCAGCTTTCGCCCGCCAGCGATCTGCCCGACGGTGCGCCGCCGCGCCCGGTCGCCAAGATTACCTTGCGCAACAAGAAGTCTCTTGAGCAGGTGCAGGTTTGCCTGGGCGTTCCTTCTCAGCCCCTGGCTCACGATCTGCGCTATGTGACGCTGGTGCTGAATACCGTGTTGGGAGGCGGCATGAGCTCACGCCTCTTTCAGACCGTGCGCGAGGAGCGCGGCTTGGCCTATTCCATCTTCAGCGACCTGAACCCCTATCGCGATACCGGCTCACTCTGCGTCTATGCCGGTACCTCCTCGGACCGCTGTCTGCAGGTGATCGAGCTGATCATGAGCGAGTTTCACAGGCTAAAGTGCGAGCCCCTGCCGGAAGAAGAGCTGCAGCGGGCAAAGGATCAGCTCAAGGGCAACATCGTTCTCGGCATGGAGAGCTCGATGTCCCGGATGTCGAATCTGGCCCGGCAGGAAATGTACTTCCAGCATTTCTTCGGCATCGACGAGATCATGGAAAAGGTCGAGGCGGTCTCCGGCCAAGAGGTAATGGACATGGCCAACTTCCTCTTCGCCCCGGAAAAGGTTGCGGTTACTCTGCTGGGCCGCCTCAATGGCCTGCGCGTCACGCACAGCCAGCTTGCCTGCTAGCATCCGTTCCACGGTATTTGGGAAGATGCCCCAGGTTCCGCCTGGGCGAGCGTTTCTGCTCCTCGAACCGTCTATCGAAACAACAGACATCCGCAGGGACACACCGGGAAATCCGGTTCAGCCCACGAGCATGGACGGCGAGAAGGCCAAAAGCAGCGGAAACTCCGCTCGCAAACCTCGTGCCCTTGGTAGACTGAATTACCGACAGGCTAAGATTACCGGCACGCTGAATTATCCGGGCGAGCTTTCTCTGCCCGCTGCCGGCGCCTGAGAAGAAACATGGAACAAAAACAACGGATCGATCGCCTGCCCCAAAACCCGATCACCAAAGGTACTCGGCTCACCTTGCAGAGCGGCTTCACGCTGATGGAGCTGCTCATTGTCATGTCCATCATGATCATCCTCATGCTGATTGCGATCCCCAACTTCATCAGCATGAAGGCGCAGGCGGACGAGACCTCTGCAATGCAATCGCTGCGCGCCATCTACCAGGCGCAGATCCAATATCAAATCAACTTCCCTTCCAATGGATTCGCCTGTTCGCTAGCCGCGCTGGGGGGCAGCTCGAACTCCGGGCCGCCGACTGCGCAGGCGGCGCAGCTGCTTCAGGGAGACTTGGCCTCCGGCCAGAAGTCCGGCTACACATTCAACATCACCAACTGCACCAAGGTCACGGTGAACAACCAGGACATGTACACCTCCTATGAAGCCACCGCCGTGCCGCAGGCGGTGGGCAAATCGGGTCACCGCGGGTTCTGTATCGACGTGAAGGGCGAGATCATGGCCGACCCGTCGGGCGGCACCAATTGCACGCAGACCGTGGAATGAGTGGA
>JANWJB010000161.1 GCA_025449575.1 Acidobacteriaceae bacterium
ATCCTGTGGGGTACGCTTCCCTTTGGCAGCAGTATCTTCGCGATCCTGATGCTCCTGATTCCTGATCGAAAACGGCGCGGCCTTCCCGGAGAATACGAGTCGGAGACCTTCGAGGAGTTGTCGCCGGAGAGGCTCGCCCTATGAACAAGGGTGGAGCCGTCCTTGCCGCTGCCATCTTCGTCGCGACCGCGGCGTTTGTGGCAATTGGTACGCTGCACCCAGTCGCCTCAGCCGACTACTTCGCGCGCGGCAGAACCCTGCTGCGGCCATCCAGCACTCCTGAGGCAGCGGTAGAGAATCTGGGCTCCGAAATTCGTCTGGAGCAGTGGCAGAAGGCATACTCAAGCCTCGGCAATAAGGCCGAGTTCACCGAGAACGAATTTGTCCACGATCTGACCGGCTATTATCCCAGCCTGCGCACTTACGCCACCGTGAACAGCGTAGAAGCCCACCCGCTGCACGCCACCGCAGACACCGCAGAAGTTCAATTGATATTGCACTGGTCCACCGTGGTGGGGGGATTTGTCGACACGCGCGACCTGCATCTGGTAAGGAATGGGGACCGCTGGGCGGTGGACTGGCCGCTGGTCAAGAGACAGCATGTGCCGCCACAGGTGATCCCGGTCAATTACCTGCGCTGGGATGTGATCTATCGCGGCCCAGGGGATGACTGGGGGGCGCAGGACGTGGAAGCTCCCCACGTGCGCATCGTCGATATGCACCCGGAAAACCGGGCGGAGGGCGTCTTTGTTTTGGGAGAACTTCTGAATGAGGACGTGGTGCCCGCCTTCGTCTCGGTGCGAGCCACGCTGCTAGGCAAGAGCGGGGCCACAATCGCGAGCGAAGGCAGTTTCGACATGATTCGTCACACACTGCTTCCCAAGCAGGTGACCCCTTTCCTCATCCGTTTCCCCAATGCAGATCTCTCGAAGGTCACGAGCATCCGTATGGACCCTCTTTCCGTGCTGGTTCCCGCTTCGGCGGACCCGGTGATCGAAGTTCAAAACCAGAAGTACAATCCGGCGCCCGGAGCGAGCTTGACCGGAGACTTAGTGAACGAAAGCGGTCAAACAGTAAACATCGCGCATGTTCTTACCGCCTTCTATGACAAAACCGGCCAGGTGATCTGGGTGGGAGGCCAGTATGTGGACCGCGCCCTGCTGCCGCAGACGCCGGTTCCGTTCGAGATTCATGTTCCCGAGGATCTCGCAAGACGAGTCAGTGGTGAGCGCACCATAACAGCAACCTACGGTCTCGGAGATTCCATGTGAGAGGCGGAATTTCATTCGTTCTGGGCGCTCTGGCGTTGGCGGCACTACAGGCTTCTGTGGCCGCGGGCGAAAGCATGACGATACCCAAGCAGGTGACTGCGGGCAGCGCGTTTTCGATCCAGACCACAGGCAGCGGGCCAGCGGTTCTGTATGTGGCCGGTCCCGGCCAGGCGCTTAGCCGCAACGTACAGATGGGAGAGCCCGCCTCTTTTGCATCGGGCGCCCTTCACCAGGCCGGCCACTATCTAGCGGTTCTTGTCAAAGGCTCCTCGCCGGTCGCCGATGGATCCTTCGACGTCGTTCCCGCCAATCAGCCGGCAAAACTGAGCTTTCTTGCCAAGCCCTCGCGCCTCCCAGTGGGTCTTCGCAATGGAATTAGCGGGTCCGTCTACGTATTTGACGCCTATGGGAACCTCATCACGACTCCCCTGCCAGTGTCGTTTGCATTGTCGACTCCGTCAGGTGCCGTGCAGAAGCGGGTTGTCACGACGCAAAACGGAGCGGCCTCGACGCAAATGGACTCCGGCGCAAAAGAAGGCGCCGCGAAGTTCATTGCGCAAGCTGGAGCCGCGACCAGCACCAGAGTCATAGAACAGGTTCCGGGAGATCCCTGCACCCTGCAGATGAGCGTTCAGCCGTCGGGACAGCAACTCAGCGTGCAAACCGCACCCGTGCGCGATTGCAGCGGAAACGCTGTTCCGGACGGCACTATCGTGAGCTTCACAGAGAAATACAACGGCATACAATCCACGGTCGACGTTCCCATCAAGCGGGGCGTCGCGCAGGTCGAGATGCCGGCTCGCCCGGGAGCGACTATCTCGGTGGCTAGCGGCGTAGTGGCCGGAAATGAAATTCGATGGGAAGGCGGCCGATGAACCGCGCTTTGCTATTGAGCTGCGCGTTGGCAGTGTCTTCGGCGGCATTTGGCGACCAGCCTCAAGTGCACGTCGAGCCGCCGCATCTTCAGGGACCGCTGACCCTGGCGCAACAGACGGAAACCGCAGCCATTCGCGACTATCTGGAATCCTGGAAAAGCCTGCAGACCGCGTTTGATCAGAACCAGGCAGCATTGCTGGACGCGGATTTTGTCGGAACCGCGCACGACAAACTTACCAGCGCAATTGACGAACAGGCGAAGCTTGGAATCCACACACGATACCAGGACCGAGCCCACAACGTACAAATTGTTTTCTATTCCCCTGACGGGTTGTCCATTCAGCTTCTCGACACAGTCGATTACGATGCGCAGATCCTGAAAGGCGGTGCGGTCCTTACATCCCAGCATGTGCGCAGACGCTACGTCGTCGTCCTTACCCCGACTCAGGTGCGATGGGCGGTGCGGATTTTCCAAGAGGAGCCGCAATAAGCGCATGGCGATGCGGGCAACATAGGGCGGGGAGCACAGCTACGCAAATCTGGCAACGCTCTAGTTTGTCGGCGGTGGTTTTGACTCCCTGGCTTGATCTTTGAGGGATTGATCGGGCCGGACGTCCCCGCAGGATGGAATACCGGGTTCGATCGCAGAACCCTCCTCGTAATCGTTCCAGGTTTCCAAGAGCACGAAGGGAATCGGCTCACCGGCAGGCAGATATTTTTGCCAAAAATGAAAGGTGTCCTGAAATGTCTGCCCGCAGCGCACGGCGATGTGACGATTCAAACTCCAGGAAGCCTTGCCATCGTTGAATCCGGCCCAAGCGCCGGCCACAATGATCTTGTCTGGATATTTTGCCAACATCGTTCGATAGAAATCAGTCAAATATTGGTTCCCCCAGTTGCTGCCATCCGCAGCCCATCCCTTCGGTCCAGGATTGATCCAGGCATAAAATCCATCAAAGTCATCGGCATACTTGCCCGGCAGATTTTCATTGATGAGGAGAGGCGCTGGATTCCAGGAGTTCAAGACCGCGCGCACTTTATCCCAATCGGTATAGCCGCCCCGTGGAAAGATGAAGATCACCGGGCGCCCCTGATAGGTGAGGTAAGCCTCGTGCCCTGGAGCGTGGGGAGCAAGATATGTGTCACGGAACATCGTGAAGTCCGCAATGGCCTCGTCGGTAGCGCCGTCTTCCTGATTCGTCTCCTCATAGACCATTGCGACGCGAAAATGCTCTTTGGCGGCAATCTTTTGGACCAGCGCATAGCTTTGATCGATGAAGGGCTCGCGGTCGCCATACCAATCCACAACAAACGCAGAAATTCCCATCGACTTCGCTTCGCGAATCTGCTTGTGTATTACGGCCGAATCATGAGAGGAGTAGCCTACTGAAATATGATTGGGCAGCCCGAACCATCCCTCGTAGAGCGCCAGGATCTCCGGCGCCTTCCCGCTCGCCTTATATTTAAGCTGCGGAGGCTGCGAAGAGCCAAGAGGCGAACCCGCGCCGGAGCATCCATGCAAGAAAAGAGCGATAAAAAACAAAGCAGCGGTTGCGCAATCCACCATAGGGATTGTTTATTAGAAGCAGCAATACAATGAATGGTTGTAGAAGATTGCCGGAGCCTGCGCTTCCCACCCGCACCATTCAAGCAGCCTAATGGAAGGTTTTACGCATCGGATGAAGTAGCAGCTGGCGGACGCCTGCGCGCTCGGCCGGGGCTTTTTCCGAGCCGGCAATCGTCTCTTCAGAGCAAGCTCCACCCGATCCCCCCGCCTGACCGAGAATTGGAGTCTGACGAATCGTGCTGAATGGCCGGATCTCGAAGTCAAAGTCACTGCAGGCGCGCATTCTTACTGGCAGCTTCGTGTTGCTTTCCGGCTCCGGACTCGCAACTGGGATAAACCTCGCATACAACATTGCTGTCGCGCGGTTCCTTGGCCCCAAAGGATTCGGAGACGCCACCGCGGTTTATACCCTGCTCACCTTTATTTCGGCGGTAGTGTTCTCATTTCAGATTGTTTCTGCCAAAGTGGCAGCACAGCAAAATACCCCCGAAGGGAAGACGGCTGCTTATCGTCGTATGCACCGCGGCGCATGGGCGTGCGGCCTGCTCGCCGCGCTTGCTTTGCTGATCTTTGCAAGGGGCATCTCCCATTGGCTGAATTTGGCCAGCGTGCTGCCCGTCGCCCTGATCGCGATCGGCGCCGCATTCTACGTTCCACTAGGGAGCCGCCGCGGATATCTCCAGGGAACCTATGGCTTCCGCCGTCTGGCGGGCAACCTCGTCCTGGAGGGCGCGGTTCGTTTTGGCGGATCGCTTCTTTTAATGCTATTCGGCTTTGGCGTCGCGGGCGTAATCGCGGCCAATTCGGTCGCCGTTGCGGTCGCGTATCTGGTCATCGTTCCCGTGGCCGCACCCCACATTCCCAATCCCATCAAGCTTTTCCACTCGCTCCGTGAACTCTCCCAGGCCATGGTGTTTTTTTCCGGCCAGGTGTTGATTAACAACTGCGACATTGTGCTGGTAAAGCATTTCTTCCTGCCGACGGCGGCGGGGCTCTATACGGCGGTGGCCATGGTGGGACGGGTAATCTTCGTCCTCTCGTCGGCGGTGGTGAACAGCATGTTTCCGCTGGTGGCGGGCACGGACGAGGAGGAGCGGCGGGGCCTTAAAGTGATTGCCACTTCTTTATTGCTCGTATTGGGCATCGGTTCCCTGATCGCTTTGGGGTTGCGTCTGGCGCCCGCTTCGCTCTGGACGGCATGCTTTGGTTCCGGGTTCGTGCTGACGGGGAAGTATGGCCTGCCCTATCTTCTTTCGCTCTACGCGATCACTGCGGTGATCTATTCGCTCAGCGCCGTGATCATCACCTATGAGATGGCCTATAAAGTAGCCAACACAAGCTGGATTCAATTGGCGTTCAGCGGCGCGGTAATCGCGGGAATCTGGCGCTTTCACTCTTCCTTGCGTGAGGTCATCCTGGTTCAGTTGTTGTTGATGGCGGTCTTGCTGATCGTAGTGGCGATTCCTTTTTTCGCTAATGCGATGCGCAGTTCCGACGCCGCGCAAGAACGCATCTTTCCGCCGCTCAGGACAATTCGCCCGGTTACAGAAGACGAAGTCATCGCCGAGTTTCTGAGGACCGACTTCAATAACCCCGCTTTCGGCGACTATCGAGAGGCATTGAGCGAAATTGTGCTGAACCCCAATCTCCAAGACGCGGGCGAGAATGTGAAGCGCCGTGCACTGTTCTTCCTTCGTCATCTCGCCCTGTGGAGCGAGCTCCCTACCGGGACCGATTGGTATGAGATCGACTTGCAAGAAGAAGATCTCGCTCAGATCCGAGTCTTTCCAAGAGCGCATTGGCGCAAGATTGCCCGCGGCAACTTCTCGATTACTGAAGTTGCGAACTACGTATCCGGACAGGAGAGCAGGACCGATGACCCATTTCTGGCCAAAATCAATGATATCCGCGATCAGCTCGCACAGACCGGCTCTCGTCAGGGCCCCATCGTTCTGATTGGGGTCAACGGTCAAGGTCCTCTCACGATTCTGGACGGGAATCATCGTCTGCTGGCCGCTATGCTGACGTCGCCGAGCAGCGTCCCCAGGCTTCGGTTTTTTTGCGGATTATCCCCAAAAATGGCTGACTGCTGCTGGTATAACACCAACCTGCTTACGCTTTTCCACTACGGAAGAAACGTTTTGAGCCACGTCGCGCGCCGACCGAAGGCGCAGCTGGGGCGTTTTCTGCAAAGTGCAGGATGATTTTACGAAGGAAGGAGTACGCATAGGTGCGTTGACACATCGAAGTTAATGAAGGGCTTTGGCAGTCGCATCATTTCCAGATATTAAGAGCGCTGCCATTTGAGAACGAGACCAAACATCCAGGAGAGAGAGCGAGACATGGGGACCCGAAAACATGATGTCGTAGTAAGAAAACTTCCGGCGGCTTTTAGCGAGAAACAGGGACGGATTTTCCTTTGTGAAATACAGAGATCTGTGGACTTTGACCGGCCCCGCATGGTGCTGGATTGCTCAGATGTGGAGTACCTGGACAAATCCGCTATCTTTCTGATGCTTTGCTGCCTTGAAGAGGCCATAAAACGTCATGGGGACGTGAGGCTCGCCGCCTTGTGCGCCCGCGCACGCACATCTCTGGAAATGATGGGGGTGAATCGATTGTTCGAGATCTACGATACGACCTCGGAGGCAGTGAAAGGGTTTCATCAGTTCCCGGTCGGATCGACTCTACAGGCGCCCTTGCCCGCGTATTCCGCTCAAGGATCGGAGGATGCGGCATAGCGTGACGCGTTTTGCTCATCACGAGTAGGCTGGAGAATGCAAGGCGCAGCCAGTTCTTGCCGAACGCCCTCCGGCCTATTCAGTGCTCCATTTACGAGGTCTGCGGCGGCGGCGATCTGATGGCGGAAGTTCTGATCCGCCGGTCCCGGCGCTCATGAGGCGCCGGCATGGCAATCGTTAGCAGGGCGAACGAAAGGCGGTCTCTCGACC
>JANWJB010000162.1 GCA_025449575.1 Acidobacteriaceae bacterium
GGCCTCGCTCGGGGCTTCGGCGCGTCTTTCAACAAACTCTTAGCGGGCGAACCCGTCCACTTCCGGGCAAGCCGCTTTCCACCGAATCCCGCCAGATCAAAGCAGCAATGGGTTTCTAGGAGTTTGTTGAAAAACATGTTCATCTCCCGTCGAGCATCCAGGATGTAGGGACGGCGTCCGGAGCAGTACACATTATCTTGCGCCTCGCTCGGGGCTTCGGCGCGTTTTTCAACAAACTCTTAGCCGTTCAGCACTTCCATCAGCTTGTTGATTGTTCGATTCAGGTCTTTATCGGCGCGCCGCTGTTCGTCGATCTTGGCGATGGAGTGCATGACGGTGGTGTGATGCTTGCCGCCAAACTGCCGCCCCACTTCCGGCAGTGAGGCCTCCGTCATCTGCTTGGCCAGATACATGGCGATTTGCCGCGGCACCACAACCGCCCGGGAATTGTTTTTCTGCTTCAGCTCATTGACCCGCATGCCGAACTGTTCGGCAACGGCGCGCTGGATGGCCTCAATGGTGACCTTGCGCACCTGGGTGTCGATGAACTGCTTGAGGCACTGCTGCGTGGTGGGCAGCGTAATTTCCATGCCGTTGAGGCTGCACCAGGCGAAGAGACGCACCAGCGCCCCCTCCAACTCGCGCACATTGGTGCGGACATTGGAGGCGATAAAGAGAGCGACATCGGTGGGCAGCGTAACGTGCTCGCTCTCCGCCTTCTTCTGCAGGATGGCCACTTTGGTTTCCAGGTCAGGCGGCTGGATGTCGGCGATGAGGCCCCACTCGAAACGGCTGCGCAGCCGGTCTTCGATCTCCGCCAACTCCTTGGGGGGCCGGTCGGAGGCGATCACGATCTGCTTCATGCTTTCGTGCAGCGCGTTGAAGGTGTGAAAGAACTCCTCTTGCGTGCGCTCTTTTTGCGCCAGGAACTGAATGTCATCGATCAGCAGCAGGTCGACCGAGCGAAACTTGTCCCGGAAGCTGGACATCTTGTCATAGCGCAACGAATTGATCATCTCGTTGGTGAACTTTTCGCTGGAGACATAGCAGATGGCGCATTGCGGTTGGCGAAGCTTCACCTCCTGGCCGATGGCATGCATGAGGTGGGTTTTCCCCATGCCGACTCCGCCATAGAGGAACAGCGGATTGTATGCCTTGGAAGGGCGTTCGGCGACCGCCTGGGACGCGGCGCGGGCGAACTGATTGCCATTGCCGATCACAAATGCTTCAAAGGTGTAGCGAGGATTGAGCTCGGCGGCGGCGGTCCAGTCGAACTTGGCTTGCTGGGGCGCCGGCGCGGCGGGTTGCCGGCGCGCGGGGCGGGGCGAGCCGGCGGCGTCGGAGGCGACCGGCGCGAAGCCTCCATCGCTACGCGCTCGCGGCTGCGAGGGATCCTCTTCCGCAGTGACGAAGGAGACATCGTCAAGTTCCAACTGCAATCCCTCGATCGCTTCTTGAATCAGATCCCCGTAGCGATCCCCGATGTGCTGGAAGTTGGCAGTAGGGATGCGCACAAAGAGCAACCGGCCGTTCACGTGGCTGAAGCGGGTGGGCTTCAGCCAGGTATCGAACGACTGACGGTTTACCTTTTTCTCGAGCGCTGCCAAAATCCGCACCCAGGGATTCAATGCGCTGGTGGCCGTGGCTGCGAATGACATACGCTTCCTTCAGGGCTCGCTTGGCTTTCCGACGCTTTCCCGGCAAATGGCGACTCACCGCGGGCGCGGAACGCTTGCAAACACCGACGCCGCGAGTGGTTAGAAATCGCCGAAGCCTTCAGGCTTCGCCGCGAAAATATCCAGATCAAAAATTCAGGAAAGTGGGCGTGCAGAAATCATCTTGAACGGAGCCGATACTAGCACAATCGGGAGACTGCGCAAGAGCCTGTTTTGTGCAAATTGAATTTTCCTGGGAGAGTTGCACCACGCGCTGTGAAGATGCGCCAAGGATGGCAAAAAAGTGCCGTTCTTGCTGCTGGTTTTCTCGTGGCGCGTGGGCGCGACGATCGCGATCCGGCAGTATATACTTGAAGTTTGCCCCCGAGGCAGAGATTTTCTTAATCGATCAGGAGCGCAGTTTCGATGCCCAAGCGCACATTTCAACCCAACCGCCGCCATCGCGCGAAGACTCATGGATTCCGCAAGCGGATGAAGACCAACAGCGGCGCCGCGGTACTCTCGCGTCGCCGCGCCAAAGGCCGCAAGCGGGTTTCAGTAAGCGCCGGCTATCGCGACTAGAGGAATTGAACCGCTCTAGACGCCGCGGAGTTCTTCCCTGATAGCGAAGGCGGAGCGCGAGGAACTCGATGTGCTTGACCGCCGAATACAGTCCATGCGCGGCGCGCGGCTTCGCAAGCATGCCGATTACCAGCGTGTTTATCGGGAAGGCCGGAAACACTTCTCGGCTTCCATGACGTATTTCTTCGCCCGCCGGAGTTCGCATCCCGATCAGGGTCCGCGTGTGGGCTTGACTGCCGGCCGGGTTCTGGGCAAAGCGGTGGAGCGCAATCGCATTAAGCGCCGCATGCGTGAGGCGATCCGGATCAATCTCGACCGGCTCACTCGTGATGTGGACGTTGTGCTGCACCCCCGGCGATCGGTATTGGCTGCGGACCTGCGCACGCTGCAAACGGAAATAGCGAAGATTTTTCTCGCTATCGAAAGTGCTGTCGGCGGGAAGGAGCCGCTCGGATGATTGCCCGCTCGCTCGAATTTTACCGGCGCTGGATCTCTCCCGCACTGCATTCCGTGAGCGGGGTAGGCGGAGCGTGCCGTTTTCAGCCCACCTGTTCGGAATATGCGATCGCGGTTTTCGCGCAACACGGTCCTCTGCGCGCATCCACTCTGGCGCTTTGGCGGCTTTTCCGTTGCAACCCCTTCTTTCGCGGAGGTTTCGATCCGCCGCCACCGGGGAAGCGATCGACGCCATCGGAAGATTCTTCCACTGGATGCATTCCCGCCCGGCACGGATAAGCGCCGCCATTTACCATGAGGAACAGCATGCCCTCCATAGGAATTCTTCTTGGCTGAGATACACAACCCTAACCAGTCCGGCGGTGGCGGGCAAGACTCGCGGACGCTGCTGATCTTTGCCATCGTTTTCGTAGCCCTGTATTTCGGCATGCGCTCGTTCGGGCCGAAAAAGCCGGTCGAGACCCGGCAGAGCACGACCTCTTCCTCCTCCCCGGCGCCCGCTCCAACCGCGCCGGCCGCCGCGCCTTCTTCGGCGCAGCCCGCCGCCGCTCCCTCCACCGCTCCCTCCACCGCTCCGGGCAAAAAGACTGCGCGCCGTTCCAAAGCCGCGCCTCCCACGCCTGCGATCGCGGCCGCGAAGGAAAGCACCACCGTCGTCGAGAATGATCTCTACCGCATCACCTTCTCCAACCGAGGGGGCCAGGCGGTCTCCTGGATCCTGAAGAGTTTCAAAGACGATGCCGCCGTCAAGCCGCTGGACCTGGTGAACAAACCGGCGGCGGAGAAGTTCGGCTACCCGCTTTCGCTGTGGACCAACGATCCGGCGGTTCGGGAAAAATTGAATCAGGCGCTTTATGTGCCCTCAGCAACGGGCACCCTGGAAGCGCCGGGCTCGCTGACCTTCACCTACTCCGACGGCGGATTGACGGTGAAGAAGATCTACACCTTCAGCACGAGCTATGTAATGCATGCGAAGGTAACGGCCACGGAGGATGGAAAGCCACTCTCCGTCCAGCTTGCGTGGCCGGCCGGCTTTGGCGACCAGGAGACGCCGGCGGACTATTCGCAGAGCCGCACCAACATCATGCAGAGCGGCAAGGCCGCCGATCAGGCCGCCAAGAAGGTAACCGACGGCGGTGTGCAGGAGGGTCCGTTCGATTGGGCGGGCGCCAGCGACCTATATTTCGGCGCGATCTTTTTGCCCGATGCGCCGGCCCACACCACCGTGGTGTCGTTCAAGAACTCGCTTTCGATTCCTCACGACTCCAAGCCGGTCACCGTGCTTGGCGCGGCCGTAGGCAGCCAGGATGGCGGCGTCAAGAGCCGCCTCTTCGTGGGGCCCAAGAAAATCTCGGTGCTAAGCTCCGTGCACGCCACGGCGCAAGGTGGCGCGGAGACCGGGCCAAGCATCGAGCCGGTCTTGAACTTTGGCTTCTGGGGCTTCATCGCCAAGCCGTTGTTCCTGCTGTTGCTGTGGGTTCACGATCATGTTGTCGCTAATTGGGGCTGGGCCATTCTGTTTCTGACCCTGGTCATCACCATGGCCATGCTGCCCACCCGAATCAAAATGATGCGATCTTCGCTGAAGATGCAGCGCATTCAGCCGGAAATGACCGCCATCAAGGAGAAATACAAGAAATACAAGACCAGCGATCCGCGCCGCGCCGACATGAACAAGGAGATCTTCGATCTGCAAAAGCGCGAAGGCGTCAACATGTTCGGCGGATGCCTGCCCATGCTGATCCAATATCCTCTGCTTTACGGCTTCTACAAGATGCTGGAGATTGTGATCGAACTGCGGCAGGCACATTGGTATTGGCTGCATAACCTGGCCGCGCCAGATCCGTTGCACATCCTGCCTCTGTTCTTCATCGTGACCATGTTCCTGGTGCAATACCTGACGCCCTCCCCGGGAATGGACCCCACGCAGCAGAAGATGATGGCCTTCACCATGCCGCTCTTCTTCGGCTTCATGACGTGGAATCTGGGCTCCGGGCTAACCCTCTACTGGGCCTTCAGCAACGTAATCAACATTGCGCAGCAGGCGGTGATGAACCGCACCAGCATGGGGCGCCAGATGCGCGAGATCGCCGCCAAACGCGCGGCTAAGAAAGCCGGACACCGATTAGGAAAACGAAGCTCGGTCCGCGCCCAACGCGGGAACACAGAGGTAGGGGAGAGGCGCTGAGCTTGCCAACGGCCGCCGGCGGCAGGGGGCGGAAGCAGCGATCCAAAAAAAGAGGTGCGATACTAAGGCGATGCCGATCGAAGACTACGCAGCCGCAGCGCAAAAGATTGCCGGTTTTCTGAAGCTTCTGACCACTACCGGCGGCCTCCGATTGAAATACAGGATCACTGCAGGCGATGGAGCCCGCGACCCGGAGGGCCTGGAGGGGCGCGAGATCTATGTGGAGCTGGCCGGCCCGGACGCTCCGCTGCTGACCCAGCGCGGGGGGGAGCTGTTGCGCGCGCTGGAGCATATCGCGGCCAAGATCGTGCGGCTGGAGATGGAAGAGCACGACAAGATTTCCTTCGACGCCAATAACTTCAAGGCGATCCGCGCGCGGGAGTTGAAGCTCTCCGCCGAGACTGCCGCCGAGCGCGTGCGGTCCACCGGCAATCCCTACAGCTTTGCGCCCATGAGCTCACGCGAACGGCGGATGCTGCACCTTGCATTCCGCGACTGCGGCGATCTGGAGACGGCCAGCAGCGGCGAGGGGTTGCGCAGGTTCGTGGTGGTCTATCCCCGTGGCATGGCGCATGAGAGCGCTGCGCACGGCCGCCGCGACGATCGCCGCTCGTCCTGAATCCGGCGCGGCGCAAGCCTTCCATGTACGACAAGGAAACCATCGTGGCGATCTCGACTCCGCCCGGCCGCGGCGGCATCGGCATCGTCCGTCTTTCGGGCAGCGAGGCGCAACGGATCGCGGAGCCGATGCTTCGCCTGCAACACCCACTCGCTCACGCGCAGGCACGGCTGGGGGAGATTCTCGACCGGGAGAGCGGCGAGAAACTGGACCAAGCCGTGGTCACCTACTTCGCCGCACCCCGCTCCTATACCGGCGAGGATGTGGTGGAGATTGCCGCGCACGGAGCCCCCGTAATTTTGCAAGCGCTGGTGGAGCAGGCGCTGGCTGCGGGTGCGCGATTGGCTCAGCCGGGCGAGTTCACCCAGCGCGCTTTCTTGAGTGGCCGCATCGATCTGACGCAAGCTGAGGCGGTGCGCGATCTGATTGAAGCGCAGACCCTCTACCAAGCGAGAGTAGCCGCGCAGCAAATGGAAGGGGCCCTCTCGCGACGCATCCGGCCCATCAAGCAGCAGCTCGTGGATCTCATTGTCTTGCTGGAAGCGGGAATCGATTTTGCCGAGGACGATCTCGAGGTCACAGCGAAAGAGGAAATTCTGCGGCGGCTGGCGGCGGTGGGGTCCGCTCTCCAGCCGGTTGCGGAGAGCTTCGACCGCGGCCGTATCATCCACTCCGGCCTGACGCTGGCCATCGTCGGCCGTGTAAATGCGGGCAAATCGTCGCTGTTCAATCGCCTGCTGGAGCGCGAGCGGGCAATCGTGACCGCCACCCCGGGAACCACTCGCGATCTGGTGACCGAGCGGGTTTCGCTGGGAGGAATTCCCGTGGAGCTGATCGACACGGCGGGGCTGCGGCCTGTTGGGGCTGAAGGCCAAGCTGGAATCCACAACGAAGTTGAAGATGGGCAAGCCGCGGATGAGGCGGAGCGAATCGGCATTGCTAAGTCCCGCGAGGCGATGGCCGCCGCGGATATGGTGCTGCTGGTGCTAGACGCGACGCGAGCGCCCAGCCCGGAGGAAGCGGAATTGCTCGCGGCCCTGGAGAGCCGGCGCGCGATTGTTGTCGTGAATAAGATTGACTTGCTGCCGCCCGCGTCTTCAACCGTCGAGGCGCCCGGCAAATTTCAGGGCGCTCTCGCCGGGAGCTTGCCCACCACGCAGCCCGTGGTCCCCACCTCCGCTCTTACGCGCGAAGGCGTGGACGCGCTCCGCGCGCGTATGTTGGCCATGGTTCTAGGCAGCCATGGCGAGGCGGAAACTGGAATGCTGACCAACCTGCGCCAGGCCGAAGCCGTGAACTCCGCACTGGCTGGGCTGGCCGCTGCCGAGCGCGCGGCCGGTGAAGACATTCCGCACGAGATGCTGCTGCTGGATCTTTATGAAGCGCTGCGCGGCCTGGACTCGCTCACCGGCGAGACTACCGCCGACGACATCCTGAACAAAATCTTCTCCAGCTTCTGTATCGGCAAATAGAGCGGGTGCTGGGGTTGCCGGGCGGCCGGTCCAGGCCGTGTGGCGCCTTTCGAGTTTGCATTCCGGATTTGAGCGTATCCAGGTTGGCCACGTCCATGAGGACGGCGACACGGGTGGCATCGGTTGGGTCGACAAAGATGCGCAGGTTGGTGACGCCGAGCGATCCGAGAAACTCCGCCCGTTGCGTCAGGTCTATGGAACAATGCCCGCAGAAAAGCCCCGTTCACGGCCGCCAAGGCCGTGAATTGAGGTTGCCTGACAACATTAGTTTGAATGTCCATTCGTCGGACGCCGGAGTTAGACCATATCCCGCCCCGGCTTCGATCGAGAGGGCCTTGCCGTAGCGATCCATCGTGGCCCAGACTTCGTGAAACTGTTGGTCCGTCGGTAAGAAACCGTGCACCGGGCCGAAGCCGTCGTACTCTTCAGCAGCAATGGCCCACCTATCATTCAGGTTATAAGCGATTCGTCCTGCCGGGTTGTACTGGAGGTTTCCTAAGCCACCCGTGTAATCCGTATCGAGAATCGGGTTATAAATCAGATCTATTGGATGTAAGTGCAGTCCCAGGATCGGCCTGATCTCCGAACTAATGCGCTTATCTTCCCAGTAGAGGGCATTCACGCTAAATTCAAAATTAACTCCATAGAAAAATGTGTGGTCGTGAGCATTAGGTCGCACAAACAGTTCACGAATTTTGAATCCATTGACTGTTGCGCCGTGGTTCTGGGAATAAAGAGTGGAGACCGGGAGATATAGTCCTTGCTCCATCCAGGAGGTCACGCCATAGGCCCACTCGGCGGTGCATTGAAACGAGTGATCGGCGATGATAGCCCCGGGACAGGCGGCGGATATACGCCCCGCAGGAGTGAAGTTGGTGTGAACCATCAGATTGAAGATTCCCGGCGGCGCGATCTCTGCGTCATAGACCTGGATCTCGTCGGTTTGCGCTAAAAGCATGGATGGCACTGCGAGTAGGACGAGCGCCATAAAACCTATGCCGGCGCGCTTCAAAACAACCCCCAAACCCATTTCGCCCTCTCCGCCATTCAGGCATAGTTGAAACGCGCCTGCGCCAGCTATGCTTTCCGTGCCGGATTAAAGTGA
>JANWJB010000163.1 GCA_025449575.1 Acidobacteriaceae bacterium
CAAAACAGGCGTCGGTGCCGCTCAGATCGTTATCGATCGTCTTAGGCACCCCTACGATCTTGACGCCTTTCTCGATCAGCACGTTGGCCACTCCCTGCGTATCGTCTCCGCCAATGGTGATCAGTGCTTCCAGGTGGTTTGCTTTGAGGGTTGCCAGGCACTTGTCAATTCCCCCGTCAATTTTGCGTGGGTTGGTCCTCGAAGTGCGCAGGATGGTGCCACCCAACTGCAGAATGCCGGAAACGGTTTTCAGATCGAGCGGCTCGGTCTTGTTCTCGACCACGCCGCGCCAGCCTTCGATAAAGCCGACGAACTCGTCCTTATAGTGAAAGATCCCTTTGCGCACCGCGGCGCGAATCACCGCGTTCAGTCCCGGGCAGTCTCCGCCGCCGGTCAAGATTCCAACTCGCATCGTTGTTTGCTCCCTCTTTCCCTTCTATACCGTGTCCGCCGCGTGGTGGCAAGTTGCGCCATTCTCAATGGTCGAATCGATGGCGCGAACTGCGCTGGTTTCCGGAAAGCGAGGCGGACACCGCATCAATGCGGCAAGTACTTATTGAGGAGCGATCCGGCATCCGGCTGATGGAGCCCCCGGCGCAGCAGTCCGCCCGCATTTCGTTTGATCAGCCCGTTAACGTCGGCCTGGATTACCGGGTTGGCGGTAGTTCCGCTGATGTCGATAGGAATTCCCTTGGAGGCCACCGAGCCTAATAACGAGTCCAGCGAGCCCGCGGATGTGAGTCCCGCCAATGCCTGGCCTGCAATGCCGCCATTGGGATTGAGCTTGGCCACGACGTGGAAGTTCAGCGCTCCGGCCGGTGTGACGGTCCCTCCCCCGGTAGCCGTACCTAAAGTGGGAACCGCTACATAAAGATTCTGGATTTGTGTGCCGGACGGCGATGAGGTCACGTTGGCCCGCAAGGTTTGAATCTCAGTTCCGGCCTGGGAACCCCCTACCGGCTTGAGGCCGCCAATCTTCGAACCGAGATCAAAGCCCGCCAGCCGCGTGCCGTCAATCTCCACCGGCCCGCTGATAACGAGCGCATTTACGGGTCCGGAGATCTTGAGGTTGGCCGTCATTGTGCCTCCGCTGAGGCGCGAGCCACTAGGCAGAATCACTCCAACCGTGGGCAACAGATCTTCCACCTGATTGACCGGGACCTTGGGCATCGAGACGTTCAGATCGAGGGTAGCCGTTTGGGCGGAGCCGGCAAAAGTGCCGGTCACCGAGGCCGCCACGGCGCCCGTTCCCAGATCAAGGCTGTCGACGGTTCCCTCTTGCGTCGCGAGGTTCTCGTGCACTGAGAATTGCACCTTCACAGGGTTTGGCGCCGGCGCGCCATGGGCTGCGAGTTTGAGATGGCTGGCGTTCACGGTTCCGGTGGCCGAGACGGTTCTTCCATCGGAATCCAAGTGGGCCGCGATATTGGCAACCATGCTCAGCCCTTGCTGGGGATCGACCACGCCGGCGGCGACTGGATCAAAATGGTTCAGGTCGAGCTTCGCATTCAGCGGCGTTGCGGCAGCATCGTGGGCGTTGATCGGCCCCGCCGTTCCCTGCATCGCCAGCGTACCGCCTCCCGGCAGGCTGGCAGAGATTTGAAAGGGGAAACTCTTGGAAGCTGAGAACTGCTGAGCGGAAACCTCGAGCTTGCTATAGAGCAGCGGCTTTCCCGTTGGCGGCCGCGAAGAGACAGTCGCGCTGCCACCACGAATCGTGATGACTCCCACAGTGAAATTCGGTAAGGCGCTCCCTCCGGCAGCCTTATTGGACGCTCCCGCACCGAGGTTGGAAAAATTCCAGACTCCGTTGCTCCCGCGGATCAGATGGATCGCCGGCTCGTCCGCAGTAAAGCTGGTGACCACCAACTTACGGTGAATAATCAGCGGCCACACCTCTACACCAATGTGCAGCGCTTTAGCCTGCAGGAATGGAGTGGTACTGAAGGCGGGGTCGTCGGCAACCGCAATATTGTTGGCCACCAAGCTGCCGGAAAAGAGAGAAAAGTTCAGATTTCCCAGCGTCACCTGACGCCCCAATGCCTGGGAGAGCTGGGACTCAAGCGCCGGCCGGAAGGTATTGGCGCTTACCGCCATGCTTGCGATAAGAATTGCAACGACGAAGAGTACGACGACGATGACCACAATTTTGACCCAGTTCTTGCTCATCAGAGGGGTCCTCCAGCAGACCGCCAAGGCAATTGGATGCCTCGGCGGGGAGCGGCGAGGCACAGGTGGAAGAGGCAGTTATAGCGGCTTCACGATCGCTATGCCCCACCGTGGTTCGAGACGCGCGGCGTTTCTTAACGGAAAAGCCGCGTATGGTGCATCTGCCTCGGGGTACATCCATCGTGAATTCGCTCTAAAGCAACGACTCAAGAATCAATCGCAACGGAAATGCGGCTTACCTTGCCCCTCAGAGCGCCTCAGGCTTGAGGACGCGGCGTAAGACGGACAAAGAGCGGCGACAGGCGATTCCATTCAGAGAGAATCCAGCGCGCGCGTGTGCTGGCGGTCTTCTCAGCGTGCAAAACGATCAAGTCGCGCAGGCTCTCGCACTCAGCTTGATCGAGCACTGCATAGGGCTCGGGGGTAAGGAAGCTGGAGTGATAGCGCATGCGGGAGAGAAACTGTCCATCTTCGTCGAAGATCCAGGCCAAGCCGCCGGTCATCCCTGCGCCGAAGTTCTGGCCGGTCGAGCCGAGCACGGCGACCAGCCCGCCGGTCATATATTCGCAGCCATGATCCCCTACGCCCTCAACCACGGCGAGGGCTCCGGAGTTGCGCACGGCAAAGCGCTCACCAGCGCGGCCGGCGGCAAACAATGCTCCCCCTGTCGCCCCGTAGAGCGCGACATTTCCCAGGATCACGTGCAGTTCGCTCTGGAGAGCCGCGCGGCCCCGCCCGCGCAGGACGATCTCGCCTCCGCAGAGGCCCTTGCCGACGAAGTCGTTTGCCATGCCTTCCAGCACCAGTTGCATGCCGGGAACGGCGAAGGCTCCGAAGGACTGGCCGGCAACGCCGTTCAGCCGGAAGGTCATCGGGGTCGCGGGAAGCCCGGCTGCGCGAGACGAAAGCTCGCCCGCCAACCGCGCGCCCAATGTGCGGTGCCGGTTGGCGATAGTGGCGGAGAGCTCAAAGGGCGCGCCGGCAACGCGGGCCGCGATGGCCGGCTCAACCCAAGCATCGTCAATAGCGGCATGATCGTCGGGGCGCCGGTTACGGTGACCCTGCCAACGCGCGGGACCGGAGAGTACTGGAGCAAGAAGGGCGCTGAGATCGAGGCCGCCCGTGTGGCGCACCTGCTCCAGCAAATCGGTGCGCCCGATGGCCGCTTCGAGCGACGGCAGACCCAGGCTGGCCAACAGGGAGCGCAAATCCTGAGAAAGCTCTTCAAAGAAGCGGACGATATGCTCCGGCTTGCCGCGGAACTTGGCGCGCAACTCAGGCTTCTGCGTGGCGATGCCAGTAGGACAGGTGTTCAGATGGCATTGGCGGGCCATATCGCATCCCATCGCGATCAGCACCGCGGTGCCGAAGGCAAACTCGTCGGCGCCCAAGAGCGCGGCGATCAGAACATCGCGCGCGGTGCGCAGGCCGCCGTCGCAACGCAAGCGAACTCGCCCGCGTAGGCCATTTTGGATCAGCACTTGCTGTGCCTCCGCCAAGCCCAGTTCCCAGGGATTGCCTGCATGCTTGATGCTGGAGAGCGGCGAAGCACCGGTACCGCCGGCGTGGCCGGCAATCACGATGTAGTCGGCGTAAGCTTTGGCGACACCAGCGGCAACGGTTCCCACTCCGCAGCCGGAGACGAGCTTTACCCCGATAGCGGCGCGAGGGTTGACGCGCTTGAGATCGAAGATGAGCTGAGCCAGATCTTCGATGGAATAGATGTCGTGATGAGGCGGCGGGCTGATCAGCGAGACGCCGGGCTGCGCATGGCGCAGCCGGGCGATCAGCTCGGTGACCTTGTGGCCAGGAAGCTGCCCGCCCTCGCCGGGCTTGGAGCCCTGCGCGATCTTGATCTCAATCTCTTCCGCATGGGCCAGATAGGCTGCGGTCACGCCAAAGCGGCCGGAGGCGACCTGCTTGATCTTGTTGTTCAAAGATGCCGCAGAGGCATCGTGATTGGTATAGGCCTCTGGATCTTCTCCGCCCTCGCCGGTATTGGAGCGGGCTCCCAGCAGGTTCATGCCCTGGGTGATGGTGCGATGGGCTTCCGGGCTGAGCGAGCCCAGCGACATGGCGGAGGCAATAAAGCGATGCGTAATAGCGCGCGCTCCCTCCACCTGGTCCACCGGGATAGGCTCTGTAGCGGGAAGAATCTCCAGCAAGTCGCGCAATACCGTGTTCTTGGTCTCCACCGCCTGAGAGCGGAAAGCGGCCCAAGCCTGCTCCGGGCTCAACGTCGAGGTGCTGGAGGAACGGTTTGCTCCAGTGACCAACTGCAATGCCCGCACGGTCGGCGGTTGCCAGCCATGGGACTCGGCATGCTCGTCTTTGCGGAAACGGAACCAGCCATAGTCGGGCAGCGTAACGCTGTGTGCGGCGGCAACCGGCTGCTGGGTCGCGGCAGCGGCAGCAGCGGCGTCTTTGCGATCGGTCTTGAAGTGTGCCGGATGCGCATCTTCCTCGTGGGACGGAGCCCAGCGCTCACGCAAGGGGACTTCGAGATCGGCGAAGCCGAGGCCCGAAATGGGGGACGGAGTGCCCTCGAAGCAGCGGTCAATAACCTCTTGATCGAGGCCGAGCGCGTCGAAGAGATGGCCGCAGCGGTAGCTGGCGACAACGGAGATGCCCATCTTCGACATGATCTTGGCCAACCCGAGGGCGAAGGCGTGAAGCATATTCTCCTCGCCCTTTTCCGCATCGATGCTGCGCGCCGTTTCCAAAGCCAGCCAGGGACAAACGGCTCCGGCTCCGTAGCCGATCAGCACTGCGGCATGATGCAGATCGCGGCAATCTCCCGCTTCAACGGCGAGGCCAACCTGCGTGCGCACGCCGGCGTGGGACAGCGCGAGATGCACGGCGCCGGTGGCCAGCGCCATGGGGATGGGGATCATGTCATTCTTCCGCTCACGAGCGCGCCGACTCCCATTTGCATTTGCGGAGGGGCCGGAAGAATCGGTTGCCGCCTCCGCCCGCAGTTCGGGCGGAGTGACCGCGCGGTCGGTCAACAACAGGATGGCTGCGCCGCCCCGAACCAGATCGATGGCCCGCGCGCATAGGTCGTCCAGCGCCTGGGCGAGCGTAGAGGAAGGGGCAAAGACGCAATCCAACACCGCCAGCGGCATCTCCTCCGCCAGCGGATGCTCGCGATTGCGCAGCGCGTTCACCTGGCCCAAGGATAGGAAGGGCGTAGTGAGCGAAAGTCCGGGAATGCGCGCCTTGGTGTCGAGCAGGTGCGGCCAGGGGCCCAGCCGGGTGTGGAGTTGAATCACGCACGACTCGCGCAGCGGATCGATGGCCGGATTGGTGACCTGGGCAAAACGTTGCCGGAAAAAGGCATAGACCGGACGCGGCGCGCGGGCTAAGGGCGTCAGAGCCGTATCGTCTCCCATCGACCAGATGGCGTCTTTGCCGTCGGTGGCCATTGGCGTGAGGACCATCCGAACATCTTCCTTGGTGTAACCGAAAGCCTGCTGCAGTTGCGCCAGATCGTGAACCACTGGCGGAAAACGGACCGGCTCCAAAAACGTATCTTCGGCCAATACGGAATACTTCTGGAAGCGATCGAACTCGCGCATCAGTTGCTCATCTTCGAGCAACTGGTGGGCGTCCAGATCTGCCACCAGCATCTCGCCGGGGCCCAGTCGGCCACTATGAATAACGGTGTCGGGATCCAGATCGACCAAGCCGGCTTCTGACCCGGCCACCACCACCGCATCTTCAGTAAGGAAGTAGCGGCAGGGACGCAGCCCGTTACGGTCCAGCGCCACGCCGACCAGATGGCCATCGGCAAAGGCCAGCGCCGCAGGGCCATCCCAGGGCTCAATGCAATCTGCGTGATAGCGCAAGAAGGCCGAATCGTGCAGCCGTCCGGCCGGCGGCAGCATCATGCGCACCGCCTCGGCAATGCTGCGGCCGTTGCGTGCCAGCAGTTCAGCCGCCTCATCGAGACTGGTCGAATCGGAGCCGTCGTGGGTCAGGATGGGATGAAACTTGGCCGGGATGGTGGAGGCGCGCGCCTCCATGCGAGCACGATTGGCCCAGATGGTGTTGATCTCTCCGTTGTGCGCCAGCATACGCAGTGGCTGCGCACGGTGCCAGGAAGGAAGCACATTGGTGGCGTACCTCTGGTGAAAGAGGGCGAAGGCCGTAGTGAACGCCGGATCGGCGAGATCGGGATAGAACTCAGCCAGCAGACGTCCGGCGCAGAGCGCCTTGTAGACAAGGCACGACGACGAAATGGAACAGACATAGCCTGCGGAGGAATCTCCCTCCGTGGAGCGCTCGAACTGCTTGCGCGCCACGTAGAGCCGCTTCGCCAGCCGTTCAGGATCGGCAGCGGTAATCAGCGCCTGGCGAATG
>JANWJB010000164.1 GCA_025449575.1 Acidobacteriaceae bacterium
ATACACCATGTGCGGCTTCTCCGTTAAGAAAAGTCGCACATCTCGAACCACGGTGCGGCATACCAATCGTGAATCCGCGCTAGTTGAGTGTATTCCGAGAGGGAATTGGCGGCAAAAGTTCCCCAGCCGTCATTCAATACAGAGGGACCACGAGACCGCCATTCCCCGGCGAGAGCGGTTCTACCGGTCATGGTTCGAGATGGGGCCGGATCGAATCGAAGAACCGCAACCGCGATGCTACTGACCGGCCGCGTGCAACGGCGTGACCGGAAGCGGAGCACCGGAAACCCCGCCGGCGGCCTTCAGACTACCGGTAATTGCGCTGCTCGGCGCATAGGTCGCCGCGCCGGCGCGAGCCATCGCCAGCGTGCGGCCGGGGAAAATCCCCAGCACCAAAGTTGCCGTTACTGTCAGCAGCAAGGCCAGCTGCAGCGCCCAACCCGGGCGTCTGACCGCCGGAGCCTCCGATGCAGGCTGTGAGTAGACGGCCGTCACCAGGCGCAGATAGTAGAAGGAGGCGATGCCGCTGTTGACCAGTCCGAGAATGCTCAGCCACAATACTCCCGCGCTGAGCGAGGCCGAGAAGACATAGAATTTGCCGAAGAAGCCGGCGGTGAACGGAATGCCGATCAGCGACAGCAGGAAGAAAGCGAGTGCCCCGCCCAGAACGGGGAAGTGACGGGCCATTCCACGATAGTCGGCGATCGATAGCAGCTTCTCTTCGTAACCTCCATAGTGGCTGACCACGGCGAAGATGCCGACGTTGGTCACCGCGTAAGCCGCCGTGTAAAAGATGGCCGCCGCGATGCCTTCGCGTGAAAGAGCGGTGAAGGCCACGAGCAAGTAGCCGGCATGCGCGATGGAGGAGTAGGCCAGCATGCGCTTCACGTTCTGCTGGCGCAGCGCGCCCAGGTTGCCCACCGTCATCGAGATGGCCGCCAGCAGCCAGATCAGCGGCATCCAGCGGACATGCAGCGACGGACAAACTTCGAATGCGATGCGCAACAAGACCGCAAAGGCCGCCGCCTTGGGCGCCGTCGACATCAGTCCCACCACCGGCGAGGGCGCTCCCTCATAGACGTCCGGCGTCCACACATGGAAAGGTGCGGCGGAAACCTTGAAGCCCAGCCCGACTAGGATCATGGCGACGGCAATTACGGCGAAGGCCGGGGTGGCGGTGCCCGGCAGGCCTGCCGCAATTCCGGCGAAGGTGGTGGTTCCAGTTGAACCAAACAGCAGCGCGATGCCGAACAGGAAGAAGGCAGTGGCGAACGAGCCGAGCAGAAAATACTTTAGCGCTGCCTCGGTGCTTTTGCCCGTGTGGCGCCGGAAGCCCGCCAGAATATAAGTCGAGATGGAGGAGATCTCCAGGCTGATAAAGACCAGCAGCAGCTCAACCGCCGAGGTCATCAGGCACATGCCGACAGCCCCGAAAACCACCAAGGCGTAGAACTCCGCAGTGTTTTCCGTCTCCGGAAGAAAGACATCGACCGCGGTCAGCAGCGTAACCAGAACGATGCCGAGAATGAGCACGTGAAAGAAGACGCTGAAGGCGTCCGTCCGCACTTCGCCGTGATAGGCGGTTCCTGCCGGCAGGCTCATCTGCCACAGGCTCGCGATCAGTGCCGCCAAGGTGCCCACGATGGCCAGTCCACCCAGGGGTTTGCGGCTTGCCCGGCTCGGCAAGAGCGGCTCGATCAGCATGATGAGCACCCCGGTAATGGTCAGCACCACCTCGGGCAGGATTCGGTAAATCTGGTAAATCTGATGGACGGCATATCCCTGCGCCACCTGCTGCGCTCCTTGCTCGATCGCGATCATCGCTTCACCGCCAGAGGCGCGGCCTCAAACCGGCCATCCCCGGCACGCGCGGATTCTTTCCGCACTGCATTGGGGGACGCCGGTGGTAGCGGCGGGGAGGTAAGGACCGCGGCGGCCGGCTGCGCATACTGCCTCATGGCTCCGTCGATTGCGCGCATCCACACTGGAACGGCCACTCCCATAGCCAGCATCACCAGGGCCAAGGGCCAGATCGTCAGGTGCTCGCGAACGTTCAAGTCAGAAGCGCTCTCCGGTCGCACGATCGCCGTCTCCCTTTGATAGAAGAGACGCTGTGTCACGTGCAGCATGTAGCAGGCGCTAAGGATCACGCCCACCGTCGCCGCTGTTACCCAGCCGGTATGCCCGGGGAAGCTGCCGCTGAGCACCAGGAACTCTCCCACAAAACCGTTCAGCAGGGGCAGCCCCACCAGCGCCAGCGCCGTAATCACAAAGAACGTTGCCAGCCGCGGCAGCCGCGCCGCCAGACCGCCATAGGTCGCAATCTCATCGCTGCCGAAGCGCTCATAGACAAAGCCAAAAAGGATCAGCAGAGCGGCGCCGATGATGCCCTCGTTGACCGTCTGGTAGACCGCGCCATCCAGGCCGGTAAGCGAAAAGCAAAAAATGCCAAGCACACAGAATCCCAAGCCGCTCACCGCGGCGTATGCGGCCAGCCGCTTCATTTCGCGCTCCACCAGCGCCAGCAGCGCTCCGTAGAGAATCCCGATCACGGCCAGCGCAATCATCCAGGGGGCCTCGCGCCGCGACTGGGCGGGGAACAGGCCGAGATTGAAGCGCAGGATCGAATAGAGCCCCAACTTGCCCGCCACCACCATCGCCATCGCCGTCGGCGCTTCGCTAAAGGTGTCGCTCAGCCAGCCGTGCAGCGGGAAGACGGGAACCTTCACCGCGAAGGCGATCAGGAATGCGAGGGAAATCCACAGCAACGCCTGCGAGGAGAACAAACCGCTTCCCCCGGAGAGAATGCCCTGCAGCGCCACGAAGTCGAAGGTGCCGGTGCGACCGTAGAGCCAGAGGATTCCCGCTAAGAACAGCGCCGAGGGCAGAAAGGTATAGAGGAAGAACTTCAGGGCGGCCGCCGAGCCGCGCTTGCGCCCGAACATCGCGATCAGAATCGCCATCGGGACCAGGCTCAGTTCCCAAAAGGCATAGAAGAGGAACAGGTCGAGAGCGACAAAGATACCCGCCATCGCCGTCTGCTGCAAAAGAAAATAGAAGTAGAACTCCTTGGCGTGGTGATCAATCACGCGCCAGGAGGTCAGCACTCCGATAGGAGCAAGAAAGCCGGTAAGCACCAACAGCCACAGCGATAGCCCGTCCAGGCCCAGGTGATATTGAATGTGCGGAGTGGCAATCCAGGCGCGGTCAATCTCAAACTGAAAGCCTGCTTGGCCGTAGGCGAATTGCAGCGCCAAGCGGATGGTGAGCAGAAAGAAAGCCAGCGTCACCAGCAGCGAGAACCACTGAATCACTCTGCCCCGTCTCGGCAGCAGAGCGACGATGATGGCGCCCGCGGCCGGCAGGAAGGTGACAATGGTCAAGATGGAGTGATTCAGCACGAAAAGTTTTGGTTCCTTTCTAGAGCCTGCAAATCTAGAGCCTGAAAGCGAGCCGGCGGAGCAGGCCCTAATGCAACACAAATCCGAAATGCGCAAGCAGCAGCATGGCTGCCGCTCCAATGGCCAGCCATCCGGCATAAGAACGGATATTTCCGGACTGCACGCGCTGAACCAGGGCTCCCAGCCCGCGCGCGCTGCCTGCGGCTAGCTGGCCGCCGCCATCGATGATGCCGCGATCCACCGCGCCGCGCAAAAGATAACGCGAAGACCAAAGCGTCGGTTTCACGATGACCGCGGAATACAATTCGTCGATCCAATACTTGTGCACCAGCAGGGAATAGACGCCGCGCGCATTCTCAACCCAGCGCCCGGCCAGGCCCGGCTTACGGCGATAGAAGAGATCGGCGAAAAACCATCCGCTCAGCGCGGCAATCACCGACAGCAAGCTGAAGAGCCGCTCCTGACTGGGATTGCGAGTCGGCGGAACGCTGGGCTGCATCGCCGATGCCGCCGCCGCCGCCGCGGGGCCTTCAACGTTCATCTGAATGCTGAGCTCTTCGAAGCTGTGGCGACGTCCTGAAAGCGCGGGATCGAGGAAGCGTGCGAATTGATCGTGGCCGCCCAACGCTTGAGGAATGCCGATCCAGCCGCCGGCAACCGAGAGCACGCCGAGCAGAATAAGCGGAACCAGCATGATCCAAGGACTCTCGTGCGGCGCATGAGCGGCGTGCACGGGAGCCAAGGGCTGAGCAGCGCCGTGTGTTTCAACCGCATGGGCCTCAATCGCATGTTCGGGCACTGCTTCTTCGAGCGCGTGCGCGCGGCTGTGGCCGAAAAATGTCATGTACCAGAGCCGGAACATGTAGAAAGCGGTGATGGCCGCCGTGATCAGGCCTACAAGCCAGAGAGCATGGCCCGCGGTGGGCGAAAGATAGCTCTGATAGAGGATGGCGTCTTTGCTGAAGAAGCCGGAAAACGGCGGCAGCCCGGAGATGGCGAAGACGGCGGCCGTCATGGTCCAGAAGGTGACCGGCACAGCCTTGCGCAATCCGCCCATGCGGCGCATGTCCTGCTCCCCGCCCAGGGCATGAATCACCGAGCCGGCGGCGAGGAAGAGCAGCCCTTTGAAGAAGGCGTGGGTCACCAGATGAAAGATGGCGGCGGAAAAAGCCGCCGCGCCGCAGGCCAGGAACATATATCCCAGCTGGGAGACGGTCGAGTAGGCGAGCACGCGCTTGATGTCGTTCTGGACCACCGCAATGGTGGCCGCCAGGATCGCCGTCGCGGCGCCGATGATTGCCACCACGCCCAGGGCGAAGGGCGAGCGCTCAAATAGAATGTGCGCGCGCACAATCATGTACACGCCCGCCGTCACCATGGTGGCGGCATGAATTAGCGCCGAAACCGGCGTCGGCCCCTCCATCGCGTCGGGCAGCCACACATAAAGCGGAATCTGTGCCGATTTGCCCACCGCGCCCAGCAGCAGGAGCAGCGCTATGGCGGTTACAAACCCTCCCTGAATCTCCGGATGCCGGGCGATCGCGGCAAAGATGTTGCTAAAGCTGAGCGAGCCGAAGTGGGAGATCATCAGGAACATCGCCAATAGAAAGCCGAAATCGCCGATGCGGTTGACGATGAATGCCTTTTTGCCCGCGTCCGCGGCCGACTTGCGCTTGAAATAGAAGCCGATCAGCAGGTAGGAGGCCAGGCCCACGCCCTCCCATCCGACGAACATCAGCAGGAAGTTCTCTGCCAGCACCAGCGTGAGCATGAAGAACATGAAGAGGTTCAGATAGGCGAAGAAACGCCAATAACCCTCCTCTTCCGCCATGTAGCCCACGGAATATACATGGATCAAGAAGCCGACGCCGGTGACCACCAGCAGCATCACCAAGGTCAGTTGATCGAAGACCAAATCGAAGCCCGCCCGGAATGCGCCGGCGGCAATCCAAGGAGTTGCAAAGCGCTCGATGTAGGGCACGCTGAGCGAATGAAAGCGGGACGCGATCCACGCCACCTGGGCAAGCGGCAGCGCGGTGCAGAGCAACGCAATAGCGGAAATCAGCTTCTTGGGCATCCGCCGGCCCAACAATCCATTCAGCAGAAAGCCCAGGCAGGGCAATAGCGGAATCAGCCATAGATGGAGCGATGGAAGATCGTTCATAGTTTCATCAAATCCACTTGGTCGATGTTGAGCGTGTTGCGGGCGCGGAAGATGGTGATGATGATGGCCAGCCCGACGGCCGCCTCCGCCGCCGCAACCACCATCACGAAGAAGACGAAGATCTGCCCGTTTACGATCCGCCACTGATGCGCGAAGGTAACAAAAGCCAGGTTGACCGCATTCAGCATCAGCTCGATGGCCAGGAAGACGGTAATAATGTTGCGCCGGATCAGGAAGGCGGCGACACCGATCGAGAAGAGGACAGCGCTCAGCACCAGATAATAGGCCAGGGGAACGGTCACGTCAGGGCTCCTTTCGCGCCAGCGCCACGGCGCCCAGAATGGCGATTAGGATCAGCACGGAGGTGACTTCAAATGGCAGCAGAAGATCGCGGAAAAGCACGGAGCTGAGCGTGTGCGTCGCGGTGACGTATTCGCCCAGCCGCGCTTGCGCCAAATGCCCGCGCGCGGAAAGGAAGATCTGAACCAGCAGCGCCAGCAGCACGGCGGCTCCCGGAAAGCCCACCAGAAAGGCGGCGCGGCTGCCGCGCGTATGCTCCTCCCGGCCGGCGTTGAGCAGCATGATGACAAAAGTAAACAGCACCATAATGGCGCCGGAGTAAACGATCACCTGCACGGCGGCCAGAAATTGCGCGCCCAGCAGCAGGTAAAGCACGGCCAGCGAAGTCATCACCACGATCAGCGAGAGCGCGCTGTTAATAGGATGACGCTGGAGCAGAAGATTCAACGCTCCAGCCACACACAGCACGGCAAAGAATATGAACAGCGCCAGATACATAGGGTTAAGAGAATTCCGTCCGAACAGCAGCAGAACCCGAGCTGCGGCAGCCTTCCTGCAGGGGTAACCCGGGGACCTGGAGCAAGCGCGGCCTTTCTTACGGAAAAGCGGCGCCCGGAGGCCTTGGCGGGACAAAGCAGCAAGAGTCTGCCTTCGATTGTAGATCACGCAGTGTGGCTCACCGCCGCGCTTAGGCGACCAAAGCGAGGCACAGGCTGGTGACGACGATGTTGGCGATGGCCAGCGGCATCAGAAATTTCCAGCCGAAGCGCATCAGTTGGTCGTAACGGAAGCGAGGGAGTGTCCCGCGCACCCAGATATAGAGACAGAGAAAGCAAAAGACTTTGAGGACGAACCACATCACCGGCAGCAGGGCCGCGCCCACCGCGCCCCCGATCGGGGGCAGCAAAGAACCAAATGGGCTGGTCCAGCCGCCGAAGAACAACAGCGTCGCTACGCAGGCGACGATGATCATATTGGCGTATTCCGCCATAAAGAACATGGCGAACTTCATCGAGCTGTACTCGGTGTGATATCCGGCGGTCAACTCGCTTTCCGCCTCCGGCAGATCGAAGGGTGAGCGATTGGTCTCCGCATAGGCGGCCATTAGATAAATGAAGAACGCGACGAACTGATAGCCGCCGAAAAAATTCCACGAGCGCAACCCGTGCGCCGCCTGGCTCTCCACGATCGTGCGCAGGTCGAAGGAGCCGGCGCGCAGCACCACACCGATCAGCGAGAGCCCCAGCGCCAGCTCGTAACTGATGATCTGGGCGCTGCCGCGCAGCGCGCCCAGCAGCGAATACTTGTTGTTCGATGACCAGCCGGAAAGGGCAATCCCGTACACGCCTACCGAGGTCACGCCCAGGATCACTAGCAATCCGATATGCACGCCGGAGATTTGGAACATGTCCACGCCATGCCATGTGATCGGCGCTCCAAACGGCACCACCGCGATCGAAATCAGCGAGCAGGCCAGAGCGATCAGCGGCGCCAGCACGAAGAGAGGCCGGTGCGCATTGGCCGGTATAAGGTCTTCCTTGAGAAATAGCTTGGCTCCGTCAGCCAGCGGCTGCAGCAGCCCAAAGGGGCCCACGCGGCTCGGTCCCCAGCGGTTCTGAATGCGTCCCACCAGCTTGCGTTCCAGCAGAACCGTATAGGCCACCGCGGTCAGGAAGATGACCAGCACCACCACGATCTTCAAAAGGCTCAGAAGAAAAAATGTCAGCAGGTTCACGCGCGTCTGTCTCTTTCCCCGGCGCTCTCTCCGGCAGCGACGGGGGAGAGGCCATCGCGTCCCGTCGTGCGCGCCGCGGTGGTATACGCCTCCAGGACAGAATTCAATTTTTCGCTGTATCGTCCCAGCGTTCCCGAGGTAAATAGAGTGTCGGCCGCCGGCAGCACCAGGTCGCGCCGCGCTGGGCCTGCATCCGCGGAAGAAGCGGCCGGCGCAGAAGGCGGTTCCAGGTGGATGTCATTGCCGGCCATCAGCTCCGCGCGTCCGCCCGCCTGCGGCTCATAACCGGGAACCAGGCGCTCGATCTCGTCCAGCACGGCGAAGGGGTCGAGCGGGCTCAGCTTCGGCTCCAGATTATTGGCCGCCAGCCACACCGCATGGCGGTCGGCTTCGCCCGATTGCGCTCCGCGGCTCTGGCCCATGTCCGCGCGCACTCCGCGGCCATAGGGAACCAGTTTCTTCGCGTCGGCCCCCATCTTGGTAGCGATACGCACGATCATCTCGAAATCGCTGCGGGTTCCCGCCAGATCGCCGGCCTTGTTGACCAACTGCTGGTCGCCGAATGTATTTGTCACCGTGCCGGATTTTTCATACAGATTGGCGGCGGGCAGCACCACGTCCGCAAGTTGCGCCGTCTCAGTCAAAAACATCTCCTGAACCACGATGAAGGTGTTCTTGAGAGTTTCCGGCGCGATGCCGTAACGCAGCACAGGATTGGAGCCGACCACGTAGAGGGCAGCCAGATCGCCGCGCGCTGCGGCATCGAAGATTTGGATCAGATCCATCCCGGGGGTCTGCGGCAGCGCGCCGCCATACTCCTCTACCAGACCACCGGGCTTGGAGACGGGAAGATAGCCGGGCAGCAGATCGGGCAGCAGGCCCATATCGGCGGCCCCGCGCGAATTAACGTAGTCGCCCAGGCAGGCAAAGCGGGCGTCGGCCAGCCCCAAGCCAAACTCAATCACTCGCGCAACCCCGGCGCCGCGGTACTCGGAGCCAAACAGGATCAGTAGGCTAGGCTCGGCGCGCAGTGCGTCGCGGAAGCCGCGGCCGGCATCGTCCGCCGGCAGCGCGGTATCGTCGCCGGCAAGAAAGCGAATTGCATTGCCGTATCCGTCCTGGGGAATTCTCAGCGTCGCCGTGGCCTGGCGCTCCAGCTTGATCGGCGTGTGATTCACCACATAGAGCCGCGCCTGGTTCAGCCGTACATCGGTGCGCAGGTTCCAGGCCGCCAAAGGATGCTCTTGAGTAGGATCATTGCCCAGCAGCAAAACTGCCGGCGCGCTGGCCGTCTCGCGCAGGGACGCGGACCGGCCGCGCCCGCGCTCGCCCAGGGCGCGGACAAATGCCGCGTAGTCGGCCGTGCGGTGGTGATCGATATTATTGGTGCCCAGCACGGTGCGGGCGAACTTCTGCAGCAGATAGTTTTCTTCATTGGTGGTGCGGTTGGAGCCGATCACGCCGATCGCTCCGCCGCCGCGGCTCTCCCGCAGCTCGCGCAGCCGGCCCGCCGTGCGATCGAGCGCCTGTTCCCATGTGGCCTCTTTCAGTTGCCCGTCCTTGTCCCTGAGAAGGGGCTTGGTGAGACGGTCGGGACGATTCGCGAAGTCGAATGCGTAGCGTCCCTTGATGCAAAGAAAGTCGCCGTTGATGCCGCTGCGGTCGCGGTTGTCCCCGCGGATGATCTCCGCTCCGTAATTGGCGCTGCGCACCCCCAGCGTGGTCTTGCATCCGTCGGCGCAGTGGGTGCAGATGGTGGAGACGTGATTCATCTCCCACGGTCTGGTCTTGTAGCGATAGGTGCCGGACGTCAGCGCGCCCACCGGGCAGATGTCGATGCAGTTGCCGCACTCTTCGCACTCCAGGTGGTCGCCCATGTTGGGCGCAATCACGCTGGTGACACCGCGGCTCTGTACGCCCAGCGCCGCCACATCCATGCCTTCATTGCACACGCGCACGCAGCGGTAGCAGAGAATGCAGCGCGGCCGGTCGAAGAAGACCACCGGCGACCACTGCTGCTCCTCGCGATGCTGCTTGGCCTCCGTGTAAAGCGAGACCCCAGCCCCGTACTTGAAGGTCATATCCTGCAGCTCGCACTCGCCGCCGGCGTCGCAGACCGGGCAATCGAGCGGATGGTTGCCGAGCACGAGCTCCACCGTCGCCTTGCGCGCCTGCGCGATCTCCGGGCTCTCGGTGGTGAAGACCTGGCCTTCGGCCACCTGGGTGGTACAGGCGGTTTGCAGCTTTCCCACTTTTTCCTGGCGCACCAGACACATGCGGCAGGCGGCCTGCAAAGCCAGCCCGGGGTAGTAGCAGAACTGCGGGATGGCGATGCCGGCGGCGCGGCAGGCCTCAATCAGCAGCGTGCCCGCGGGTGCAGTCAGCTTCTTGCCATCGACAGTGAAGGTTACGTCAGCCATGGTTTCCTATGTGGAAATCGATCTCGCGCAAGCGGCGCAGCCGGTTCCAGATCTTTCGTATGCCACCACACGTCTCGTCCCTTTCGTCCTTGCCGGCGGAAGCTCCCCTTGCGCCAGGCCGCATTCCTGAAGCCTATCCACGCTCGAAAAGCGCGCCCTCTGTCTATCTCATGCCGGCGCCAGCGCCGCGTCCCCCTGCTCGGCATAGGCGCACGGCTTGCCGTCCAGGTGGTCTTCAAACTCCTTGCGAAACTTCTTCAGAAATCCGATGGTGGGCATCGCCGCGGCATCGCCCAACGGGCACAGCGTACGCCCCATGATGTTTTCCGCCAGATAGCGCATGTTGTCGATGTCCTTCGCCACCCCGCCGCCGGCGTGAAAGCGCGTCAGCGTTTTCTTTAGCCAGTCGGTGCCTTCGCGGCAGGGAATGCACCAGCCGCAGCTCTCGTGCTGGTAGAAGCGCATCGTGCGCAGCGCAAACTCCACAATGCAGACGCGGTCGTCGAGCACCACCACGCCGCCGGAGCCGAGCATGCTGCCGGCCTTGCCGACCTGGTCGAAGTCCATGCCGATGTCAATCTCCTCCGGCAACAGCACAGGGGTCGATGCGCCGCCCGGCACGACAGCCTTGAGGGCTCTGCCGCCGGCGATGCCGCCGCCAACCTCATAGATCATTTTCTTGAGGTTGTAGCCCATGGGCAGTTCATAGACTCCGGGGCGCTCCACGTTTCCGCTCAGGCAGAAGAGGCGGGTGCCGCCGTTGCGTTCGGTGCCGATCTTGGCGTACTCCGCCGCGCCGATCCGGAAGACATGCGGCACGGTGGCCAGCGTCTCGGCGTTATTGATGACCGTCGGTCCGCCGTAGAGGCCGACCACCGCGGGGAAGGGAGGCCGGATGCGCGGTATTCCCCGCTTGCCCTCCAGCGACTCCATCAACGCTGACTCCTCGCCCACCTCATAGGCTCCCGCTCCGGTGTGCGAGCGGATGTCGAAATCTATCCCGCTGCCAAAGATGTTCTTGCCCAGGAAGCCGTGTGCGTAAGCCTCGTCGATGGCCCGCTCCATGATCGTGAGCAGGTAGCGGTACTCGCCGCGCAGGTAGATGAAGCCCATGCGCGCTCCGATCGCCAAGCCCGCGATGATGACGCCCTCGATCGCCGAATGAGGATCGTGCTCGAAGATCAGGCGGTCCTTGCAAGTGCCGGGCTCGCTTTCGTCGCCGTTCAGCAAAACGTATTTCGGCTTTGCGCTTTGCTTCGGAACAAACGACCACTTGAGGCCGGTAGGAAACCCGGCGCCGCCTCGTCCGCGCAGATTCGAGGCCTTCATTTCGGCGATGATGCCGTCGGAGCCCAGCTCGATCGCCTTGCGCGCCGAGCTGTAGCCGTCCAAGGCGAGATAGGTTTCAATCGAGGCGGCGCCCTTGCCGAAGCGGGAGGAGACGACCTTGACTTCATCGGGATGGGAGACCAGATATGCCATCTCTACCGCCCTCCCCGGTCTGCAAGCCCATTCTGCGTCCGGTATTGGTCCAGCAGCGCGTCCAGCGACTCCGGCGTAAGGTTCTCGTGAAAGTCGTAGTTCACCTGCACGGCGGGAGCCCAGGAGCAGGCTCCGATACACTCGACCTCTTCGAGGGAAAACAGCCCGTCCGGCGTGGTTTCCCGGTTCTCGATCTTCAGCTTTTCTTTGCAGCGGGCAAACAGCTCGTTGCCCCCGCGCAGCATGCAACTGATATTGGTGCAGACCTGCACGTGATACTTGCCGCGCGGCTTCGTGTGCAGCATGGAGTAGTAGCTGATGACGTTGCGCACCTCCAACTCGCTGATGCCCACGCGGGATGCTACCTCGGCGATGACCGCGTCGTTCAGGGCGCCCATCTCGTCCTGCGCATAGAGCAGCATGGGAACCAGCGCCGAGCGGCGTTGAGGGTAGAGCGTGACCATGCGGTCAAAGCGCGCCGCCAGCCCCGGAGAGAAAAGAGTTTGAGTTTCTGCGCTCATGACGTCCTGCGGCCCCTCGCCCTGTTTCTCTCTCTCCTCACGATTGCGCTCCCTCGCCGGCCAGCTCTTCAATCCACTCCAGCGCCGCCTGGTCCAGCTCTTTTTCCTCGCCTCCGGAGATCAGCGCGCCGCTGGGGAGAATCTGGAAGCTCGCCTGCCGCTCCTGCCCCCCGGGCGCCGTCATTCTCCAACTCGCCAGCCCGTCGGCGGCGCTGAAGCAGAGTCCCAGAGTGTTGCCCTTGTGCCGCACCCACGCAGCGTCTGCTGCGGAAGTTACTGTGAATTCCCCCCGGCCCAAGCTGGCGGCTGCGGCATAAACGCGGAGCATCGAAACCAGCGACTCCCAAACCTCCCAACGCACGCGCACCTCAAACGGAACCCTTCCGCGCGCCCCATTCGCCGCCCTGCCGCTGCTCACCGGTCGATCTCCCCCAGCACAATGTCGATGGAGCCGATCACTGCGACCACGTCGGCGATCAGCCGTCCCACGCACATCGTCTCCAATGCCTGCAGGGAAGCGAAGGTGGGGTTGCGCATATGCACGCGGTAGGGCTTGGCCGTGCCGTCGCTCACCACGAAGTAGCCCATCTCGCCCCGCGGCGACTCGATCGCCTGGTAGACCTGGCCCGCAGGAACAGCGAAACCCTCGGTCACAATCTTAAAGTGATAGATGAGGGCTTCCATCTGCGACTTCATCTTTTCACGGTCCGGCAGCACCACCTTGGGCGAGTCGGCTTTGATGGCGCCGTCGGGCATTCCGTCCAGAGCCTGCTGGCAGATCTTCACCGACTCCCGCATCTCGTCGATGCGCAGCACATAGCGTGTCCATACATCCCCTACGCTTGAGACCGGCACCTTGAACTGAAATTTTTCGTAACTGGAGTAGGGCATGTCGCGCCGCAGGTCCCAATCCACTCCGCTCGCCCGCAGCGGAGGCCCCGTCACTCCCAATGCGATGGCGTCGGCGGCGCTCAGATAACCCACGCCCTTGAGGCGGCGTTGCCAAATGGGATTGCCGTTGAGCAGGTTCTCGTATTCGTCGATGCGCTCCGGCAGCATCTGCAGCAGGGTTTGCACTCGCCGGTAGAAATCCACCGGGGGCTCCAGCGCCAGGCCGCCAATGCGGAAGTAGGACCCCATCATGCGCTGGCCGCTCACATGCTCGAAGATCTTCAGTATCTCCTCGCGTTCGCGGAAGGTGTAGAGAAAAACGGTAAGCGCGCCGATATCCATGGCGTGGGTGCCCAGCCACACCAGATGCGACTGGATGCGGGTAAGCTCATTCAGCAGCACGCGCATCCACTGCGCCCGCGGTGGTATCTCCATCTCCAGCAGCTTTTCGACCGCCAGGCAGTAACAGAGATTGTTCGACATCGGGCTCAGGTAGTCGATACGGTCGGTCAGCGGCACCACCTGCTGGTAGAACTTGGCCTCGCAGGTTTTCTCGATTCCGGTGTGCAGGAAGCCGATATCCGGTTGCAGGCGCACCACCGTCTCGCCGTCGATCTCCAGCACCAGACGCAGCACACCATGAGTCGACGGGTGCTGCGGCCCCATGTTGAGGACCATTGTGTTGTCTTTGGAGCCCTCGGAGACGTGAGGCTCCAGCAGCGGAGCGATCGTGAAATCGGCGGCGTCCATCAGCGATAGCCCTCCACCGGATAGTCCTTACGCAAGGGATGGCCCTCCCACTCGTCCGGCATCAGAATCCGCCGCAGATTGGGATGGCCGCCAAAACGCACTCCGAAGAGATCCCAGATCTCCCGCTCGTAAAAGTTGGCCGAGGGCCAGACGGCGGTCATGCTCGCCACCTCGGGGTCCAGGCTGTCCAAACGCACCGCGAGCCGCACCCTCTGCTTCAAGCCATGCGAGAGCAGGTGATAAATCACCTCGAAGCGAGGCTCGTTGGGGCTCCAGTCCACGCATGTAACGTCGGAGAGAAAGTTGTATCCGGCAGCTTTGAGGGCGGCGGCTGCAGCGATGATGCCATCGCGTGCAATCCAGAGCGTGAGTTCCTTCTTGTCGAAGCGGGCGTCGACGATCCATTCCGGCCCCGCGGCGGCCAGCGCGGAAACCGCACGGTTTTCCGCATGGGCTTGCAGAACGGCGTCCTTTTCCTGCGCATCCGGCGAGGCCTGTTTTTCAGCAGAATCCATAGTCGTGACGTATAGCGTGGGCCCGCGATCTAGAGATCGCCCTTGTCCTCAGCCCAGTCCAAAATCCCTTTCTTTGCGACATAAAAAAGGCCTACCCCGACGAAGCCGAGATAAACCAGAATCTCCCAGAAGCCGAAGAGCCGCGATCCGGTAATTTTTGGCAGATCGCGGTATATCAGCGCCCACGGGAGCATGAAAACCGCCTCTACATCGAAGAGGATGAAGAGCATGGCGACCATGTAGAAGCGCACGGCGAAGCGGCCGCGGGCGTCGCCCTCGGCCACAATGCCACATTCATATGTCGCCAGCTTAACCGCCGTGCTGCGCCGGCGCCCGATGTGCCGGGAAGTGAAGATCATTGCCCCGCCTAGCGCCAGGGCGGCGACAATCTGCATGAGAAGCGGCAGGTAATTCCAAAAGTACTCAGGCGCGTGCATCCAAACCCGTTCGGCGTATGCCAGTTGTTCCGGTTGTGCTGCTGAGGACGGGCGAAACCGCTCAACAACAGAAGTCCGCGGACCTTCCGCCACGGAGCTGCGGAAACAAAGTTGAATCAAGCCTTGTGGAAGATGCTGTAAGGCTTGCTCTTAATCGATGTAGCTCTAGCTTACACTGAAGCCCCCGCTGGCTCCAACCGCGCCGGCGCCTTGGTAAGACCGGGCGGCGATTCCTCCTCATGATTTCCTCTTTTCCGTCGATAGTTCCGGTAGCTGTCCCCTCGTTACACCCGCTCCCGGGCGCACTGCGGGGTTCGGAGCGACGAGGCCCCGAAACGCGGAGCGCCCAATCTTTCTCCCAAATTTCCGGGGGGGGAACGAAGGGACGAAGAGCGAGGGCGGCGGCAGCATTGGCAACACAGACCAAGCGCCGCGCTGCACTGGCAGTGACGAATTGACGACGGAGAGGGAAGCTATGCCGACGGCATCTGTTTTAAGCGGTTACTTGGAAGGTGGGCTGCAAAGCGGCGTGGAATCCGTTCATGGCTGGCGCGCGCCCGAGGGAAACCCGGAGGCCGCCCCGGCTCGGCACGGCAGTGGGCTCGTAGGCCACGCGCGGGTCGAGCCCCGGCCTGTGAGCGGGAACCGCCGTTATGCGGCCGGCTTGGCCGAGATGCATCGCGGTTCCATCGCCGCCGGGCGCCGCCACATCACTCCTGTCAATGGGCGCGCTTTGGAAATTTTGGGCCATGCCATCGAATACCTGGCCGACGAGTATGCCTTGAACTCACTGCAATTGGGAACGCTGGACTCCGGCGACCCGCGTGTGGAAGCCGTCCAGGTCCTCATGCTGCTCAATCGCGAGGTCTACTTCTCCAACCCTGAGTACGAGCCGCTACGCCGGCGTCTCGCCCGCTGGCTCTTCCGGGGGACTGGCGCTGCCGCCAACTGAGCCCCGGGCGCGTCTCCGAGCGGTCCGCTCTAGCGGAGCCAAGCCGACAAGTTGGGAGATCATTTTGTTGGACAGCACGCCAAGCTCCCGCAACTCGGCCATCAGGCGGGCGACGGTGCGTCACGGCTCTGGCGAAGCACCTGCCGCATTGGCTTCGCCGCATGGATAACAAATGGTTCTAGCTAGCTAGAAAAAAAAGGGAGTTCTACGTTTTGGCCTCAAGTTCCCCCCAGCGAAGATAGAGTGCATCTACCGCCTGCCGTGCTTGCTCTTCTTGAAGAAGAGCAAGCTGGAGCTCGGTTGCATGGGTCGCGATCGCCGGATCTTCCAAGGCTCGGCGCGCCTGCGCCAGCGTCTCCTCCGCCGTGTGAATGCGCTGCTCGATGCCGGCAAACTCCCGCGCCTCCAGATAGGAGAGCTTCTTCTTCGTCGCGGGCGGCGCGGTAGTCAGAAGGGAAGTAGGTTCGGGTTGGGCAGGGGACCGTATCTCTCGTTGGCCGGCAGGGCTGCTGCGCGCCACCTCCCTCTGCCAAGATTCCCACTGCGCATAGTTGGCAAAACTGCCTGCATTTCCACGCCCGTCCAAGCCCAGCACCGTCGTGGACACCCGATCGAGCAGGTAGCGGTCATGGGTCACCAGCACCATGGCGCCGCGGAATTCGAGTAGGCTTTCCTCCAGAACTTCCAGCGTCGGAATATCGAGGTCGTTGGTTGGCTCATCCAACAGCAGCACGTCTGCAGGTTCAAGCATCAGCCGGGCAATCAGCACGCGAGCTCGTTCTCCTCCGGACAGCCGTTCTATCGGCTGGTTGAGCTGCTCGCCGCTGAAGAGAAAACGCGCCGCCCACGAAGCCACATGGATCGTGCGGTCCTGATAGATAACCGAATCGCTGTCCGGAGAAAGGGCGCGCCGCAGGGTCACGCCTTCGGGCAGCGGCCGGTTCTGGTCAAAATACACCGTGCGCAGCGCGTTCGCACGGCGGACCCTGCCTTCTGCCGGGGGAAGTTCTCCAAGCAGCAGCCGGAGCAAGGTAGTCTTGCCGCTGCCGTTCTGGCCCACCAGTCCTAGCCGCATCCCGGCCGTCACGGCGAAGTCGATGCCGCCGAAGAGCGTGGTATTGGCCGTCCGAAAGCTCACGCCCTCCAACTCAATCAAGCGCTTGGACTGCCGCTCAGTCTGGGTGAATTCAATGGATGTCACTGCGGTGCGATTCCGAGCCGTGATCTCCGCCAACTCGGCAATGAGGCTGTTGGCCTTTCCAATGCGGGCCTTGGCCTTGGTCGCACGCGCTTTGGGGCCGCGGCGCAACCAATCAATCTCAGTACGCACGCGGTTGCTTAGCGTCTCCTGCCGCTTGATTTGCGCTTCCTGGAAGGCTTCCTTTTTCTCAAGAAACTCGCTATAAGGGCCGTTCACGCGCAGAATGCCTTGCGGATAGGCACGATTCAACTCGATGGTCTCTGTTGTCACATTCTCAAGAAAATATCGATCGTGACTGACGGCGATGCAGGCGAAGGGCGCGCCGCGGAGCGATGATTCGAGCCACTCGATTCCGCCCAAATCCAAATGGTTGGTGGGCTCGTCGAGCAGGAGGACGTCGGGCTCTTCAATCAATGCCTGGACAATTGCCAGGCGCTTCCGCCAGCCGCCGGAGAGGCCGGCAGCCTCGGCATCGAAGTCCACAAAGCCGGCGCGGCCCAACGTCTCGCGGAGAATTCCTTGCCACTCATTGTTCGCGATGGCATCGGAGTGCGGTGCATGTTCACCGCGATTGGATCGCCGAAGGGCGGTTTCCAGAATCGACCACACGCTCTGGCCGCCTTCGAAGTGGGATTCCTGCGCTACCAGGCTCAGTCGCGCGCCTTTCCGACTCTGCACCTCGCCGCTGTCGGGCTCGATCGAGCCGGCGAGCAGTCCGAGAAGCGTCGATTTGCCTGAGCCGTTCGGCCCGATCAGCCCGATGCGGGCGCCGTCACCCACCGTGAACGAGATCTCGCGGAAGAGCGGTGCGGCTCCAAATGCTTTGGTGATCTTCTGAGCGTTCAGAATTGGCGCCACAGCCGACGCGTTCCTTTCCGGGGAAGATCGCAACGCTGGCTGGTTCAACCCGCGTTCACAATCCCTGCGGCATTGGTGAAAGTAAAGGTGGAAATGCTAGCGCGCAGCCGCGCCGGTGGCCGCCATGTACTCCTCATAGGGCCCCTTGAAGTCTTCAATCGCCCCGTGTTCGAAGTGCCAGATGCGCGTGCCCACTTCATCGATCAAGTCCTGATCGTGGGTTACCAGCAGCACCGTGCCTTCATAGCGCTGCAGCGCGATATTCAGCGCATTGATCGTCTCCAGATCGAGGTGATTGGTCGGCTCGTCCAGCAGCAGCACGTTCGGCTTCTGCAGCATCAGCCGGCAGAAGATCAGCCGCGCGGCTTCTCCGCCGGAGAGGGCGTCGGTCATCTTCAATCCCTCCTCGCCGCTGAAGAGCATTTGTCCCAGCAGGCCGCGAATGTCTTCCTTGGCCGCCTTGGGATCGAAGCGGTGCAGCCACTCCGCCACCGTGATGCCGCGCTCAATCGAGCCGAGGTGATCCTGCGGGAAGTAGCCGATCTGCGCCTCATGCCCCCACTTGGCGCCGCCGCCGTCGATAGTGAAACCGGCCTCGGCATGCTCCGGCACATTGGCCAGCAGCGATTTCAGCAGGGTCGTCTTGCCGGCGCCGTTCCGCCCCATCAGGCATACCCGTTCGCCGCGCATCACCTCAGCGCTGAAATCACGGATTATCGGCGTGCCGTCATAACCCTTGGAGAGTTGCTCGAACGCCAAAATGTACTTGCCGGAAGGCCGCAACATATCGAAGCGGATATAAGGCCGCTGGATGTTGGAGCGTGCCAGCTCGGTGGTTTGCAGCCGCTCCACCTCCTTTTTGCGCGAGGTGACCTGGCTGGACCGAGTGCCGGCGGAAAAGCGCGCGATGAACTCGTTCAACTGCGCGATCTTCTTCTCCCGCTGCGCATTCTCCGCCTCCAGCCGCGACCGGACCTGGGTCTTGGCCAGCACCATGTCGTCGTAACCGCCGGGGTAGGTGATGATGGTCTGGTAGTCGATGTCGGCGATGTGCGTGCAAACGCTGTTTAGAAAGTGGCGGTCGTGCGAGATCACGATCAGCGCGCCTTCAAACTGCAGTAGGAAATGTTGCAGCCACTGTACCGAGTCCAGATCGAGCGAGTTGGTCGGCTCGTCCAGCAGCAGCGCCTGCGGCTTGCCGAAGAGCGCCTGCGCCAGCAGCACCCGCACCTTCTGGCCGCCTTGCAGCTCGCTCATCTTGCGCTCGTGAAAGTCGTCGGGGATGTCCAGGGCCTGCAGCAGTATCGCGGCGTCGCTCTCCGCCGTGTAGCCGTCTTCCTCTCCCACTATGCCTTCCAGCTCCCCCAGCCGCATTCCGTCTTCATCGGTCAGCTCGGCTTTGGAGTAGATCGCGTCGCGCTCCTCCAGCGCCGCCCATAGCCCGCGGTTGCCCATCACGACGGTGTCGATCACCCGGAGGGCGTCAAACGCATACTGGTCCTGGCGGAGCACGCCCAATTTCCGCGGCCGCACCACCACTCCCTTTTGCGGCTCCATCTCACCGGAGAGCAGTTGCATAAAGGTCGTCTTGCCGGCCCCGTTAGGCCCCGTCAGGCCATAACGCCGTCCGGCGATGAACTGGGTCGACACCTCGTCAAATAGAACTTTGGACCCGTAACGCATACTCACATTGCTGACAGAGATCATCGTCCAGCCTTTGCAGGTTGAGTTTCCACTCTCTTATTTTCGCAGAATCGTGGCGCTGTTTTTGCGCTTTACCGGCGACTTAGGTCGATTTTTAGTGAAGGTGCAGCAGAATCTGGTTGGTTCCCAGCGCCGCGATATAGGCCAGGCCGGTCATATAGAGAAACTGCGCCGCCGGCCATTTCCAGCTATTGGTCTCACGGCGCACTACGGCAAGCGTGGAAGTGCACTGCATGGCAAAGGCGAAGAAGACCACCAGCGCCATGGCGCCGCCCAAGGTGAGGTCGTGCCGCAGCGCCGCCTGCAGGCCCAGCGAATGGGTCGCCGGATCGGCTCCGTAGAGCGTGCCCAGCGTGCCCACGATCACCTCGCGCGCGACTACCGAGCTGAGCAGCCCGATCCCTATCTTCCAGTTGAAGCCCAGAGGCCGGATCGCCGGCTCGATGAAGTGGCCCAGCCGGCCAATCACGCTGCCCGTCAAAGAAGCCATCTCTCCCGCATGGATGGGCACAATGCTCAGAAGCCAAAGCACAAACGTCACCGCCAGGATTACGGTTCCCGTCTGCTTCACGAAGACTCCGCCGCGGTCCAGCAGGCGCAGCCCCATGGACCGGAAGGTGGGCCAGCGGTATTGCGGCAGCTCCAAAATGAAAGGCGCGGCGCTGGCCTTGAGCACGGAGGACTTCAGCAGACGCGCCGTCCCCAGAGCGGCCAAAAAGCCCAACAGGTAAAGTCCCAGCATTACCGCCGCGCGCATGCCGAACAAGTCGCCCAGAATATGCCGGTCAGGAATGAAGGCGGCGATCATCAGGGTGTAGATTGGCAGCCGCGCCGGACAAGTCATGAATGGGGCCACCAGAATGGTGGCCATGCGGTCGCGCTTGTTCTCAATGGTGCGGGTGGCCATGATGGCCGGCACCGCGCAGGCGTATGCGGAGAGCAGAGGGATAAAGGCTTTGCCGTTTAGCCCGATCGAGCGCATTACCCGGTCGGCGATCAGCGCCGCTCGCGCCAGGTAGCCGGAGTCTTCGAGGATCCCAATCACCAGAAACAGCAGCAGGATCTGGGGCAGAAAAATCATCACCGCCTGCATGCCGTTCCACACCCCATCGCGCACCAGAACCTGCAGCCAGTGCGCGGGGAAGATGCCCGCCAGCGCCCCGCCCGCTTGGCTCAAAATCTTGTCCAGCCAATTGCTCAATGGCAGGCCGGCGGCGAACACTACCTGGAAGACGCCGATCACCACGCCGAGAAAGATCAGCGGACCCCCAACTTTGTGCAGCAGCACGGCGTCCAGCCGGCGCGTCCAGAGGGAGGAAAGCGGAGCCTTGTAGTTGGTGCGCGCGCTGACCCCATTGGCCCATTGGCGGCATGAAGCCACGTTCTGCAGCACCGGCAACTGCACCGGGGCGGCCAGCGCTTCCGGCGATCCGGAGAGCCGATTGACAAAGCGCGCAATGGCGTCCAGCCCATTGCCCTTGGTTGCGCAGATCATGGCCACCGGCGCTCCCAGTTCCCGCGCCAGCGCCAGCACATCGATCTTGCCTCCCTGCGCTTCCATCAGGTCGGCCATGTTCAACAGCACCAGCGTCGGCAGTCCCAGCGCGAGTACGGGAGCGGCCAGCATCAGTTGCCGGTTCAGGTGCAGCGCGTCCAGCACCAGCAGCACCGCGTCGGGCGCCGGCGTCCCCGGCATGTTGCCGTGAAGCACGTCTACCGCTACCCGCGCATCTTCTGAGAATGTGTGCAGACTATGTATGCCCGGCAGGTCGATGAGCACCAGGTCGCCGCGGCCTACTCCGCCCATTCGCCCAAAGTGCTGTTCCACCGTGACGCCGGGATAGTTCGCTACCTTTTGCCGCAGTCCCGTGAGCCGGTTGAAGAGGGTCGATTTGCCGCAGTTCGGCGGACCCACCAGCGCTACTGTCGAGATCTTCGCCGCTGTCTGACCTGGTGTCTGGCCCCGCTTTCCCGAACGCGGAGGCGCCAGGGTTACGGTTCCGCCCGTATCGCAGCAGTCGCTCATCGGAGCGCCTCGCGGTCCGCCTTGCAGACACTGGTCACGGCGATAAATTGCGCCGTCTCCCGGCGCAGCGCAATCTCCGCGCCATCCACGCAGTAAACCGTCGGATCCCCCGCAGGGGCACGCCGCAACGCCAGCACCCGCGTCTCCGGCACAAAACCAAGGTGCAGCAGTTGTCCTTGAATTGCCTCCGGGAGGTCCAGCGCAGCCAGCGTCGCACAGCACCCAATGGGTAAATCGCTCAGCACTTTCACGTGCAGGGTAGCCGCCATTGGGAGTGCGCCTCTCGCTCCAGACGTTGGTGTTGGAATGCGGACCGTTAGGGTCGCCTTTTTATTATGGGGCTGATCGAAAGCTGTGACAACTTGCCTCTGCCAAGACCTCGGTAGCCACCCCGGCCGAATTGAATTTGCCCAGCAAAGGAATAGAGAGCGCACGCCGCCTCACAAGAAGTAAACCAGCTCATCGGAAGCAAATGAAAGCACGCGAACCGATTCTGTACACATCCCCCCAAATCGCCGGAACCACAGGTCAAGCAGGAGGCTTTTCGCACCCGCGATTGCCAAAATGGGAATGGAAGCTATAGCCGCTCTATCAATAGCTTGTATGGCAACCCTCATGTATCTCTTGAGGGCGCCGGTGCGGGGAGAACCCCGCCTGATACTCCACAATGCCTTGCGTCACCATCCCATTACTTACTCAAGCTCTGCCGCCATTCCGATCGAGTTCCCGCTCTTCCCGGCATACAAAACCCGGTGCAAACCCGGAAACTCCGGCAAGGCTTCTTGTAGAACCATGCGAAAAGCGGTATACAGGCAGAGCGCGGGTTGACATGTGTCTTCCGCGGTATTCCTCCCCCAACATTTGCCGAGGAGAGTTTCCCTATGAGGACAGAGCCGCAGAAGGCTGAGATTCGCGAGGTGATGGACATCCGGCAGGCCTCGGACTATTTAGGGATCAGCCCCGATACGCTTTATAAATACGCGTCAGAGGGTTTTATTCCTGCGTTCAAGCTGGGCAACCGCTGGCGCTTCAAGCGGTCTCGATTAGATGAGTGGATGGACCTGCAATCCACGCCGGGCATGCAGCCCAGCCTCCGCCAACCCGACGTTGTACAGCCCAAGAAACCGCAATCCGTGCGGCCGCGGCAAAAGCGGACCATACGCGCCATACGCTAGAGGAGCCGCCGGTAAGCTAGAGCGATTTCTCTTTGGAAGGCCTCATGAGACATTCCCGTACCTCCACCGGAACCGAGCATAGCCAGCGTCTGCGCCGTTTGCGGCGCGCTATGCGCGAAGACGGCGTTGATGCGCTGCTGATTACGCATCTGCCGGACATTCGCTACCTCTGCGGATTTTCCGGCTCCAATGGCGCGCTAGCGCTCGCTGCGAAAGAGGCCATTCTGTTCACCGATGGCCGCTATACGGTACAGGCCGCCCAGGAGACGCGCGCCGCGCGGGTGCGCATTGCGGCCAAATCGGCGCAGGGGGAAGCCTGCGCATGGCTGGCCGCTAGCGGCGCGGCGCATTGCGGCTTCGATGCCGCGCATACAACCGTCGCGGACCTCGACCTGTTTCGCCGTTCCGTGGTCCAGCCTCGGGGTGCCCAGGCTCGGGGTGTCCAGGCTCGGGGCCGCGCAGGCGGAGCGCGCTTTTTCCGCCCGCTCGGTGCGCCCTTGGTCCACAACCTGCGGATGATCAAAGATGCCGGCGAGCTCAAGCTGATCGAGCGGGCGGCTCATCTCGGCGTAAAGCTCTTTACCGATCTGCTGCCGCGCGTGCACCCCGGCATGCCGGAGAGCGAGTTGGCCGGCATGCTGGAACTTGCGGCGCGCATGCATGGAGCCGACGGCATGTCGTTTGACACCATCGTCGCCAGCGGTCCGCGCTCCTCCCTTCCTCACGGCCGCGCCACCTCGCGCCCGCTGCCTCGCCGCGGCTTCGTCACCCTCGACTTCGGTGTTATTCTCAATGGTTATTGCTCCGACATGACTCGTACCTTCTTTCTGGGGAAAGCCACGCGGCGTGAGCGCTTCGCGTATGATGCTGTGCGGGAGGCGCAACGGGCGGCGGTTGACATTGTGCGGCCCGGCGTTTCCTGCGGCGAGGTTGATGAGGCTGCGCGCAGCGTGCTCCGCAAAGCCGGCTTAGCCGATTTTTTTACTCATTCCACCGGTCACGGCGTTGGCCTTGAGATTCATGAAGCGCCTCGCCTCGCTGCGGCCGAACAACAGCTCCTCGTTTCCGGAATGGTTATCACCATTGAACCGGGAGTCTATCTGCCCGGCCGCTTCGGAGTTCGCATCGAAGATATGGTAGCTGTCACCGGGGACGGAGCGCGCGTACTCACCCCTGCGCCTACAGCATGGACGGAACTCTAGAGCCGTCCTGAAATGTCGGTTCGCCGGGAGTTCGACCGCCGGCCATCGCTCCGTCCGGGTCAATATGAGAGAAAGATGACGCCTGAAGAAAGCAAAGAACTGAGAGAGCTGGTTGAGTTTCTCAAAGAGAACAACATCGGCGAGTTTGAGTTGGAACGGGCCGACGTGAAGATTCGCATTCAGTTCGCCGCTCCGGCGGGCGACGCCGCTTCGGCGCACGATCTGGTTCGCCTCAGCAGTCTGCTCGCCGCCGGACAAGTCTCCGCCGCCGCGCCTCATGCCCCCGCGGACCCCTCGACTGCGCCGCCGCAGGAAGACGCAGATCTGCACATCGTCAAGTCGCCCATCGTCGGCACCTTTTATGAATCGCCCTCCCCGGGAACCTCCGCTTTCGTCAAAATAGGGGACCGCGTGGAAGATGGCCAGGTGCTCTGCATCGTGGAAGCCATGAAGTTAATGAATGAAATTGAATCGGACGCCGAGGGAGAAATCGTGAAGCGTCTGGTGAACAACGGCCAGCCGGTGGAGTACGGCCAGCCCCTCTTTGCGCTGCGCCGCAGTTGAATCTATGTTTCGAAAAATTCTTATCGCTAATCGCGGAGAGATTGCGCTTCGCGTCATCTGTGCCTGCAAGGAACTGGGCATACGCACTGTTGCGATCTACAGCGAGGCCGACCGTCACTCCCTCCACGTCCGCTTTGCCGACGAGGCGATCTGCATCGGGCCTCCGCGTTCAACCGAAAGCTACCTGAATGTTCCCGCGGTGATTTCGGCGGCGGAGATTGCCAACGTCGACGCCATCCACCCCGGCTATGGGCTGCTGAGTGAAAACGCCAACTTTGCCGAGGTCTGTCGCGCCTCCAACATCAAGTTCATCGGACCGCCCCCGGAGGTCACTCGCCTGATGGGCGAGAAGGAAAAAGCGCGCCAGGCCATGCGCCGCGCCCGCGTGCCCATCCTGCCCGGCTCCGACGGCGTGCTGCAGAACGAGGACGACGCTCTGGAATGGGCGCGCACCATCGGTTTTCCCGTCATCCTGAAGGCCTCGGCCGGCGGCGGCGGCCGCGGCATGCGCGTGATCCGCTCCGCGGATGAACTGCCGGGGCTCTTCCAAGCCGCCCACACCGAGGCCGCCAATGCTTTCGGCAACGGCGACCTTTATATGGAGAAGTTCATCGAACAGCCCCGGCACATTGAATTCCAGGTTCTGGCCGATGAGCACGGAAATGTCACCTCGCTAGGGGAGCGCGAGTGCTCCATTCAGCGCCGTCACCAGAAGCTCATTGAGGAGGCTCCCTCGCTCCAGGTCACGCCCAAGCTGCGCGAGGAGATTGGAAAAACTCTCAAGCGCTGCCTCACCTCGATCGGTTATCAAAACGCCGGCACCGTGGAGTTCCTGATGGATGAAGAAGGCAAGCTCCACTTCATCGAGATGAATACTCGCATTCAGGTGGAGCACCCGGTCACGGAAGCCGTCACCGGCCTGGACCTGGTGAAAGCGCAGCTCCGCATCGCCGACGGCGAGACGCTGGAGAGCATCGTGCCCGAGCCGCTGCCCATTGTGGGCCACTCCATCGAATGCCGCATCAATGCCGAGCATCCGGAGAAGTTCACTCCCTCCGCCGGCCGGATCACCGCCTTCAACGTTCCCGGCGGCCACGGCGTCCGCGTGGACACCGCCCAATACTCCGAGGGCATCGTTCCGCCCTATTATGATTCGCTCATTGCCAAGTTGATCGTCCACGGCAAGGACCGTGCCGAAGCGATTGCCCGCATGGAGCGCGCTCTGGAGATGTTCGTGGTGGAGGGCATTCACACTACGATCCCTTTGCATCGCCGCATTCTCCAGGATCCGGAGTTCCGCAACGGTAAATTCGATACCAAGTTCATGGAGCGCTTCTTCGAGAGGGAAAAGGCCCGGCGCGAAGAGCTTGCCGTTCACAACTAGAATCCGATTCGATAGAAACTAAGGAGAAACGCCATGCCCGCTCTGAGTCAGGATTTGCTCGCCGGCTTCGATGAAGAAATGTCCCACACCAGGCAATTGCTCGAATGCCTGCCGGAAGGAAATCTCGAATTTCGCCCGCATGAAAAATCAATGACGCTGGGGCAATTGGCCGGTCATGTGGCCTCCATCACGCGCTGGGGCGATTACGTGCTGCGCCATGACTCCCGAAACCTCAAACCGGCCGATGGCCAGCAGCAGTTCCATCCTTATGCCGTTTCCAGCCGCGAAGAGGCTCTCGCCACTTTCGACAAACACGCGAAGGATGCGCGCGCGCTCATCGCTGCCGCCGGCGATGCTGAGCTGGAGGGCTCCTGGAGCCTGCTCATGGGCGAGAAGACTGTTTTCACCATGCCGCGTCATCTTGCCCTGCGCACATGGTTCCTCAACCATCTCATTCATCACCGCGGACAGCTAAGCGTCTACTTGCGTCTTTTGAATATCCCCATCCCTGGCATGTACGGCCCATCGGCGGATACTCAAGCGGCGATGAGAGCCAAGCTGGAATCCTAGAGTCTAGCCTCATGGCCGCGCCCTTCACGCTTCCCCGGCTTTATCCCATCCTCGACGCCGGCTTGCTGGCGCGCGCGGGCATTCCTGTTGAAACCTTTGCGCGCCAGCTCCGCGAGGCCGGAGTGCGCTTTCTGCAGTACCGCGATAAAGATGGTTGCGACGAAAAAGTTCTGCAGACGGCCGCGCTGCTGCGCGGCGTCTTTCCCTCTCCCGAGTGCCGGCTCATCTTGAACGATCGTGCCGCGCTCTGCCGTGCAGCCGCCTTCGACGGCGTCCATCTGGGCCAAGAGGACATGGAGCCGGCGGAGGCCCGCGCTCTGTTGGAACCCGGCGCAGTCCTCGGGCTCTCCACACACAGCCCGCGCCAGCTTGCTCAGGCCGACGCCAGCCCGGTGGACTACCTGGCCATCGGGCCCATCTACGCCACATCTTCCAAGCTGAATCCCGATCCAGTGCTGGGACTGGATGGGCTGCGCGCCGCGCGCGGGCGGACCACAAAGCCGCTGGTGGCCATCGGCGGTATCACGCAGGCCTCCTGCCGCTCCGTGCTCGGCGCTGGAGCCGATTCGGTCTCCGTCATTTCCGCGCTATTGCCCGGAACGAAATCCACCCGCGAGTTGGCCAAAGAATTTCTCCTGCTGGCCGGGGGGTAGGGAAGAGAATCGTCCGGGCAGGGCAGAGCCCAACGACAACGATGGCAATGCCCCCCCGGAGCGATTCCGCCGCATCGCCGCGGAATTCCCCACGGCATTCCCGAATTCGATTGACATGCACCATCACTTCTATGTCTTCTGCCTAAGAGCAAACGCATTTTCAGGAGGGTGATCGGGCCTATGGCGCGACTTCTGGCAACCAAGCCTCTCTCGCTGCTCGGCCGCGAGGCCAGCGAGGAGGGCGAGTATACCCTCAAGCGGTCGCTCGGCCCTGTACACCTCACTACGCTAGGCATCGGGGCCATTGTCGGCGCCGGCATCTTTGTGCTCACCGGGCAGGCTGCCGCCCTATACGCCGGTCCGGCCATCGCGCTCAGTTTCGTCTTCGCCGGCATCACCTGCGCCTTTGCCGCTCTCTGCTATGCCGAGTTCGCCTCCATCATTCCCATCGCCGGCTCCGCCTACACCTATGGCTACGCGACCCTGGGCGAGCTGGTTGCCTGGATCATCGGCTGGGATCTGGTGTTGGAATACGGCTTTGGGGCCGCCACTGTCGCCTCCGGCTGGTCCGGCTACTTTGTCAGCCTGCTGGAGCAGTTACATATCTACTTGCCGCCGCGCTTCACTACCACATACGGAACCGCGCTCTACTTCTATGGGAATCGTTGGGAGCCGCTCGCCTCGCTGCCGGCCGGCACGCCTGTCGCCGGGCTTCCGCACGTTACAGGCGTCTTCAACCTGGTCGCTTTCCTCGCCATTCTCGCGGTGACGGCGGTGCTGGTGATCGGGATCAAGGAATCGGCTAACCTCAACGCGGCGATGGTGATCGTCAAGCTCTCGATCGTCGGCCTCTTTGTGGTTCTCGGAGCCGATTATCTGATTCACCATCCCGGCCTCGCGCACGCCAACTGGCATCCCTTTATTCCTCCCGCGCAGCCGGGCGGAGCCTTCGGCATTCATGGAATCGCCGTCGGCGCGGCTACCGTCTTCTTCGCCTACATCGGGTTCGACGCCGTCTCGACCGCCGCGCAGGAGGCTCGCAACCCGCGACGCGATATGCCCATCGGCATTCTCGGCTCGCTGGTCATCTGCACCGTGCTCTACATCGTCGTGTCGGTGGTGCTGACCGGACTGGTGAATTATCGCCAGCTCAACGTCGCCGATCCGGTGGCCTTAGGCATTGACGTCACCGGCTTCGCCTGGGGCAGCCTGCTGGTCAAGATCGGGGCCGTTCTCGGCTTGGCGACCGTGATGCTGGTGATGTTGCTGGGCCAGTCCCGCGTTTTCTACTCGATGTCCAGAGATGGGCTGCTCTGGCCCTGGGCCTCCGCTATCCATCCCAAATTTCGCACCCCGTGGATCTCCAACATCGTCGTCGGAAGCATCGTCGCCTTCCTCCCCGCGCTGCTGCCCATCGACAAGCTGGCGCAGCTAGTCAATATGGGTACGCTGCTGGCCTTCGTCATCGTCTGCGCCGGCGTCTGGGTCCTGCGCCGCCGCTATCCCGATCTGGAGCGCCCCTTCCGCACGCCGCTGGTCCCGCTGGTCCCTATCCTCGGCATGGGCCTCTCGTTCTATCTGATGGTCTCGCTTCCCCTGCTGACATGGGAGGTCCTGGTGATCTGGCTGGCCGTCGGCTTGATCATTTATTTTGGTTACAGTGTCAGGCACAGCCGGGTCCAGGCTCTGCCCGCGGATGAGACGGCCTCCAGCCAGCGCTAGAATTTTGACTCAGGGTATGGATTGGCCAACCGGCCACGCGCGGCCATTTGTGGTGAAACGGCCCTTTGCGTCGAGTCCTTCGCCCAACCGCAAACTTTTTCCTGCGTTGATCCAAGTCCTCCGCTTATACTGGTTCGCCTTTCAAAGGAGGCGCCATGAACAAGTATTTCGCGGAATTTGTCGGGACATTTGTGCTGGTCTTTAGTGGGGTGGGAAGCGCGGTCCTCGCCGGCTCTCATATTGGCAATATCGGCATCGCTCTCGCCTTCGGCCTGTCGCTGCTGGTCATGGTCTACACGATCGGGCCGGTCTCTGGATGCCACATCAACCCCGCCGTGACTCTGGGCGTCTTCTGCTCCAGAAGAATTGGCGGCAAAGACGCCGTAATGTATGTGATCGCGCAGATCCTCGGCGCTATTCTCGCCGCCGCTCTGGTGCTCGTCATCGCGCATGGAATCGCGGGCGGCTACAGCGCTGCCGTCTCCGGCCTGGGCTCCGACGGCTATGGCTTGCATTCTCCGGACCACTATTCGATGGCCGCCGGTTTCATCGCGGAAGTCATTCTGACCATGTTCCTGGTATTGACGGTGCTGGGCTCAACCGACATTGCCGCTCCGGTCGGCTTTGCCGGCGTTGCCATCGGTCTGGTGCTTACCGTGGACCATCTGATCTGCATTCCCATCACCAATACGTCGGTCAATCCCGCGCGGAGCATCGGGCCGGCTATCTTCGCCGGAGGATGGGCATTGCAACAGTTGTGGTTATTTATCGTCGCTCCATGCATCGGAGCGGTAATTGCGGCCGGAATCTATGCCGTCGTCCGCAATCGCAAGCCGCTCATCACCACGCCTCGCGCCGAGCAGGCGCTGCCGGGAGAACAGGCGGGCAGAACGGCCTGATCGAACACTATTGTGTCTGCCCACTCGCCGCCGTTCTCCGCTCTCGCGAAGAATGGCGGCGGTGAGCTTTTCCGGCAGCGGGGCGCCAACTTCAAGCTGGAGCAATACAGGCTAGAGAAACAGCGGTGCCAACACCAGCGTGACCGTCGCCAGCAGCTTGATCAGCACATGCAGCGAAGGTCCGGCGGTGTCCTTGAAGGGATCGCCGACCGTGTCGCCCACCACGGCGGCCTTGTGCGGCTCTGATCCCTTGCCGCCATGCGCGCCGCTCTCGATGTGCTTTTTCGCATTGTCCCAAGCGCCGCCGCCATTGTTCATCAGCATGGCCAGCAGGATGCCGCTGATGGTGCCCACCATCAGAAGGCCGGCCACCGCTTCAGCTCCCGCCAGATTGATCGTGTGCCCATTGATCGTCGGTAAAATCTCGCCCACCATCCGGATGTGGAAGGTCGTGCTCAGGTTCTTGAAGATCAGCCCCACCGCCAGCGGCATGAACACCACCAGCGCGCCGGGCAGGATCATCTCCCGCAGCGCCGCGCCTGTGACGATGCGCACGGAGCGGCCGTAGTCCGGTTTCGACGTTCCGATCATGATGCCGGGATTCTCAGCGAACTGTGCGCGGACGTCTTTGATGATGTATTGGGCTGCCCGGCCTACCGCCCGGATGGCCAGGGAGGAAAACAGGTAGGTGAGCATGCCGCCCAGCAGCCCTCCCACGAAGACCGGAACGCTGGCCAGGTTGATGTTGTTGAACTGCCAGTTGGGCGGAATGATCAGGCCGGCGTCGTGAAAGCGGTTGGCCACGATGTCGTGCACCGTCTCCAGATAGGCGGAGAAGAGCAGGAAGGCGGCCAGCGCAGCCGATCCGATGGCATAGCCCTTGGTGAGCGCCTTGGTGGTGTTTCCCGCCGCGTCCAGCAGATCGGTCCGGTCGCGCACCACCTGTGGCTGGTCTGACATCTCGGTAATGCCGCCGGCATTGTCGGTGATGGGCCCGAAGGTGTCCATGGCCAAAATGTATGCGGCCGAGGAGAGCATGCCCATGGTGGCGATGGCGGTGCCGTAGATGCCCTTCGCATAGGTGGACAGCGGGGCGTCGGCCAAGCCGCGCACCCCGAAATAGTAGCTCAGCAGCAGCGCAGCGGCGATGACCAACACCGGTACCGCCGGTGTCTCCATTCCCACCGCCAGGCCGCTGATGATGTTGGTGGCCGGCCCGGTAAGGGAGGCTTTGGCGATCGCCTGCACCGGCCAATAGCGGATCTCCGTGTAGTACTCGGTGATGCGAACGAACAGGAACGACATCAGGATGCCGACGACGCCGCAGGCTAGCAGCCACCAGCGGCCCTGCAGCATCCAGTACACCGCTGCCGCAAAACCGGCGAGCGCCAGCAGAGTGGTCACGTAGTACCCGCGGTTGAGCACATCCATCGGAACCTGGTCTTCGCGGCTGCGGACAACCAGCACCCCGATAAAGCTGGCGATCAGATTGACCGCCTGGATCACCAGAGGGAAGAGGATGCCCTTGACGCCGAGGACCGGATAGAGCGCCGTCCCCAGGATCATGGCTCCTACGTTCTCCGCCGCCGTCGACTCAAAGATGTCGGCTCCGCGTCCGGCGCAGTCGCCTACGTTGTCGCCCACCAGGTCGGCGATCACCGCCGGATTGCGCGGATCGTCCTCCGGGATGCCTGCCTCGACCTTGCCCACCAGGTCGGCGCCTACGTCGGCAGCCTTGGTGTAGATGCCGCCGCCCAACTGGGCAAACAGCGCCACCAGCGAGGCTCCGAAGGTGAAGCCGACGAGCTGGTAGGGAACGTGGGCCGGGTCCTTGAGGCCGCCGAAGCAGTAGAACAGAATGCCTATGCCAAGCAGCGACAGCGCGATCACCACCAGTCCGGTCACCGCGCCTCCGCGCAAGGCCAGTTGGAGGGCGCGCCCCAAGCTGGTCCGCGCGGCGCTGGCTACCCGGATGTTGGTGCGGATGGAGATCGACATGCCGGTATATCCGGATAGTCCCGAGCAGCAGGCCCCGATCAGAAAGCTGACTACCACCTTGCCGGCCAGCGGCGCGGTGAAGGGCGAAACCTTATAGCCGAAATAGAGTGCGATGGCCAGCAACACCGCAATCACCGCGATGGCTGCATACTGGCGCGACATGAACGCCTCCGCGCCCTCGCGAATGGCGTTTGAAATCGCGCGCATCTCTGCCAACCCCGTGTCGGCAGAGAGCACCGAACGGGATATTACCAGCGCGAACAACAGGCCCAACACCCCGACGCTTAGAGCAATCCAGAGAAAATCCCTTCCAGGCAGCGAACCGGTGCTGCTGCTTTGAAGGAAAGAGGCCAACAAGAGGTGCAAACGCATTCATATCCCCCGAAAAGTTCGCGCGAACGCCCTCCGCCGGAGGGGCGCGCGCTTCCGTAGCTTGACGCCGGAGTCCGGCGGACAAACCGCGGTTGTTTTGGAACACTCTCTCCGGATTCCTGCACACGTCAGGGAGGCTCTGCGCCGCCCGTCCTGAACAGGATGGCCGCGCCGGGCTCCCCCCTCCCCACATTGCCCGGAGAATGTTGTAAACCGCGCTGATTAAAACATGCTGGGAAAACCTCGGTCAAATAGTCCAAAATAGTTCTTGTAGAGTTAGAATTCTCTGGCGATATCCCCTCTTGGGCGTCGCAGCGAGCCGATGGAGGCGGCAAAGATCGGCATGGCGAAAATGGCGGTTAGCAGTCAGGAGCGCGAGAAACCCAAAGGCTACTCCGGGCTGGAACCGGAGAGGCTGCGCGAGATCTACCGTCTCATGTACCTCTCGCGCCGTATCGATGACCGGGAAATCCTGCTCAAGCGGCAGCAGAAAACCTTCTTCCAAATCTCCTGCGCCGGGCATGAAGCCTTGCTGGTAGCCGCGGGCATGGCGCTCCGTCCCGGGTATGACTGGTTCTTTCCCTATTACCGCGATCGCGCCCTCACCTTAACGCTGGGCAGCACCGCGGAGGACCACCTTTTGCAGGCCGTGGGAGCCGCCGCCGATCCCGCCAGCGGCGGCCGCCAGATGCCTTCCCACTGGAGCGACACCCGGCTGAACATCGTCAGTCCCTCCTCCGCCGTGACCACCCAGTGCCTGCACGCCGTCGGCTGCGCCGAAGCGGGCAGGTATTTTTCCCGGCATCCGGAGGCGGCCGCGCGCCAGGATGGGGACTATCGCAGTTTCAAGAATGTCCGCTTCCATGGCGATGAGGTCTCCTACGTCTCGATGGGCGATGGAGCCACCAGCGAGGGCGAATTTTGGGAGGCCATCAATTCGGCCTCCAACCACAAGCTGCCGGTGCTCTTCGTCGTTGAAGACAATGACTATGCCATCTCGGTGCCGGTGGAGATCAATACGCCGGGCGGAAACATCTCCAACCTGGTCGCCAACTTTCCCAACTTCTTTTTTGCCGAGGTGGATGGCACCGATCCAGTGGAGTGCTATGCCGTGTTTCAGCGCGCGGTTGAGCACTGCCGTTCGGGAAAGGGACCGGCCTTTGTGCACGGGCACGTGGTGCGGCTCTATTCGCACTCGCTCTCCGACGATGACCGCCTCTACCGCAGCGAAGCCGAGCGGGAGGCTGCCTCCCAGCGCGATCCTTTGCCCCGG
>JANWJB010000165.1 GCA_025449575.1 Acidobacteriaceae bacterium
ACCGCTGCAGCAGCACCCCGCCTGCGGAGCCCACACCGACCACCACGTAATCCACTTCCTCTTCCCCGAAACGGCGCATCGGCACATCGATCTTCTGGATGGGGCCAACCGCGTGCCCGTCATTCATCGTCTCGAAGGCTCCCAGCAGCGGCCTCTTCAATGCGCGCCCTCCTGTTCTTGCTGCTCCTGATCCGGTTCCGGCTCAGGATGCTCTATGGGGCTCTTCTGAGCGCCATATCTATGGGAGACCGCGGTTGCCGGCGGTTTCCATTCGCAGCGCCGCTCCTCCACTTCCCATGGCTCCGGCTCGCCGCGCTCCAGGCGCGTGTAGGCGCGCGGATAGGCCGGGCCGCCAAAGCCGATCTCGTCCCACGCATAAGGGTGCGCGTAATAAACCTCGACGGCGTCCTGCACCAGAAGCATCCAGAAGCGGTGGACCGGCAGGCGCTTCCAAATCTCATGCGCCGCTTGGGGTTTTCCATCGTGCAGAGATTCCAGCAGCCTGTCCTGTTCCAGGGGAACCAGATCGGCAAATCCACAGCTGTGCAAGGTGCGCGACATCTCCTCGATTGCGGCGATGCCCAGCCGATAGGCCTCCTGATCCGGGGGCATACTCGCGTAGCGGTAGCCGTCCATGCGATTTTTGTGAAGCCGTTGGTCCACAAAGGGCACGATGGGGATTTTCTTGTCTAGGGCGCGGTCATCCTGCGGAAGGATGTGCTCGAATACCGCCTGGATGACCGGAATCTCCTCGGAGCTGAAGAAATAGAGCTCCGGGATGTTCGTTACCCGATCGAGAACCTTCTTCCGCGTCGTCTCGTCCCAGAATGCTTGCTGGCTCAGCGTGTCAAATCCAGGATAGTATCCCGGCTGCGCATGCTTTCGGTCATCCTTCCATGCGCCGTCTTCCTCCGGGGAACGGTGGATCGGACTCATTTCTCTCTCCGTAGCAAGCTCGCCAGGAGGCCGAGCATTCCACATGCTGCAAACAGCAATGGCGCCAGGATGGGCGGCCCGTACATGATGTTGTAGAGCAGATGTTTTCTGCCCCCCGGCCGCCGCAGCACTCCGCGCGCATGATAGTAGAAACCCACGCCGCCATCCGCCAAGGCGAGGGCGGAAAGCGCGGGAAGCACCGTGTGCGCGATCTTGCGGCTCCGCACCGCGCCAATGCCCGCGCCCGTGAGCAGGGGGGCCAACACCACCGGCGTCCACTGCGCCTTATATCGAAAATTGTTTTTGTAGTGCGAGTAGAAGGCCTCAAAGCCGCTGAAAAAAGCGGAGATAGCCGTGGCAGCCGCCATCTGTTTTTGGAAGCGTCCCTCGCGAATATCCTGCGCCAGTCCGATGCTCTCCGGCTTCGATACGCTGCCGGGAAGCGCTCGCGTCCAGTGGCGCGGGTTTGCGGCGCGCGGGAACCATGCAATGTCCCCCTCCGGCGCAGTCCCGGCTTTCTCCCGGCGCAGATACGAAGCGATCAGTCCCAGATAGGCGCTGATGCCGAAGAGCAAAGGCGAAAAGATAGGCGGCCCCATAATCATGTTCGTCATGGGCAGGCGCCACCCGCCCGGCTTTCGCGCGATGCCGCGGACGTGAAAGTAAAATCCCAGTGCGCCGTCGCCCAACGTCAGAGCAGCCACCGGCCGAAGAACATTGCGCGCGCCGCGCTCGCTGAAGAAACCGAATATGCCCGCCCCAAATAACATGCCGCTGAGGATGACAGGCGTATACATCACTCTGCGGCTGTAGCTGCCGCGATAGTGCTCGTATGCGACTTCCATCCCGGTAAGCAGGCTCGTTGCACCCGCCAAAAGCGACAGGCTTCTCTGAAATCTCCCCTCGCGCAGGTGTTGCTCGGCAACCTCCACGTCCTTGGCGAGATTTGTCCCGGCGGTGCCCGCGGACAATGCCGCCGCTCCGCCGGGAGAATCGGGTTTCTTCATCGAGCCTCCATCATTCTGCTGTCGAGCAGGCGCGCCCCGGAGATACTCCTCAAATCACCTCCCGGAATTTGTCTTCGAGAACGGTTTTGATGATCTTCATGCGATCCTTTTCGCCCTTTGCCAGAGCTTCGGCGAAGTTCAGCGCCTGCTTGCTGTTGATGTTGCCGGGCAAAGGCGGCTCGTTGGGATCCACCACGCATTGCACAACCACCGGGCCCGGATGATCGAGCGCCCGCCGCAGAATGGACTCCGCATCCTCAGGCCTCTCCAGCGTGAAGCCGGTTGCGCCGCACGCCTCGGCAACTTTGGCGAAATCAATTGGCTGCAGCTCCACGCCGAATTGCGGGTTCGCGTCCTCCACCATCTGTTCCCACTTAATCTGCCCCAGCACATTGTTCTTGATAACGATGACCTTTACGTTCAGCTTGTATTTGGCAATCGTCGCCAGCTCGCCCATCAGCATGGTCAAGCCTCCATCGCCCACCACGCACACGACCTGCCGCCCCGGATAGGCAACCGCCGCACCAATACTGTAGGGCAGGCCGTTCGCCATCGTGGCCAGCGAGCCGGAAAGCGAGAACTGCATCTCTCCGCGCATCTCGATATAGCGCGCCGACCACGTGGCGATGGTGCCGCTGTCGGAGGAAACGATCGCATCGTCGTCCAGTAGGCGGTTCAATGTATGCGTCACCACTTGCGGCTTCATGGGCATGTCGGGGCGGGTGCCGCGCTTCTCCATCAGCTCGTTCCAGTCCTTCATCCGGTTCTGGCACTCTTCCAGGAATCCGCGCTTTCTCTTAAGGCTCAGCAGGGGAGCAAGAGCTTTTAGCGTAGCCTTTGCATCCCCCACCAGCTCAACGTCTACCGCATGGCGCAGCCCCATCCGCGATCCGTCAATCTCGATCTGCACGCACTTCGCCTTGCCCGGCTTGGGAAGAAACTCCATGTACGGGAAGCTGGTGCCCACCATCAGCAAGGTGTCGCATTCCTGCATCGCGTCTTGAGAGGGAGCCGTTCCCAGCAAGCCGATCCCGCCGATCGCCAGCGGGTGGCGGTCGGGAATCACCGCTTTGCCGAGAAGCGCTTTCACCACCGGGGCTGCGAGCAGGTCTGCCACCTGCAGCACTTCTTCCCGCGCGCCCAGAGCGCCCGCGCCCACCAGCATCACCACCCGTGATCCTTCATTCAGAATTGCCGCGGCCCGTTCCAGCAAAGTGCTCGAAGGCGCCGGATAACTCCGCGTAAAGGAAGCCTGGCTGTGGCCGGCGATATTCGCGCTGGAACGGTCTTTGTCATTCGCCGGCCATTCCTGAATGTCTTTTGGAATCGTGATGTGCGCGACCCCTCGGCGGCTCAGCGCCGTGCGTATCGCTTCATCGACGGCAACCCTCATATGCGCCGCGCCCATTACGCGCTCGTTATAGACGGAGACATCCATGTACAGCTTGTCCAGATCTACGTCCTGCTGATAATGCGTTCCGATCAGATCGTGGAAGGTGTGCCCCGTAATGGCCAATACCGGATGCTGGTCGCACTTCGCATCGTAGAGCCCGTTCAGCAGATGAATTCCGCCCGGGCCCGACGTTGCCATGCATACTCCCAGCCGCCCCGTGTATTTGGCATAGCCAACCGCGGCGAACGCCGCCGCTTCCTCATGCCGCACCTGGATAAACTTCAACTTATCCTGGTGCGTCCTCAGACCTTCAAAAAGCCCGTCTATGCCATCTCCCGGAAGGCCGAAAATCGTATCTACGCCCCACGCAATGAGGCGCTCGAATAGAATGTCTGCCACTTGCTTGCTCATCGGTACCGCTCCTTAGGGTGGCTAAAGATGGGTGGGCTGAAGCCGTAGCTTCTTTGCGGAACACTCCTTGGGATGCGCAGCCTGAGTGCGCCGGATGCATCGCCGTCCCTCTTCTCGTGCAACTCCCGATCGCCCGCCCGAATCTCTTCAAGGGTGGATAAGATCTCGGCTACCTCTGTGCGTGTTTACACCGTTCCCACCGATGCACCTGAAGCCGATGGAACATTTTCCTGGTCCGCCACCACCATGGTTCTCGTACAGTTGTCCGCCGGCCAATCAAGCGGCATTGGCTATACCTATGCCGATGCGGCCACCGCCCAGGTCGCCCAACATCTATTGAGCGAAATCATCTCCTCCGCCGATCCGTCCCACCATGCCGAGTTGTGGATGAAGATGCGGAGGGCGGTGCGCAATCTGGGAAATCGAGGTATCGCCGCCATGGCGATCTCCGCCATCGACAATGCGCTTTGGGACTTGCGCGCCAAGCTGCTCCAGGCGCCGCTGCTGCAACTGCTGGGCGCGGCACGCGAGTCCATTCCCGTCTACGGGAGCGGCGGCTTCACTTCCTACGATGACGATCGGCTGCAATCGCAACTGGGCGGATGGGCGCAGCAGGGTTTTTCCTTCGTGAAGATGAAGATCGGCGCCCATCCCGAAGACGATCCCCGCCGCGTCCAGGTGGCGCGACAGGCCATCGGGGAAAAGGTCGCGCTGTTTGTCGATGCCAACGGCGCATACACGGCCAAACAAGCCATCCATCTGGCAAAGATCTTTCATGAGTCGAACGTCACTTGGTTTGAGGAGCCGGTCAGCTCAGACGACCTGGCCGGCCTGCGCTTGATCCGCGGCCGCGTTCCCGCTCCGATGGAGGTCGCCGCCGGCGAATATGGCTACACGGTGCCTTATTTTGAGCGCATGGTGGCCGCCAAGAGCGTCGATGTCCTGCAGGCTGACGCCACTCGCGCGCAGGGCATCACCGGCTTCCTCGGTGCGGCCGCCCTCTGCGAGGCCCACGGCATAGCGCTCTCCGCGCACTGTGCTCCTAGCATCCACATGCATGTTTGCTGCGCCGTTCCCCGCGCGCGCCACCTTGAGTTCTTTCATGACCATGCCCGCATCGAGCGTATGTTTTTCGACGGCTTCCGGGAACCGGTGAAGGGCCGCATGCGGCCGGACTTATCGCGTCCGGGGCTGGGCCTGGAATTGAAGGAGAAAGATGCAGAAAAGTTTGCCGCGAATTAACCCTCGCCGCCAATCTGCTCTGCGATTCTATCGCCCTCGTCAATGCGGCGCTCCGGTTCATCGGCTTCGCGCTGAGGCCGCGGCCTGTCATGCGCTCGCCTTCCCCAGCCCAGGGCTGGCCTATATATATAAGGCGGGCGCCAACGCCTTCATTGCCCCTGCCCCCGCAACCGGATAAGCTGTAGCTGCCTTTCATGGAGAACAGATGCCCCATTCGCTGAAGTTGTTATCCCTTGCTGCGCTTCCTTTCTTCGCTCTCAGCGGCTTTGCTCAGGCTCCCGCACCTGCCGCCGCCGCCGCCGGCGCCCGCGGCCAGGCGGTGGTCGTGGATGTGGTGGCAACCGATAAGAGCGGACACCCCCTCGGCGATCTCCAGCAGGCTGACTTTACGGTGCAGGAAGATGGCGCTCCGCAGTCCCTCAAGGCCTTCCAGGCGCAGGCCGCGCCCGCCGCCTCGGCATCTTTTCCCGCCCCCACCCCGATGCCTGCCAATATCTATGAAAACGTGAGCCCGCTTTCTGCCGGCACGCCGGTCAACGTGCTGCTTATCGATGAGCTCAATACTCCGCAGGCTGATCGCGCCTTTGTGCGCGATCAGCTTATGCAGTATGTCAAGAATGCGTCGCCCGGAATGCCGGTCGCCATCTTCGTCCTCAGCGACCGGCTGATCATGCTGCAAGGCTTCAATTCCGATCCCGCTATCTTGAAAGCGGCCATGGAGAGCACCAGCCCCGC
>JANWJB010000166.1 GCA_025449575.1 Acidobacteriaceae bacterium
AACCCTCCCAGGGCCGGAGGGTCTTACGGACTTTTGGGAATGCCTCTGCCATGGAATCTACCAATGCGGGCTCTTCCATCCGCGGCAACACCATCGATGGAGAAGTGACGGCCTCTTCTACCTTTGTCGCTGCAGGCAAAGCTGTCACGGCACAAATCATCGCCAGGAACGCGAACCACCAGAGCTGCGTCTGATCCCAATAGGCCACGCCGAAGTAAGCGAAAATGTGCGCGAGCATCACGCAGCCGAGCGACCAGAGCAGCCACCTTTGTTCCGGCCTTACCCGCTTTCTCGCCGTTCCAAGACGGCTGAAGCACTTCGTGATAAGGGCAATGAAGCAAATCAATGCAATAAGGCCGCCTGTTTCGGCCTCGGCCACGAACTGGTTCGACATATCCCACATGTCGTAGCCCCAGTTGCCATTCTGATTCGTGCCGATAAGCCACCAGTCCTTGATATGCCGCATACAGGTATCGATCAGGAAAGCGCGATCATACCCTCCCGAACCGCCAATAACATTGATATGCGCGATCACGAACCACACGGGGGCGTTCATCACAATTGCCAGACCCGCGAGCGTGATCACGATTCCCCAGCGAACCGCCTTCATCTTCCGCCTCACCGGCCACAACAGGAGACCGAGGATGCCAGCAGAGTACGCCAGTACCGGTGTGCTCGAATTTGCTGTCAGTACCATCAATGTGGATCCCACGATCCCCACGACTGCGAGAATCCCATTGTGTCTTTTCCACAACCAGACGAATAGCGGGAGGAGGGTGGCCCCAAAACACCCCGCCAGAATCGAGTGGCCGAAGGTGGCCTGAGCTCGGGCGGCTCCGTTTCTAATTTCCGGGGCGGTCGGTACTCCGCCCAGGTAAGTTCCAAAAGGATTTACAAGGAAGTGGTGCTCGTACACCATGCATACGCCTAAGACGATAGTGATGACCGCGAAGGTCTTCGCTGCCCGGACCACGTCTGCTTCGTTTCGAATCAAATAGCGGAAAAGGAAGTAACCGCACAACGCCTGCAGCAGGAATGCCAACTGCTCCATTGTGCCGCCCGGCCAGTTCGTGACGACGGCTGCAAAGACACGGTAAGAAACCCACAGGATGAATATCTTGTCAACGGCGTTGAATCCGCCCGCAAGTCGAAATCGGTCCTTCACTACAAGGGTGAATCCGGCAAGAACCAGAACGAGGCGAACGTAGAAATGCGCGCCCGCAAATAAAATCTCTTGGCCGCGCGGAACGAAAAAAATGCAAAGAAGTAGCGGGACGGCCGCATATTTTCGCGGGCGCCACAGCATCAGCACGATAGTAATGACCATTGCCACTGCCACTACGGGGTGCAGCATCGTCGTTGACGCACCGTGGCCTAAGTCGCGCTGGTTGAAATCCAGTTGGGCTTGCATCACTTCTCTACAGGAAAAGGGTGGCGGACCACGCGCAGACGCTTCAATCTTTACAACCTTGCGGCGGCGGCCGGTAAACGATTAATCGGATAACACTTCTGCAGATTGGCGGTAAGCGGCAATTGTTTGCAGATAAGCCGCCAGAAGCTTGCGGCCCGCAGCTTTCCAGGTGATTTCACCAGCGGTGCTAAGGGATGCTTCACGCAGCTTCTCCAGGAGCTCCCGGTTGGCATCCAGCAAGTCAAGATGTTCCGTGAGCTGGTCCGCATCGCCGGCCCGGTGCACGAGTGCATTCTCCATATGCCTGCAAATTGCCCCGGCCGCGTCTGAAACGAGCAGAACGCAGCCACTGGCTCGCCCCTCCAACGTTACAAGCGCGCTTCCTTCTTCGATACTCGGCAGAACAAGCAAGTCACTTCTGCGCATCAGCTCCGGCACATCTGATCTGTGGCCGAGCACCTCGACGCTGGCGTGTGCCAGCATGGATGACAACTTCTCTGCGTAGCCAGGGACGAAGGCCCCTACAACGATGAACTTGCCCTTGCGGCATGCTGGCGATCGTAGCCACGCCTCGAGTGCGTAATGCAGTCCTTTTCTCGGCGCGCAACCTCCCACGAACAGCATCGTCAGGCCACGTTCAGCGTCACGCGTCTGCTGGCCTGGATGATAGACGCTTTCATCGTATCCATATTGATCACGCACCAGCTTTTCCTTGTCGAAACCTTGGTCCAGAAACGTCGTTGTAACGAAGTCTGAAGGGCAAAGGAGACGAAATGCGGCACTATACTCCGCCTCCTCCTTGGCCAGAACGCGAGGGTTATATGCGTGCTCATGACCCGGGGGAAGGACTATATCCAGCTTTTCGCATTCCTTCCGCACTACCTCATAGGCGAATCGCGTGTGGGCGTTTGGTCTTTCCAGTACAGTCGGAATACCCAGTCGTGCTGCTGTTTTTAGGGTTCGAAGCGATCCGAGCGGCCATGCGTGAACGATGTCGACCTCTCCCGCTAGTTGCTCCAACCTTCGCGACACGATCGAGTCGTGCAAAGCGCAGGCGCGTTCTGTTCCCAGCACTCGGTATGGAATGCGGAACTTGCCGTATGCCAAAGTCGGCTTGACGACCGCTCCTGGCGCAAGTTCTCTGTAGAGAGAGCCGGGAAAAACGAGGACCCTGGCGCCCGCGGCGAGCAATCCGTTTACCTGCTGCCACGCGGTATGGCAAATGCGCGATGAGCCCAACCTGTGGGGGAAGCTATACAGGACCCTCACAGGATCAACGGCGCCCGCCATTGGCCGGCGCTCGACTCTTGTTGACGCGGCGTCAGGCTGAGGTTTCATGAGGCCCGCTATCCTTGATGAAGACCGCTGTGATAGTTTCGCCGTCGCCCGCAATCGACGCCGCAGCCGTAAATAATGGCAGGATGCTCATCCGGAACAATTTGCGCATAACCTTCGCGGGGAGGCCCGGCTCAGTCGTGCGGGCCAGTGGCTTGCGCGATACGCAGATCGTTTTCAACAGATCGTCAATCACATATCGAACACTGGATTCAAAATAAAGTTCTCGGTGTGCAGTGATGAAGACTTCCTGAAGACCAGCGGATCGTGCGAGCATTCTGAGCGTCGCTGGCGAAAAGTGATACAGGTGCCGCGGTAGCTCTAGGGCGTACCAGTATGAGCGAAAGATGCGCGCACCTGCGGAGTCGATGTTCGGCATCATGGTGTAGAAGATCCCACCCGGCTTCAACCACTCCGCCACCCTGGCAAGCACCAATTCCGGCTCATAGACATGCTCGAATACATTAAAGGCTGTGATGGCGTCAAAGCTTCCAGGGGAAAAGGGAGCATCGAGGATGTCACCAACAAATACCTCGGCACCGCAGCGGCTTCCGGCCATGGTTGCCGCGCCTTCAGACATTTCGATTCCAGATAGTCTCCATGCGGGACCCTTCAGGGAATTCAAAAAGCCGCCCGACCCGCATCCGAGATCCAAAACGGCGCCGCCCGACTTAACTCTCAAAAGCTCATCGCGACGTGGGAGCCAGTGGTCAGGCGCCTGCGAAGCGTCGGCGATGGCACGGTCGTAATCTGAGCCGTAGTGATTGCCCATTTCAGCTTTTGACGGGGGCGCGTCGAGCCATACCATGGAGCACGTTGGACAGCGCAAAAGGTGATACTGTGTCTGGCGTCCATTGAACCTGTCCGGTGCGGCGAGCCAGGGTATCGGGCCAGGAGCCTTGCAAATGGGGCACGACGATTGATCGGACATTATGGTCGGACTTTCGAGTGCAGTCGCTGCTTCGCTTGGAATCATAAAGCTCGATAAACCACCAAAAAAAGGTTCCCACCCATGGGTATTACGCGGCAGATGCGAATTTCCGGGAGACCGCATTCAGCATTGTGCGCGCTTCCGAGCGCGATACCGCACCCGTGAAGAGCAGGGCGGGCACAGCGACCATGAGGCAAATGATAGTAGCCGTTAAAAGCCGGATTGTGTCCAGAATGCGGGGGGCGATGTCCCAGGAAAAGTTTAGGTAGAGTGCTGCAACAGAGGCGCCGAAGATCACCGCCGCGGCAAGGCAGAATCTGAGGAGTGGACCTGCCAGCGTGCGAGGACTAAATCCTTTGAATCGGGATGTGAGGCTCAGGCTGATTAGGATCAGCCCGAGGAACTGGCCAAGAGTCTGCATGCCAATGACTACGCCGAAGAACCCGATTCTCGGACCAAAGGGCCAGAATAGGAACGCAACGCCCAGTCCCAGGAGCAGTTGCGCGTTGTCCATGACAGCTCCCCCGGAAACCCGATAGAGCACTCGAAATAGCGAACTCAGGCATCTGCACATGCTGCCGGCGCAGAGCAGGCAAATTACTCCCTCTAAAAGAGGATCGGTTTTGCCGGTCCAGACAAAGGCGATCTTTGTTCCGCAAATGGCGATGAAGGTAAGAGGAAAGATGGTGAGCACAAACATCGCTTTGAACGACTTGACAATAAAAGCATTGGTTTGTTCAGCGGAGCCTTGCGCGTAGGCGAGGCTCCCACCGGAGAGCAGGGCCGTAAGGTACGAGCCCTGGATCAGCGTCGCAAAACTCACCACGCGGCTAGCCAGCCCAAAGACGCCGGAGGCATTGGCGCCAAAGAATTTCAGGACGGCTATGGGTAGAATCGCGGCATACAACAGCTCCAGCATGCTCACCAGTTGATAGCTTGCACCGAATCTTACGAGTTCTTTTACCACGGATCGCGAAACATATCGCGGCTGCACGTGCACCATGGGAAGTACTCGACGAGAATAGAGATAGCTCAAAACGCCGCCTGCCAGCTCGTAGGCGCAAAATACAGCGGACATTGCGAACAGCCCGTATCCCAGGGAAAGAAGGAGGATTGTTGCAAGCGCGTCGAGCGGATCCAGAACAATGTTGAATTTCTCCCGCAAATCGATTCGGTGAGCACCCATAAGAATGCTTTGATACGCCTGACTGACATTGACCAATATCGCGATGAGCGCCAGGCACCGAATCGAATTAGAGGCTGAATCAAGGAACTTTGCGGGCACTCCTGCGTCAATAGCCAGAAACCGAGAGAAGATAGTCAGCGGCACCAGGACAACGACGGAAAGCAACAGGACAGCGAAGGTTCCGGTACTGAGTAGCTTGCTGGCCCGGTCGAAGTCGCCGCTTCCGGTTGCTTCAGCCACGTATTTCTGGAAAGCGGATTTCACGCCGGATCCGCCTAGCGTGAGGTAAGCCGCGATCGACATCAGGACCGCCCAGATGCCGAAGCCATCGAGTCCCAGATCCTTGATGATGATGGGCACCACGATGATTCTGGCCAACACATGGACGACGTTGCCAGCCACGCCGAAGAATGTATTCTTTCCAATCGAGGCGGTTAGCGCGCGGCCCGAAGACGGCGCTGAAAAGTTTGTGGTCATTGATCTGACTCTACCTGTCGATGCTTGAGCGCAGAACCGGCGGTCGACCAGGCGCCCACGGTCCACGCTCCGCTGGTTGGGCGCGGCTTCCCGGCATAGTCAGAACACAGGGAAGACAGGGAACCGGTGCAGAGTGAAGTCAGGTTGGTTCCTGCATTGATCAGCCTGGATTCTGATTTAGGCTGATAGCTGCCGTTAAAGGCCAGCGATGAACTGTAAGTTGAATGGGAGTCGCCCGCAATGCAGCTCCGCCATGAAGAAAGTTGAGATGCTGAATAAAAGTTTTTATGGCAGACGAATGCGTTATTCCCGCCGCTTGCATATCGGTTGTAATCCGGTGAGAAGGGTATGCTGTCGGTCTCAATCAATTGGTTGCAGCCGCTAAGAGCATTATTCTCAAATGTCATTCCGCTAACATCGCTATTGGCGGAAAAGCAAACGCCCCCTTCGGTTCCGGCAGTGCTGATGAACGTGTTGTTGTAAACGCCGCCCCCGTGCGCCGGGGTGTAATTACCGGAAAATAGACCGAACAAGCCGTCCGGATCGGCCTGATCGCCTACCGCGATGTTGTTGTAGACGGCAATGCCGGAGGTCGTATCAGCGCACGGTGTAGCCCCGGATCCGCGACCTCCTTCAATAAAGATGTGCCCTGTCACGTTGCGACCTATGGGACCTTTGAAAGAATTATCGTAGATCGCCAGCAGCGTGATGTGTGCCGGCAAACCTTTGGTCTGGCTCGTGAAGCAATGAATTCCATCATGGTGGTAGGTGTCATTGTTGGTGTCCCAGTTGGCGTAGCCGTAGACCGTATTGTTATGAAAGAGAAAGGGTCCCGAGCTTCCTCCGGACACCTGGCTCGCCAGCATCCACCCGTGGTCTATGTTGTAGATCGTATTTCCGGCAATCACCACGTTGCCGTCGCCGTCGCTGTAGTTATTGAACAGGCACCAGCCGGCATCATGCATCGTATTGTTTTTAATGAGCCAATCGGAGCCGCTTATAGACATGCAGCGAACGGCTGTGCCGTCGACAGCCGTATCCGATGGCGATGAGTGGACATAGATATTCGCGATCATCAGATTCTCTACCGTACAATTCGTGCACTTAGAGCCTTCGATGCCTTCTGAACTCTTCTGATGGGGAAGCGAGGATCCGTTTGCCGTGTTCTGAATGGTCCCGGTGTTCTGACCATCGATCGTGTAGTAGCTCAAACCGAAGAGACAGATGGCTCCTCCGCAGCCGCCGTTCGGCGAAGGGGCAAAGTAAGGAGCCTGAAGAATGGCGCCGGTATCAAACTTGATCGTGACCGGATTTCCCGCAGCTCCATTTCCTTTCGGAGTCAGCAATTGCGCGCCCGCGGAGCCTGTGATTGTTCCACAAATGTAATCCAGGTCTCCCGGCGAATTTGTAATCCGGTTAAATGTGGCTGCCGTCATCGCCGTCTGACCATTGCACGCCGTGCCGCCACTGAAGGTTCCAGCGGACTGCGCAATATATCGAGTGGTCGCGGATGCCGGACGTGTCGTCGCGACAACAGCAACAATTACGAGCGCCAAGGCGACCGCGAAAATGGACATCAGCTTTTTGATAGAGTACTCACCCATTCCTTTTCCGTGGAATGCTGCAGCCACAGTCGTCCACCATGAGTTTGCGGGAGGCGCAGGAAGGCTAGCGGTGTTGAATGCCAACGAAGAACTCTTCGGTTCCTTACCAAGGGCCGAAGACGACGGAACCCGTCAGGCCTGTCGGCGGCTGAGGGCCGGAGCTGGAACCGGAAGTCGGTTCCTTACCAAGGGCCGAAGGTCTAACTTGTGACGACGGAACCCGTCAGGCCTGTCGGCGGCTGAGGGCCGGGACTGGTTCCTTACCAAGGGCCGTAGGTCTAATTTGTGACGACGGAACCCGTCAGGCCTGTCGGCGTCTGAGGGCCGGAACTGGAACCGGAAGTCGAATACGCGCCGACAGTCCATGAACCGATCGCTGGGCGCGGAACGCCCACGATGTCGTTATTCAGGACCCCGAGGCCGAGAGAGATCAGGTTCTCTCCCGCACCGATGACGGCGGACCCGGACTGGGGCACACCATCAGGGGACAGATTCGCGCTCGAGACGTAGGCCGAGGGACTCGCGTCCTGCCCAGTTTCACTTTGCCAGTTGGGGAACGACGAGGAATAGTTTCCATTGTATGCGAAGCAATTGGACCCCGAGCAGTTCGCGTAAATGTTGTTGTGCAGACCGCCGGACGCAAAACCCCCTCCCGACGCCACGTACATCAGGGTGCCGCAGCCGCTCACGACGTTGTTGACGAACGTGATGTTCGGGGAACTGGAAGTGCCGACACAGTAGTCACCGGCGGTGCCGATGAAGGTGTTGTTGTAGATCCGGTAGCCCCCATCCTGGCCGGTCGTGAGCAACCCGTCGTTGTCGCCTCCGTTGCAGGTGTCGATCAGGGTGTTGTTGTAGATCTGGACGTTCTTGGTGTTTCCGCTGTTGGCTTCGATGAAGATATGGGCGGTGACGTTTTTGCCAATGCAGCCGCCAAACTTATTGTTGTAAATATTGACGCCGGTGATGGTGTCCGAGCCGTCGTTGTTATTGCCCCAGATGTGGATGCCGTCGTGATGCCACACATCGCCGGGCGTGTCCCAGTTTGAATAGTCGTGGATGTTATTGCCATAGACATTGACGTTCGTCAGTGTGTTTCCCGGGTGAGGGCCGCCAATCGCGATGCCATGGTCCACGTTATAGATCTGGTTCTTCGAGATCGTGATGCCGGAAGACGTTCCACTGTCATACTGCAGATTGATACACCAGCTGGTGTCGTGCATCAGATTATTGGTGATCGTCCAATTGGTGGCCTGACCATGATCCCAAATGCACGAGCCGCCACCTCCGTCCGGCACTCCAGGGGCGGTAACGTACATATCGATGATGGCGAGCCCCTCCACCGTCAGGTTGTTGCTGCCGTCGGCCTCAATGCCGTTGCTGTCGCTGTGATACGTGCATGAGCCACCGGGACAGCTTGCGCCTGAATCGCCGGTCGCCGTTGCCTCGATGACGCCCTGGGTGGCGCCGCCGGCGCCGCCGTTTCCGTTGATGACGATATAACTCTGGTTGCTGGTGTCTATGGCGCCGCCCGATCCTTGCGCGGGAAATGTCGGTGCCATTAGAGCAGCACCGCTTTCGAAGTACAAAGTGACCGGGTTGCTGCCCGTGCCGCTCCCCTGAAAGACAAGCGCCTCGGTGTTGGCGCCAACCGTGATCGTTCCGCACACATGAACGGTGCTTCCCGGCCCAATCTGCGCGCCGCTGGCAACGCTGGAGGTCCAGTTTCCGCTCGCGTTGAAATAGCTATACGGGAAGGCGTTCGCGCAACTGGACCCGTTGGCCGATCCGGAAGCGGACTGTGCGATATAAACGTCATTCGCCTTCGCCGCGACCGCGCAAGCCAGCAAGAGGATGATCGGGATGAGTCGGGTGCTCCTCATCACCGCTCCCTAGCGCTGACTGCGGTGTTGCAAGCCGTCCCGCCGATGAAAACTCCCGCCGACCCCAAAACATGGGGAACGGCTCCGAATGCGCGGGCATCAAAGAAAAGTGCGGCGGAGAACGCAGCACCTAGAACACACGACTGGCCAGACATGTACAGATTTCCTCCAAGGACCACACACCGAACCATTGGCCCTGCTTTTGTGGGACGAGTGATCTCGTCCGCTGCAAGCCGATGACCAGTCTCGGATATTCAGCGTGCTCTTTGGCGGGAAAACGTGACTACAGTAACATTTTCTCTGATCTGTCTGATTCTACAGCTTGCAATCCCTCAGCAAGACCTCATTCCGGCTCAACTCGCTACTGCTTCTGCCGCCAGGAAAGGCTCGGCATCTGCCGGCTTTGTCATGGAATCCTGCTCGGATCCGTGTAAAAAGGTGCGTTCTCCGCTTCCTTTTGCCTTGAGGCTTTTGCTTGAGGCTTTCGTATCCGCTTCGCCAGCGACTGCATGCCGCCGACCCAGTCATAGTGTCCCGCCATTTTGGCTGCCAGCAGGGCTCGGTCATCGGCGCTGTTGACCGGAAGCCGTTCCAGAAACAGCGGATCGCTGGTGGCGCCCGCCCGGCCGATCCGCGTGCACACGCCGTAGCGGTAACCGCTTTCCTGGAGAATCTGCCGCACCATGGCTTTGAATGGCTCGTCCGTCTGCGGAAAGGCATACGGGTAGGCGAAGGAATCGATCGCGGCTCCCGTTTTGTCCTCGATCGTCTGTCGCGACCGCAGGATCTCCTCTCGGATGAGTTCCCGATCCAGCCCGTGCAGCTGCGGGTGGCTGACCGTGTGGGACCCGAAGGAGATGCCCCGCCGCTGCAGGTCGCGCACCTCACCCCAGGTCATGCATTCGCGCCGGTTGAAGATCAGCGGCCGGTCGGCAATCGACGCCGTGGGCAGAAACATCGTGGCGGTGAACCCAAACCGGTCCAGCGCCGGAAAGGCATCTTGGCAGAAGTTCCGGTAGCCGTCGTCGAAGGTGATGACCACCGTCTTCTCCGTACCCGCGCCCGCCTGCAGCAGCCCCACTGCCGAACCAAGGCTCGTTGTTCGGTAGCCCTGCTGGTGCAGCCACATCATCTGCCGCAGAAACTGGGCCGGCGTGATCGCGATCCGATAATACGGCCCCATGGCGGACTCGTCTTCGTCCGCCACGCTGTGGTACATCAAGATGGGAATGGATAGGGGCCTCGATGGTCCAAGCCGCGCCAGCGGGGAAAGGAAATACAGCGTTGCAAGACGATCCAGGCGAGGAGCCATACCTATCTTCCTAAGCGGGTCATAAGATGTGCACCAAAATTGCTCAGCTTGAAAGTGCGACCGCGCTCTCGAATTCTCTCCATGGCTTTATGGACTTCCGCTCTGTAAAGCTGCAGATCGCCTCTGCGACACGCTTCTGCTGTTCGGCAATCAACTGCGGGAACATCGGCAGGGAGACGATCTCGGTTGCCACACGAGAAGCGACCGGAAAGTCGTCAACCTGATAATTCAGCCACGCATAAGCGCTCTGCATATGCAACGGCACAGGATAATGAATTCCGGTGCCAATGCCGGCGTCCTTCAGATGACGCATCAGCCCATCGCGATCCGGCGTGCGGATCACGTACAGGTGATACACGCTGCGCGACCAGGCAGGCTCATACGGGCAAACTACACCATCGAAGTCGGCTAGCAGCCCGTTGTATTGGGCCGCATGCTGGCGCCGCTGAGCATTCCATTTCGCCAGGTGCTGCAGCTTCACCCGCAGCAAGCCGGCTTGGATCGCGTCCAGGCGTCCGTTGTAGCCCTCGACGCTGTGATAGTACTTTCTCGCCTGGCCATGATCCCGCAGCACGCGAATGCTGTCGGCGATCGACGGGTCGTTTGTCGTTACCGCCCCCGCTTCGCCGCAAGCCCCCAGATTCTTGCCGGGATAAAAGCTGAAAGCGGCGGCTCGTCCCATGGCGCCGGCCTTCACCCAGCAATTCAGCCTCTGCGAAAAATATTCAGCTCCATGCGCCTGGCAGGCATCTTCGACGACCATCAGGCCATACTCATCAGCCAAGGCCATGATTCTGTCCATGTCCGCCATCTGGCCATAGAGATGTACCGGCACAATGGCGGTGACCGGACGATTGCTGCGGTGGCTGATCAGCTTCCCTGAGACATCCCTGCTGCAGTGGAACTCCAGATATTCCTGCAGCTTCTCTACCGAGATGTTGTAGGTTTTCTCCTCGACATCGATGAATTCCGGCAAGGCGCCGGCTTGAGAAATGGCCTCTGTCGTGGCAATAAAGGTGTGCGGTACTGTCAGCACCACATCGCCTTGACGTATGCCGGAGGCCATCAGAGCAAATCGCAGCGCGTCGGTTCCACTGCTAACCGCGATCGCCTGCCGCACGCTGCAAAAATCCGCGAATGCCTCTTCAAAATCCTCTACCATCGACCCCCCAATGAAGGAGGCACTATGGAGAGCCTGCCGGAATACGGCTGTCAGCTCCGGCTCCAGCTCAACATGCGGAGTAATAAGATCGAGAAAAGGAATGGCCTCAGGAACGGACATTGGGTGTCTCCATGGTTGTGTTGATGTAGCGCAATACCCTGGCCGGATTCCCGGCCACAATTGCATTTGCTGGAACGCTCTTGGTGACCACGCTGCCCGCTCCGACCAGCGCGTTTTCACCGATGCTCAGGTTGCAGAGGATGGTTGAGCCGGACCCGACCGACGCGCCCTTGCGTATAACGGTGGGCGCAACCTTCCAGTCGGACTCTGTCTGTAGATTTCCACCGGCTGCAGTCGCGCGGGGATAGACATCATTTGTGAAGATCACGCCGTGACCGATGAAGACGTTGTCTTCAATCACCACGCCCTCGCAGATGAATGTATGGCTCGAAATCTTGCACCTTTTGCCGACCCTTGCGTTCTTTTGAATCTCCACGAAAGCGCCAATCTTCGTTTCATCCTCGATTTCGCAGCCGTAGAGATTGATGAAACGGGAGAGCCGGACGTTTGCCCCCAGTTTGACGTCTTCCGCAATGCAGTTCCATGACGTGTTCATAGATAAACGAGTTCTCCCCGCTTCTTCATCGATTCGCTTGCAGCTTCCAGCATCTTGACCACGCGCAGGCCGGCGCAGCCATCGTTGTGCGGATCCGCCCCGCTCGAGATGCAATCGATGAAATACGAGAGCTCCTCACGGAGGGCCTCCACCTGGGGCAATTGCGGGGCGTACATATCCCCGGAACGGTAGCTCACCAGCAGGTCGTAGACTCCCTCCTGGTTCGTTATATTCACGCCCTTGTCGTAGATTTTCAGTTTTTCGTCGGCCTCCAGATCATTCCATACGACCATCCGCGTTTCTCCGCCGATCAGCGTCGTGCGTACCTTTACAGGAGAAAGCCAGTTGACGTTGATGTGTGCGATGACCTGGTCCGGAAAATACAACGTCATATATGCCACATCTTCGTGGCCATTCAGATGACTCTGCCCTGTCGCCACGACCGCCTCGGGATCGGCCTGTATCAGGTAGTCCATGATCGACAAGTCGTGAGGCGCAAGATCCCACAGAACATTGATGTCGTGCTGAAACAGTCCCAAGTTCACTCGGGTCGAGTCATAGTAATAGAGCTTTCCCAGCGTGCCTTCGGCCAGCAACTGGCAGATCTTTCGCACCGCGCCCGTAAAGAGGAACGTATGGTCTACCATGATTTTTAGGTTCTTCTTGCGGGCCAGTTCGATCAGTGTCTCGCCTTGCGCAGCCGTGCTGGTGAACGGCTTCTCAACAAATACATGCTTGCCGTTCTCCAATGCCGCCTTGGCCAATTCGTAATGGGTCCAAACGGGAGTGATGACGGCGATGGCATCGATATCCGGCGACGTAATAAGTTCTGCCGTATCCGAAGTGACCCGAATTCCAGGATGCGCCTTTTGCGCGTGATGACGCGCCTTTGCACTGAGTTCTGCGATCGCAACAACCCGAGAGCCCTCGATGTTGGTAAGGTTTCTTACCACATTCGGACCCCAGTACCCGTAGCCGATTACGCCAAAGTTCATGATGTTATCACCATGCTTTCGTGCCGCTTGTTAAGATGTGGGCAGTTCAGGGGAGTGATGATCGGCGGAAGAAGCGGGGGATTTGCGGGGGATTTGCAGCAAGTGCAGCGGAAATTCAATATGCGCCCTTGACGACAGCAGCGGGGGTGCGCATCAGTATCTTAAAATCCAGCCAAGGCGACCAGGAAGCCGCATAACGAAGGTCCAGCCGCACCATATCGTCGAACGTGACCTTGCTGCGGCCCGTCACTTGCCATAACCCGGTAATGCCGGGCTTTACATGGAGAAGACGACGACGGTGCCAGGTCTGATATGCCACCAGTTCATATGGAATCGGCGGCCGTGGACCAACCAGCGACATTTCTCCGCGCAACACATTGATGAACTGCGGAATCTCATCCAGGCTGGTTCTGCGCAGGAACTTGCCGATCGAAGTGATTCGCCGGTCATTGGCAAGCTTATAGACACCTTCGCCATTCCCATTTGCCGAGACCTTTTCGGCACAGCCGGCGATCAACTGCTTGACGTATTCCTTATGGACGCTGTGATC
>JANWJB010000167.1 GCA_025449575.1 Acidobacteriaceae bacterium
CAATCGCCGCGCCTCCTTTCGGCGAGCGGCTTCGGGCAGAGTGGCTGGCGGAGCGTTTCCGGGAGCTCCAGTTGCAAGAGGCCGGTATCGATGCGGAAGGAAACGTGGTCGGCGCGCTGAGAAGCGGCCAATCCGATTCCCCGTGTATCCTGCTCTCCGCGCACATCGACACGGTTTTTCCCGGCGACACTCTCATTCAGCCAGTGCTGGAGGGCCATCACCTCACCGCGCCCGGCTCCTGCGACAACGGAGCTGGAATCGCCGCGCTGCTGGCGGTGGCAGCCGCTCTCGCCGGATGCGGCGGTTCCCTGCCGGCAGATGTGGTGTTTGTGGGCAATGTGGGCGAGGAGGGCGATGGGAATCTTCGCGGCGTGCGCTACCTATATGAAGGATCGCCGTGGCGCGAGCGAATTTCCGCACACATCGTCTTGGATGGCGCCGGGACGGCCATGGCGGTCACGCGAGCGCTGGGCAGCCGCCGGTACCTGGTGACTCTGCGCGGGCCCGGAGGGCACTCCTGGACGGACGCCGGAACCCCCAATCCCATCGTAGCGATGAGTCACGCCATCTCCGCATTGTCGGAGGTCGATTTGCCGGAGGCTACGCGCACAACACTCAATGTCGGCACGATCGAGGGCGGCAGCTCAGTCAACTCGATTCCGGAATGGGCGGCGGCCCGCTTCGATCTCCGCAGCCTGGAAGCCGGCGAGATCACTCGGCTGGAGGTGGCGCTGCGCCACTCGGTTCAGGATGCCACGCAAACGGCCAATGAACGCGCCGGCCTTGGGGAGCGACGCCGCGGCGCGGGCAACAGCCTCGAATTCGAGATTCAAGAGATTGGCAACCGGCCGGCTGGGGAACTCGCCCCCAATGCGCCCCTCCTGGAGGCGCTGCGAGCTGTCGATCGCCACCTGGGAATCCACACCGACGAGCGCGCCGCCTCCACCGACGCCAACCTTCCTCTTTCCCTCGGCATACCGGCTCTCACCGTGGGAGCCGGAGGCAGGGGGGGCGGCATTCACACGAGGAATGAATGGTATGACAGCCGGGGTCGTGAGCTGGCGCTGAAGCGCATCCTACTACTATTGCTGAGTGGTCTGGCATTACCAGGCGACTTTCGTTCCGAATCCAACAGGGTGGATCGCCCGGAGGTTACCGAGGACGGTAACCGAGGAAACGATCTATACTGAGGCTTCAACTGTGGCGGCTCCAGAACGAATACCAAGTCTGCAACAATGAGGTTCGACCTGAAATGAAATCGCTGATCGAGACGCTGCGCTTGCGCCGTCTCGCCTCTACCTTCACCATCCTCGGCACGCTCTCTGCCGGAATTTTGATCGGATCGATCGCGGTTCACGGCGTTCACGGTCAGCAATCTCAGGTCAACAGCTCCGATGCAACGCCATTAAAGATTCCCAACCCGGTTGCGCTTTCCACCACCTTCTCGCAGATCGCCAAAGAGGTGGGTCCGGCGGTGGTCAATATCAATACGGAGACGCTCCCTCCCGAACAAGCGAGCACCCGCCGCCGCACTCCGCGAGGAACGGGGCCGGATGCCGGCGGCCAAGGCGGCCCGGACGGCCCGGACGGCCAAAACCAAGGCCCAGGTCAGGGGCCCGATCAGAACTTCCAGGATTTCTTTAACCGGTTCTTCGGCGGAGGACCCGGCGGCGGCGGGCCCGACCAGGGAGATCAGGTGCGCGAAGCGCTCGGCTCCGGCTTCATTGTTGATCCCCGCGGCTACATCATCACCAACGATCATGTGGTGGAAAAGGCCGATCGCATCTTTGTAAAGCTCTCCAGCGATCCGGTGGGCTTCCAGGGCCGGCCGGCGAAGGTGGTTGGAGTAGACAAAGACACCGATCTGGCGGTCATCAAAATCACCGATTCAGAACCCTTGCCGACCGTGAAGCTAGGCAACTCGGACGGGGCGCACGTGGGCGACTGGGTGATTGCCATCGGCAGTCCGTTCACGCTCTCCCAGACCGTGACGGCGGGCATTGTTTCGGCGGAAAACCGCACTATTGAGCCGGGCGCCGCCGGGCAGTTCCAACACTTTATCCAAACGGACGCCGCTATCAATCCCGGAAACTCGGGCGGTCCGCTGGTCAATATGGCGGGCCAGGTCATCGGCGTCAACACCGCCATCTATACCCAGTCCAACGGCTATCAGGGAATCGGCTTCGCCATGCCATCCAACACCGTGATCAAGGTGTACAACGCATTGATCAGTCCCGAACACAAGGTAATTCGCGGATCGATCGGAATCCAGTTCCAGGAAAATCTGCCGCCGGCCGTGGGCCGCGTTTATGGCTTCCAGAATGGCGTGCTGGTGAATGCCGTTTCACCCCATGGCCCCGCAGACAAGGCGGGAATGAAGGCCGGCGACATCATCGTCACCGTAGACGGACATTCCATCAAGGATGGCGATGCGCTGGTCAACGATATTGCTTCGCGCAAGCCGGGCGGCACCGTTCGGCTGGGCTATTTGCGCAACGGCAAGCAGCAGACGGCTACATTGACGATTGAAGATCGCTCCGTGCTCTACAGTTCGCAAGGCGAGGCGCAGAACGGGGGCGGCGGGCCGGAGAGCGCGCCGGATGCAGCACAAGGCAAGCTCGGCATCACCGTGCAGGCGTTGCCTCCGGCCTTGGCGAGCAAGGGCATCCACGGCGTTCTGGTCACGCAGGTGAAGCCGGGTACCTTTGCCGATGAGATCAATCTCGCTCCGGGATCGATCATCACCGACTTGAACAGGCGGCCGGTGAGCAGTCTGGACCAGTTCCAAAGCATGGTCTCCGGACTGAAATCGGGTCAGGACGTCGTTTTCCGCGTCCTCGATTCTAAGAACCCGACTGCGGGCGGCACCTACATCGGAGGAACACTTCCGTAGACAGGCCACCGTCATAACCGAAGTACACCGTCCTTCGTGCAAAGCATGCGCGAAGGACGGTTTTTTTGGCCCAAATGCGCAGGGGTGGCTGTGGGATCCGTTGATGGGGCGAAGACAAAGCGTAAAGCGAGCCATACACAGCCTTCGTACGATTACTCACATCTAAAAAAGAGCGATGTTGTGCGGTTGTGGGGTTGCAATCGGTGCAGATGACCGTTAAGGTAACGGGAGATTCCAAACAACGAATACGCCCGGGGAGCTGTTCTGCAGGCGATCGATCCCAAGGCATCCGTGAGCAACCGGGTTCCCAATTTGCAGCCTCTGCACAGCGGGATGGAATGAGTGGCAGTACGAACCGTGACATTTCAGCCACGGGATTTTCAAGAACGCGATCAAGAGGTTACCGCATGCTTTTTGTACGAGCAGGCCAGGCATTGCTACTTATGGTGGCGCTGCTGGCGACTCCCTCATTTGCCAGCCGGATCCATCGGGCTGCCACATCGGGCCATAGTCATAGCACCAAGGCAAGGAAAAGAGGTAGCAGGGTAAGAAGGTCGAGGGCAGTTCACGGCCAGCGGAGCATCGACGCGGCGCGTGCGACGCAGATTCAATCCGCGCTGATTCAGCAGAAATATCTGACGGGGGCTCCCAGCGGCCACTGGGATGCGGAAACCGAAGCGGCTATGCAGAAGTATCAAGCGGATCACGGCTGGCAAACGAAGCTCATGCCGGACAGCCGTGCGCTCATCAGTTTGGGGCTTGGTCCAGAGCCGGCTCCGGAGACGTTGGCGTCGAACAGTTCGGGCAGTTTGAGCGGCGGTGGACCCGCTTCCGCGCGCTCCGAGTCGGCGGCGCCTCAACCGAATACGCTAGCCTCAGTACACTCCCTGTCGCAATAGCTTCGCTTCACAAAAAATGATGGCTCCGCGACGGAGCCATCATTTTTGTGCTCAAGTGCAGGGGCATAGAGCGGATTCACGATTGCTATGCGCCACCATGATTCGGGAAGTGCGGCTTTTCTCAGCGGAAAAGCCGCGTACGGTGCATTTGCTTCGGGGTACACCTATCGCGAATCCGCTCAGTGTCGAGCCGCGGCATCTTCCGCGGAGGCCACAGTTTTGGGCTCCACGACAACCCCGTTGTACAGAGTAGCGCCCAGCAGGCGGCCGCCAGAGGAACGCACGCTGCGGAGATTCCAACCGGCATCCCACCACTTCCAGGTGCGATCGGAAGGATTCACGCCGAGGATCCAGGTCGACCGCCGGGAGGTCACCATCATCCGGCCCAATCCTGCGTCGTAGCCCACTCCGCTGATGTCGGCAATGGGCAACCTGGACATCTTCTTCCATGTTGCGCCGTTATTCTGGCTGTAAAAGACGCCGGCTCCGCCGCCCAGCCACAAGCTGCCATCCGGCGCGACTGAGACGGAGCTGACCCAGTCCAGAGCGGAGGGCGGCTCGAGCGACCGCCATTGCTTGCCACCGTCCGTCGAGAGCGCAAGCAGCTTGCGCTGCGCGGCCAACACTGTTGAGCCCTGTGCGGCCAACATGGAGAAATCAAGCTTGCCGAGGCCGGCGCTCGGCTGCCAGGAAGCGCCCCGATTGCCGCTAACATAGATTCCGTTGGCAGTGGCGGCAGACCAGACTGGGCCGCCGGCATTGATCGCGCGGACCTTGCCGTCAATCTCCCCGGCAGGAACCTCGACTGACTTCGTCACCTTGGTGCGCCGGCCATGCCGCACGACATAGGAAGCTTTTTGCTTTAGCGCGACAACTTTCCCGTCGGCGCGCCAGGCCCTACCATCCCAGCGAAAGATCCCCGCATTGGTTCCCACCAGCAGGGTTCCATCGCCGGCCTGGGCAAGCGAGAAGACGTCCCGGCCGTCCAAGCCCGCGCTCTGCTGGCTCCAGGAGGCGCCGTTATCCCGAGAAATGAAGACGCCGCCGTAGGTTTTGTCATTCACCACGCCCGCATATACGGTTTGCGGTTTGGTCCGATCCACCAACAAAGTCGTGACCTGCCGCTGCGAAAAGCCCCGATTGGAGGCGACAAAGCTGGCTCCCGAGTCATCGCTCCTCTGCACGCCGCCGCGGTCGGTCGCCAGGAGCACGTGCTGTGCATCCTTAGGGTCGACATACACGTCGTTGACGATCACGTCAGGACCAGTCATCCGCTTCCAGTGCGCCCCGCCGTCCAGCGTCTTGTACAGCCCCTCGGTCGTGCCGGCATAGACAACATCGCGGTTCGCGGGATCCTGCATCAACACCCGCGTGCGCCGGGCGCTGGAAGGGATGCCCTGCACTTTGTGATAGTTCTCGCCCCCATTGTCGCTGCGGTAGATTCCGGAGCATGCGCTGGTGTAGACCACGTTGGTTTGCAGAGGGTCGACAATGATGGAGAAAACATCTGAATCATCGATCAGGCCCTGCTTGATGTTGTGCCATGTCGCACCGCCATCAGTGGTCTTCCAAGGCAGGTGCCAGGTGCCCGCATAGATGATTTGCGGGTCTTTGGGGTCGATGGCTACGGACTCGACCTCATGCAATTCCACACTGCCAAGAGGGCTGATTTGCTTCCAGCTCAAGCCCTCGTCTTCGCTGCGAAAGACTCCCCGCAGCGTTCCTGCCACCAGAATCTTGGGATTCGAAGCAGCCTGTTCGAGAGCCTGCACCGGCTGGCCCTTCATTCCAGGGATTTCCGCCCAGGTCTTGCCCGAATCGTGGCTCACGAAGACGCCGCCGTTGCTTAGATCGACCACCCACGCGCCGGCAAAGAGCGTCTGGGGATCGGCCTTGTCGACAACGATGTTGTCGATGATCAGATTGCCCCTGCCCGGCAGCTTCGCCAACGGGCGCCAGCTTGAGCCGCCGTCCGCCGTCCGATAAATCCATCCGGTGGTAGTGCCCAGATAGATGTGCCCGGGCGCCGCGGGATCAGCGGCAAAACTGCGCGCATCGCCACCGTCGGGGCCCACCGGCCGCCATGACTGCACAGCAGCCAGGCATTGAAAGGAAGCCGGCAACAGGAGAAGTAGGAGGATGAGGGGGAGTCTGTGTCGAAGTGCATTGATCATTGTGGGTTCAGACGGGGCCCGGAGATTGAAACGGGCACGCTTTCTAAGCTTCTATTCCATATGGGATGCGGTCAAGAGCAAATGAAAAAGGTGGCCGGTACTATCCGGCCACCTTTTTCGTTTTACGGCTTCTGGTCGCTTACTTCTTCGGTGCAGCCCTTCTCGCGCGATGACGCCGGGCAGCGCGGTTTCTGGGTTGAACCTTAACTGCGCTCTCATCCACCGTGGTGGTGCCTGGGACATCGTTCTCAAAGTTCGCGCCGGAAGGCACCAGGTAGTTCTCAACTTCCTTGTTGCCCTGGGTTCCGGTACGTACCGTGATGCGGGAAGCGTCGATGCCCTTCTCCTTCACCAAGTAATCCTTGGTGTTGACGGCGCGCTCGGCGGCGAGTCTGTCTGCATGCCGCTCATTGGAAGCGGCCTCACCCACCAGAACTGCGGAGGCATCGGCTTGCTGTTGGAGGTTCAAGGCCACATCGTCGAGGCAGGCCTTGGCTTCATTGTCCACGCGAGCCGGACGACGGGTGTCGCGGTCGAATGTGATCGAGCAGAGCTGCTTGACCTTTGGAGCCGCGGGCGGCGGCGGCGGCGGCGCTTCCACATTCACAGTGGTTGTGCCGGAAGCCGTTTGGCCCTTGTCGTCTTGCACGGTGCAGGTTACGGTGATGGGCCCGCTGGGAGCGCCCGAAGTGTCGAGGGTTGCGCTGTTGCCGCTGCCGCTAACTTGGCCGGCGGATGCGCTGTAGGTATAAGTCAGCGGGCGATTCTGCGGGCTTACGCCTTGCGCGCTGATGGTGGCGGTTCCGCCGGGCTGAACGGTTGTCGGATTGGCCGAGCAACTGATGGTCGGCGGCTCAAACTGCTTGACGGTCAAGGTGGCCGTGCAATCCGCGAACTGACCTATCTTCTGGCCTTCCGAGACGTGGCCGGTAACGGTGTAGGCGCCGGGCGCCAAGTTGGCAGTATCAATCGAGCCGGTGGAGGCGTTACCGCTCACCGTGACGCCGTTGGTACCAGTCCAGCTGTAAGTTGCCGTCTTTTTGGGATTAAGGTTGGTGACGGTTCCGGTCACCGTTGCGGGATCGCCGGGATAGACGGAATCGGGGCTGATAGCGCAGCTGTAGGTAACTGGGGGCGGCGGCGTGATGCTGCCGATATGCCAGATCAAGCCGGTGCTTAGACGGGCGACGGGCACATTGGCCCGGCCGCCGGTCGGGAAGGGAGGTTGCGGCCCGAAATTGACATGCCAATATTCATAGTCCGCCTGGAAGAGGCGCAGGCCGAGATGACCGCCGAACCATGGCAGGTTATAGTCCAAGCCGCCGCCGACGGTAAGGGCCGGTCCCCAGGTGTAAGGCTGCTTATAGGGGCCGCCGAGCCTCACTCCGCCGACGTCGAAGTGAACGAAGGGGACCATGTCCTCCATGGGATAACGGCCAACGAGGCCCGCCTGAGCCGTCATCGCGCCGTCATTTTTTCCGTCCGGGTGCGCTCCAACTTCGATCTGCGCTCCTACATAACGGTTGAAGTAATAGTTGACGCTGCCCATTGCGCCTTCGTCGATCGAGGAGTAGCGTACCTCGCCAGGATATCCGATGCTGGCTCCCCCCGGAATCTTCACGGATGCATTGGGAGATGCATAGGAATAGCCTGCAAAAATATCGACTTTGGAAGCCGGTGGCTCTGCCTGAGCCGCGGCTTTTGAGGTATTGCCGGTCGAATTCTGCGCCAGAAGGGTGGAAGCGCCTAGTCCTACAGCACACCCCACCACGAATATCCGGCTCAGAGAACGCAATGGACGAGAATGCATACGCCTATCCTCCGCAACCAATACTGAATCTTTGAATTTTAGAAAGTCATACAGAACGTACATGCCGGGTTCTCACTTAGGACCTGGCCGACTTTGAACCCATGAATGTTCGAGCCCTGCCTGAAGGTAATCAAGCACCCACCAAGAGATTACCCGAACCCCCTAAGGTTAGCAGCATAAATGTCACAAGGGGTTGCCTGAGGGTGCCGTGCCACTCACCGAAGTACCACATCAGTAACCATTATTGCAACCTGCAAATATGGAAATGATGCTACGCCACTGCTCGGAGACGAGGAGGCGTGTTCCCAAAGTACTACAATCGCCGCAGCTTTTAAAGTTGAAATATCTTATTCGAGGTTCAGGACTCGTTTGAAACTTCCCCGCTCATTCTGGATCTTTTCCTGCAGCAGGGTGATCGCATAAATCAATTGTTCGGGACGCGGGGGGCAGCCCGGCACATAGACATCGACCGGAATCACCTGATTCACGCCCTGAACCAAGGCATAATTATTGAAGACTCCGCCCGAGGTGGCGCAGGCCCCCATGGAGATTACCCATTTGGGCTCGGGCATCTGTTCATAGAGGCGCCGTATAACCGGAGCCATCTTCTGGGAAACGCGTCCGGCAATCACCATCAGGTCGGATTGGCGCGGAGAGGGCCGGAAGACCTCTGCCCCGAAGCGCGCAATATCGAAGCGCGCGCCGCCCATCGACATCATCTCGATCGCACAACAGGCCAGGCCGAAGGTCATAGGCCATACGGAGCTTTTGCGAGCCCAGTTAATGGCATAGTCCAAGGATGTGAGGATGATGCCCTCCGGCTGATCATAGCCAAAGGTTGCCTCGCGCACCTTCTCCCGGTTCTTAGCGCTCGAATCCAGGCTGCCGAAGTGGTATCGATCGGTAGTTGCAGACGCCATAGCTTTCACTATAGCGCTTCCCTCCCCGCCCCGAAAATTCGCAGAGCGGCATATATTATGTTGAAAATCGAATTGGGCCTCATGCTGGACCGGGCGCGTAGACTCTTGCTACCTTTGAGATCCTGTTATGCAAAAAATCGAAGCTGTCATTCAGCCCTCAAAACTCGACGCAGTAAAGGACGCCCTGCTTGAAATTGGCGTAGAAGGCATGACCATTCTGGAAGCGCGTGGGCATGGGCGCCAAAAGGGTCATACCGAGTTCTACCGGGGCCGGGAATATACCGTCGATCTTCTCCCCAAAATCAAGCTGGAAATCGTAGTGCCCGATGAACTGCTGGAGAAGGCCATCTCCTCCATTATTTCCTCTACGCGGACGGGCAAGATTGGGGATGGAAAGATATTCATCTCCAAAGTTGACGAGGCGATCCGCATCCGGAACGACGACCGCGGCCTTTCGGCGCTTTGAGGATGCTCCGGCATGCGCCGCAACGGAGCCGTTGGGCGCCCGCCCTGCGGCCGGAAAGAGCTCGTTCCGGCATGTCGAGGCGTCTCACCTAGGAAGATGGCTGTACTCTAGAAAAAACGATCTAGGGATATGACAGCCCCTCTTGCGACCGCATGACACCCGCATTCAGCTCCGTCCAGCAACTCCGGCAGCGCTATCGGACCGAGATCGCCGGTACCTGGGAGGCCTTCGGCCGCAATGGCGACGGTCCGATGGCGGTGCGGCGGCGAGCTGCCTTGGTCGACCAACTATGCGAGCAGCTGTGGCTGACATTGAGCAACGCGGCGATGCGCTCCGGCGTCGCCCTGGTGGCCAGCGGAGGCTTCGGCCGTAAGGAGCTCTTCCCGCACTCCGATGTCGATATCCTCTATCTCTGCTCCGATGCGCAATCGGAGGCGGAGTTCCGGGAGGCCATTCTGGCCTGTAACCAGGCGATGTGGGATATCGGGCTTCGCGCCAGCCCCGCCACCCGCACCCTGAAGGAATGCGACCGTTACGATCCCGAGAACCTGGAGTTCACCCTTTCTCTGCTCGACCGGCGCTTCATCGCCGGCGATCCGGCGCCTTATCAAACGCTGCAGTCGGAGATCCTGCCCGCTTTGGTATTGCGGGAGTGGAGCAATATCGCGCACCGCATTGCCGAGCTCTCCCGCGCGCGCCATGAGAAATACGGCAACACCATCTTCCATCTGGAACCCAACATCAAAGAATGTCCCGGGGGGCTGCGCGACTATCACCTCGCGCACTGGCTGAATTTGTTGAACCACATCCGCGAGCACAAGGGTTGGCCGCCCTTTTCCGCCAGCCCGTTTTACGCGCTGCGGGGGGAGGACGCCTCGTCCGCATTCGATTTCCTGAGCGCAGCGCGCTGTTTTTTGCACCTGCGGAGCGGGCGCGACAACAACCGGCTGGATTGGCAATCCCAAGATGAAGCCGCAGCGCGCAGTATCGGCCTGGAAACGCAAGGAACCTCCGACCCCGCTTACTGGATGCGGACTTATTTCCGGCATGCGCGCACAGTGCACCGGCGCGCGATGTTGCTGATGGAGGCGCTACCGCCGCCGCGGCAATCTTTCTACAAGCATTTCCGGCGCAAACGAGTTTCCGTCGCGGGAACCGATTTCATGCTGGAGGAGGGGCGCATCGACGTCTCGGAGACGGCGCAGGTGGCCGATCCGGAGGGCATTCTGCGCATCTTCGGCATGATCGCGGCTCATGGCTACCGGCTCACCCGGCAAGCTGAAGAGCGCATCGCCGACTCATTGCCGGTGATGGATGTGCAGGCGCCGGAGGGTCCCTTCCTATGGAATGGACTGCGCGAAATCCTGATGGGACCGCACGCCGCGCAGGCCCTGCGCACCATGCACGCCCTGGGCATTCTGGAGCTGCTGATCCCCGAATTTCACGGCATCGACGCGCTGGTGATCCGCGACTCCTACCATCGCTACACGGTCGACGAGCATACCTTCCTGGTGATCGATAGCGTGCACCAGCTCCGCCAGCCGCACTTTCCCTGGGAGAAGCGCTACGCCACCCTGCTGGGCGAGATCGATCGCCTGGACCTCTTCTTGGTGGCTCTGCTCATGCATGACACCGGCAAGGCGCGCGACACGGGAGACCACACGGTCGAGAGCGTAGTGCTGGCCGACAGCCTCCTGGCCCGGCTGGACCTTGACCCGGAGGAACGCGACACCATCCGCCGCCTGATTCGCAATCATCTGGAAATGTCAGCGGCGCTGCGCCGCGACATCTTTGACGCCGAGACGATTCGGGTCTTTGCCGAGAAAGTCGGCTCGCAAACCCACCTGAAGATGCTCTGCCTGATGACCTATGCCGACATCAAAAGCGTGAACCCCGACGCTCTTACCCCGTGGAAAGCGGAAAATCTCTGGCAGCTCTATATCTCCACCTCCAACTTTCTGGATCGCAGCGTGGATGAGGAGCGGTATCGCACGGCGGTTGATCCGGTGCTCTTCAAGCGCATCCTCGGCCTGGCTCCGGAGCACGCCTCCGAGTTACGCGCTTTTCTGGAAGGGCTGCCGCAGCGCTATCTGCTGACCCGCCAGCCGGAGCAGATCCGCGACCACTTCCTGATGGCGTTGCGGTTGAACAGCTCGAAGGCACAGATCAATTTGCGCTCGCTGCGCCAGTTGAACGAACTCACCCTGGTCTGCCGCGATCGCCCGCTGCTTTTCGCCGATGTGGCCGGGGCGCTCTCAATTTGGGGAATGAACATCGTGAAGGCCGACGCCTTCTCAGACGACGCCGGCATCGTGGTAGACAGCTTCCAATTTTCCGACCCGTTCCAAACCCTGGAGCTGAACCCAAGCGAGGTACAGCGCTTCCAGCAGAGCCTGTTGGACGTAGTTTCCAATGCGGTGCCGGTGGAGGATCTGTTGCGGCAGCGTCATCTCTATCGCGCGCCTTCCATGCTAAACGTGGCCACGCGCACGGAGTTCGACAATCTCTCCTCTACTCACAGCACGCTGCTGCAGGTGGTGGCGCATGACAGCCCGGGGCTGCTGCGGAGCATCGCAACAACATTGTCGGCACATAACTGCAATATCAAAGTCGCCTTGATCGACACCGAAGGCGAGATTGCCATCGACGTCTTCTATCTAACGCTCCGAGGCAGCAAGCTGGACGACGATGCCCAGCAGGAGATCGGCCAAGCGCTCTTGGCCGCCATCGAGGAGCTTCGGCCGGTCACAACTCCCTAGTTGAGATATCCTCACCTGATCCAACACA
>JANWJB010000168.1 GCA_025449575.1 Acidobacteriaceae bacterium
CGTGGACTGAATCGCCCGGCTCGGACCAACCCCAGATCGTGTCGAGCTTCCCTCGCTGGAGGACCATGTTGTCGCCAAAAATCGTGCTGACGAATGGAAGCGACGTGGGCGCCGCGGTATTGCCGCCAAAAATTACGCTGTTTAGGTTAGGCGGCCCTGCCGCCGCGCCTTTCGAGGAAGTCTGGGCATACAGCATGCATCCGGACAAGGCCAAAGCGCTTACCACAGCGCCTAGACATAAGTTGAGCCTTGAAAACATCAATTCAGTTCTCCTATCTGCTGGCATTGGACAGAAACAGCCCGGAAAAAATCATGCGCTGCGATCCCTGTGGCGGCCTTGCCGGCAGCATGGACTGCAGGCATATCGAGCAGGCGGTCACACTTGTATCAAATGCTGGTCAGAACGCTGAGCATGGTCCGGTTAGAACGACGGTGAACTCGTCTCTCGTCGTTTGATTGACCGCTTCGATCAGTAATTTCCAAATTATGGACGGACCGGAAGTTTAAAAGTTGCTTCGTCCTTTCCGGCAACCCTGTCCGCAGCGATTGAATACCCGGAACACCTGATCGCGGGTGCAATTGTTGCCGTTCCCCAGCGGCGATTCTATTCGGCCCGGGGGCGGCCCAGGAGGCCGAGGCGGAGAACCGCCTGCGCGACCGGTGCGGCGTCGTGACGCAGAACGTCGCCTTCGGCGGCGAAATTGCCGGTCATACAGCGCACGCCGAGGGCCTCGATGCGATCGATGTCGGCCTCGATGGGTGCGGCATGTTCGACGGCATAGCGCTGCAGCACCGCTTGCGAGACCGGCGCGGTATTGATCAAGGCATAGTCAAAGACCGGTTGGCGGGTGTGCTCATAGATGCGCTCGATGTGCTGCGAGGCGCTCAGGTGAATGCTCTCATTGGCCTGAGTCATGAGATTGCAAATATAAACGCGAACCGCCTTGGAGGAGGCCAGCGCCTCGGGAATGCCCTGCACCAGCAGATTTGTGATCACGCTGGTAAACAATGAGCCTGGCCCGACGGTGATGAGGTCGGCGCGCTCGATCGCTTCCAAGGTTTCAGGCAGCGGCTGGGCTTCGGGCGGGTCGAGCATGAGTTCGACGATTCGCTTGTGGCTGGCGGTTATCTCCGTCTCCCCTTCGACAATGGACCCGTCGTCCATGCGCGCGGCCAGCGAAACGTTGGCATCGGTGACGGGATAGATGTGCCCGCGGGCAGCCAGCACCTGGGAGGCGAGCTTGATGGCCTGAGCGAAGTCTCCGGTCATCTCCTGCAAAGCGGCTACGAAGAGGTTGCCGAAGCTGTGGCCTTCCAGGCCCTCGCCACCTTTGAATCGGTGGCGGAAGAGGCGGGAGATCAGATGCTCGTCTTCGGAGAGCGCGACCATGCAGTTCCGCAGGTCCCCGGGGGGAAGCATGTTGAAGTCGCGGCGTAGACGGCCGCTAGAGCCGCCGTTATCGGTAACGGTGACCACCGCGGCGAGGTCGGAGATGAGGCAGAGTCCTTCGGCGCACTCCTCCTGATTCGGAGAGGCCACATACTGCCGCAGGCCGCGCAGCAGCGTGGACAGGCCGCTGCCCCCGCCGATGGCGGCAACGCGAATGCTCGGCCGATTCCCGCCTGCGCGACCGCGGGAGGCCATGCGATGAGTTTTTGCTCGCTCGACTGACAGAGTGCTCACCCTAAGCTCCGCCCTGCGGAAGAATTTGGATTACGGAATTTCCGGGTAGAGCAGTTCCGTAAACCGAGGATCGTCGGCCATGTCCTGGAAGTCGGAATCACTGCGAGCTTGGATGCGATTGCGCTGGTTGAGCTCGATGGCCTTGGCCAGGTGCTCCAGGCACGGCTCGGCGCGGCCGGTCATGCTCTCCAGAATCGCCAGCCCATAGTAGGCATAGTCAGCCTTGTGGTCGGCGGCCAGTATCCCTTCAAACTGATTGCGGGCCTCCTCATAGAAGCCGGTATTCAGCAGAGAGATGGCGTAGTCGAACTGCTCTTCGGTATTGCTGAAGGAAAGGCCGTCGCGGCGCTCATGGCGCGAACAGGCGGCGAGATGGATGTGCACCCGCTCCCGGATTTCCACCGGACAATCGCGGCTGAGCTTCTCAAAAGCCGCGCGTGCCTTTTCGTATTTTCCCTCCTGCATCCATTGCAAGGCGTTCTGATATTCATGCAGGGATTTCTGCTGCGAGGGACTGGACAGGGGATGCACTTTGCCTGCGATGGTGCGAGGATTTCGGCGGGCGCCGGAATCCTGTCCTGTGTTTTGCATGTCCACTTTTCTTTCTCCTTCGGGGATAGGACCAGAATGCCGGCATCGTGGAGTCGCGGCAGCATGACACCGGAACAATCCCGGAGGCGATTTTCCAGAATCGCTCCTCCAGCGACCGGCGCCGCGACATTGCCGGCCGAGGTTTAGCGGCAAGAGCTAGAGCAAAATCAGCGCGACGAGGCTCAGCAATAAAAACGTCGAACCGGATTTTTCGTCAAGATCCCGGATATTTCCCGGAACGCTCTCACTGATCTGTTCTAGAATACCCCCGCCGATACGAGATCGTCTCGCAAGCGAGAGTAGCACAGCGAACGCTCCGGGGCATTGAGCGCGTTTTCACCTAGCGGGGGGCCGCACAGCGCCCGAACAGGGCATGGGAGACCACGCGGAGCGGGGGGCTCATCTTCCGCGCGGTACTCAGGCGCGCGGTACTCAGGCGCGATCGGTACGGTAGACCGCCGGATTGAGTGTGGGGTCGTTGTACATCTTGAGTTGCCGATAGATCTTGAAGCGGCGCCGGCCGGCCAGAACCTGCTGCCACAGAAGATCGAGCGCGCAGGCAAGATCGTGGCGCTGTTCAGTGAGTACCCGAAGACGCTCGTGGTTGGCCTCGGTGTGTCCAACGGGAGCCCCGGCGCGGCCCATCTCCTCGCGGGTGTGAAAGAGCTTGAGGGCGAGAATGGAGAGCCGGTCGATCATAAGGCCGGGGGATTCGGAATGAAGCTCGGCTCCGGGCGCCGGCAAGCCCCGGGAGGCGAGCCCGTCGAGCAGCAGCGCGTCGCATTGCTCGGCAAGATCGTTGCGCCGCTGGTTGGTTTTGTCGATGAAGCGCTTGATGCGGGCCAGCTCCTGGTCGCCGGCCTGAGGGGCGCGGGCGGCGTCCTCCGCATGCCAAAGCTCAAAATTTGCCAGATGCTGCTCCGCTACCAGCCGCTCCAGAATGTCCAAACGGGCGGGTACGGCAGGAGCCTTGCGGTGCCAGAGCACGGTGCAGCGCTCTTGCAGACCGACAAGCCGCGCGGCCTGCTCTTGGAACGCTCGGGAAGGGAAGCCGCTGGCGTCGGTGAAAGGGGGCATGGCGTGGTGAGCTCGCCGGGAATCGAACCCGGGACCCACGCATTAAAAGTGCGTTGCTCTACCAACTGAGCTACGAGCTCGTTTCCGTTTATTATTCAAAGTAACACAGGGCCCCGAGCGGTTCTCATCGTCTGGAACAGTTCTCCTCCCACGTTTCCCTCATGGGGGAGCCTAGGGTTCCCATCGGGCGATGCGAATCGGCAGCCGACCCTGCGGGCCGCAAACCGATCTGCTTTGCAGGAAGACGAAATGGACGTCAGGACGGTTGCCGAAGACGGCCTGCAAGCTCCAGCGGCGCTCTACACGCGAGCTGGAGCCCGAGAGATGAAGTTCACTCGTTTCTCCGCTTCGAGAAGCGACACCCGCGCGCAATTTCTCCGCTGGTCCTCCGCCGAGCCGGCCGCCATTTCCGCCGGCGTTTCCAATGATCTCGATTTCGAATCGGCATCCACGGCAAATTTCCCGCCGGTCGACAGGCCGAGTTTCGGCCCGCGCCCCGACGCGCAGCAACCCGCCTCTCCTGTGGCGGAGGGCGCGCGCGGCCGGGGCCGGCGTGAGGACAATGCCGAGATACTGCCGCAGTGGCTGAGCGTTGGTCTGGAAGCGCACGGCGGAGAGCCCGAAGCGGGCGGTGGCGAGGCGGTAACGAGCGCCGCCGCCCCAAGCCGGACCGGTACCGGCGCATTATCCTCTTCGCGCTGGCTCCTGCTGAATGAGGTCGCACCTCCATCGCCGGATATTTCCTCGACTCTTGAGCCCACTGCCGGCCGCATCCATCTTGCTCCGACTCTTTTGGCGTTTTCGATCGCGGGAGGAACCGGAAAGACGACGGTGCTGGCAACGCTGGCTCGCGCGCTGGCCGCGATTGGGGAGCGCATTCTGCTGGCCGATACGACGCGTTTCAGTTTGGCCCCCTGCTATTTCGGCGCGACACCCCGCGCACCGGCCGGTGCGCCTACCGGCGGACGCGCGCCCACGCAGGAGCAAGCAAGCGAGCCGAGTGAAACCGGCATCCGCGGAGAAAGCCCGGCGGCCTTGCCATCGGCGTCTATGCGAACCTTTTCTCCCCCGGCAGGCCGCGGCGATGCGCCGGTCGACATCCTTCTGCTGTCGGCGACGGGCCGGCGGGCCGAGGACCGCGGCGCACCCGACGCAATGCGGCAGGTTCTTCTACACCACGTCGTAAACGCCGACCGCATCCTTGTCGATATTCAAACCGGCTCGGAATCCGCGGTGCGGCGTCTCCTATGGCTGGAGCCATTGGTGCTGGTCCCGCTGCTTCCGGACATGAACTCGGTGGCCACCGTGGCGGCGGTAGAAAGGGCATTTGCCGGCCAGCTGGATAAGGGCTGCGCGGCTAATCTGGTGTGGCTGCTGAATCAGTACGATCCCGCGTTACCCTTGCATCTCGATGTGCGGGCGGCGCTGGAGCGCCAACTGGGAGAGACGATGCTTCCTTTCGTGCTGCGCCGCAGCCCGGAGGTAAGCGAAGCCATGGCGGCGGGAATGACGGTGATCGATTATGCGCCTAACTCCGCCGCGGCCGAAGACTATGCCCGCCTGGCGGATTGGCTTCGCGAGGTGGCTCCCTCGTCGTTGCATGGACTGAAGCGTCTTCGCTGGAGCGAAGCTTAGGGTACGTTCACCCGTCAGGCGCGACGCGCTGCGGCGCCCGCGATTCACCCGTTATTTCTTCCTCCTCATCGGCACGACCTGCACTGTAATCTCACGGCACTCGGCAAGAAAGCGGTTGATGACCGAGCCGCGCAGCAGAATGTCCATGCGCGTGCGCGCCGATTGGCCGAAGACCACATGCGAGATGTTCTGCCGTTTCGCGTATTCGATCAGCGCGCTGGCGATGTGCTTATCTTTGAGGATCACAACGTGGGCGCCCAGGTCGCGGGCCAGCCGCTCGTAGGTTTCCATGCGCTGTCCGGCCTCTCCGTCGATCTGAGCGGCGTCCTCGACCGGCGGCACTACGCGAACCGCATACCAATCGGTCGCCAAGCGGCCCGCGATACGCGCTCCCACGCGGAGCAGGCGGTCGGTCCCCGAGCGCGAGGAGATGCAAACCATTACTTTCTCCGGAATTGGCGCTTGTTCAAGCCCCTGGCTGCGGCGGTACTCAGCCGCGCGCGAGCCGACCTCTTCCGCCGTGGTTCGCAAGGCAAGCTCACGCAGCATGTTCAGGTTGCCCTTGCGGAAGAAGTTCGCTAGCGATTGCTCAATTTTGTCGGCGGAGTAGATTTTGCCCTGTCTCAACCGGGAACGAAGCTCCTCGGTCGTAACATCCACGGTAACGATCTCATCGGCGCGCTTCAGGAGGCTGTCGGGTACCGTCTCGCGAATCACCACCTTGGCGGATCGAGCAACGGAATCGTTCAGGGTCTCGATGTGCTGGATATTGACCGCCGTCATCACGTTGATGCCGGCGTCGAGCATCTCCAGAACGTCCTCATAGCGTTTGCGGTTCTTCGCACCGGGCACATTGGTGTGCGCCAGTTCATCGACGACGCAGGTGTGAGGATGCCGCTCGAGAATGGCCTCCAGGTCCATCTCTTCCAGCACGACGGAGCGGTAGGAAACCGAGCGCCGGGGGATCACCTCGATATCGCCGATCAGCGCTGCGGTTTCCGCGCGGCCGTGCGGCTCGATGAAGCCGATCACAATATCGACGCCTTGCTTCCGCGACAGGTGGGCGTCTTCCAGCATCCGGTAGGTCTTGCCGACGCCGGGTGCGGCGCCGAGATAGACGCGCAGTCTTGCCGGCTCCGCTTCGCCCCCAGTTCCCATGGTAGAGAGATCTGTCATGGCTAGCCGATCTCGATGGGGTGGCGGGTGCTGCTGGGGGCGGCAACGGGCAGAGTGAAGCTGAAAGTCGAACCGTGGCCGAGCCGGCTTTCCACTGAGACCTGTCCGCCCAGCAGTTCCACCAGTCTCCGGACGAGTGCGAGTCCCAGGCCGGTGCCGCCATCTTGCGGAGTATTCAAGCGGCCAAAAATGCGCGGCAGCCGCTCCGCTTCGATTCCACGCCCCGAGTCACGGACGAAAAATTGCACTTTGTCTCTGTGCTCCTGGGCCTGCAGGATGATCGCTCCTCCCGGCGGCGTATAGCGTACGGCGTTGCTGAGCAGATTGTCCATGATGCTGCGCAGCGCACGCCGGTCGCCGTCAATCGGAGAGAGATCACTGAAGGCCTGAATCTCAATCTCGATCTTTTTCTTGCGCGCATCCTCCTGTCGCCGGCCCGAGGCGTCGCGCAGAATGTCGATGGGGCGTAGATGCTCGATACGGATTTCTCGGCGTCCTGAATCGATTTCCGAGACTTCGATCAGGTCCGACATCAAGTCGTTGAGCTGTTCGGCCTCCTCCGCCGCTGCCTGGAGCAAATCGTTTTGCAGCGGGCGCATCTCTCCGGCAAAGCCGCGCGTGAGCGTATAAAGGCCGAGGCGAAGTTGCTGCAGCGGTTCGCGCAGCTTACGGGATGCGACGGTAAGAAAGCCGGTTTTGAAGCGGTCGATATCCTGCATCTCGGTGATGTCTTCGAGCACGCTGACCGCGCCAAGAAGCCTACCCTCCTCATCGCGGATCGGGGTGGTGCGCAAGCGGAAGCTGCGCTGCGCCTGCCCGATCTTCATAGGAAGCAGCGCGGATTCCCCCTCACTCGCTATGGGCCGCTGCATGGAGACCGCCTCACGAACGGCGTCCAGAATCTTTTCTCCCCCCGGCGTGTGAGCAAGCGCCATCCGATCTGTGGCCGCGCTGCCCAGGATGCTGGTCGCTGCCTGATTGAGCTTGAGTACCTCGCCTTTGGCGTCGGTGACGATCACCGGCTCGAAGATGGACTGCACGACCGCGTCGGAGAGTTGATGGTCCATCTGCTTGCGGCCGGAGTCGGTCTCGCGCAGCTCCCGCAGTTGTGCGGCCATGCGGTTAATGTCCGTTGCGATGGAGCCAAGATCGCCGCCGGCGCGCCACTCCATCCCTTGGCCGGTCTCCGATGCACGGCGGGCCGCCGCCGCCAAGCGGCGTAGCGGCACAATCACGATCAAGAGAAATCCGGCGGCGATCAGCACGCCTGCAACAATGCTGGCCGCCGCCCAGCGCCTTTGGGCCGCGAGCCGGCCGCTCACTTCCGATAGCGAGACGGCGGATGGCTCTGATTGGAGACTGGCCGCGGCGGTTTGGCGCAGCACGATTGAGCTGCGTACCGCTACGCCCGCCAGCAGCGCCAGAAGGAGCACATACCCGAGAACCAGCCGCTGGTAGATGGTCAGCACAAGCCCAAACCTGCCTCGATCCGTCTATCGCCCTGTGGGCGGCCGCTGTTCACGGCGCCGGATCCGATTTCCTACCTTATACCAAGTCTGCAAACCTTTACTGTCCCATTGTCATAAGGGCACAAGAAGGCGGTTGCGTCGGGAGTCCGCAGCAGTATCCATGTCGCGCCCAGGGGCAGCAGCCTGGCTGATCTTTCCGCATCGGTGGCGCGGTCCAGGTTGTGCGTGGCTTTGGCTTGCCGCTGCCAGGGCGCTTGGGCCGCGCGCGAGATGCAGGCGATGCCGCCGTCCTTGACCCAATCCGCCAGCATGCTTCGCTCCGCGGTGGCGCGAAATCCCTGCGCATCTTCGCCGGGCTCCAGGACGTAATCGGCATCCAGAGCGAAAACCGAGTTCTTGGGCGTGTTGGCGCGGACCCAGAGGAATGCCTGCTGCCAGGGATTGCGGGGCGGCATTCCCGGCCATTCGATATGGTTGGAAGCCGGATACGTCAGCCGCTGCCCTGCGAACATCGCCGCCAGAACTGCGGAATAAAGTAGCGCAGGATAGAGGATGGCCCTCGGTCCAGGGCGACGAAGGGCATATGCTCCGATCCTCTGCCCGAGTAGTCCTCCCACCAGCACAAGACCTGCCAAATAAATGGGGTGGAAGCTGCGCAGCACCTGCAGCCTTGCCAGCAGCAGGCTGCCGCTTCGGTGGACAAAGCAGAGAGAAACCAGGGACGCACAGCCTCCCGTCGCTAGCGCGGCTGCCGAGAGTTGGCCTGCCGCACCTCTCCCCCGGGTGCGCTGAACGCCGACCCAGAGTAGAAGGAGCGGCAACAGCAGCCCGGGATACTCATACCACTTCCACATAGAGAGAAAAAAATAGGAGCGGCTCAGCGCCGCCTGGCTTGCCGGAAGATCGATCCGGGGATGGAGAGTCGCGCAAAAAATGGTCGAGCAAAGCGCCAATCCAGCGCCGGCGGCCACAGCCATTGCGCGCCACTTCCCGCGTTGGGCGAGGATCAGCATAAGAAGGAAGATCCCCATGTAACCCGCCATCAGGAAATCCATCGAGGCGGCCAAAGCCAGCCATAGCGCCGCTTCCTTCCATGCGCCATCCAGGGTGGCGGCGAGGGCAAAAAGGCCGAAGGGCGTGGAGAAGGAACGGGCGGTCACGTAAGGATCCATCAAAAACAGCGAGGTGCCGGCGACAGGCAGCGTGAAGCAGGCTGCAGCCAATAGCAGCGCTCCCCAACGCGACTGCGCGGCGGGAAAGATATTTGCCGCGACCTTCCATGATCCCAGCAGAAACAGAAAGATGGAGAGCAGATGGAAGATCAGAAGCAGAATCGGCAGGGGAAGATGGGTTGAACGGACCAGCAATGCCGCTAAATGTGCAAAGACCGAGACTCGGACATGAGAGGTTACAAAGACGGCGTCAGTCTGGTAGAGGCTTGGGTGGAGCAGCTTTTTTATGCCTGCCACGTAAAGAGCGCCATCATCCGCGAAGGGATGATAGCCATGCACGAGCAGGACCAGCATTGTGAGCAGGGCCATCGCGCCGAAGGGAGTCTTCGCGCGCGCCGCTCCAACGGCTTTCGGGGGCGGCGAAGCCGTCGGCGGTCTTTCCGGAGCGGAAAGCGGGGCCGGCCCGGAGGAGGGGGTGGAATGGCCCAACTTAGCCTACCTGGTTCTGATAACGCTGAATCACATCGTTGAGAGTGACGATGCCATTCAGGGTACCCTTGGCGGCGCGGTTTTGGATGGGGAGCACCGGCCAGCGCGCCAGATAAGGAATGGCGCTGTCGAGCGGGAGGTCGGGGAAGAGTGTAGGAGTCCGGTCCGGCTTGAGCATGGTATCCAGGAGGGTCTCCGGCGTACACAGCGCCGCGATCCCGGTAAGCTCTTCGCGCGTCATCGAATACCAGGAGCCATCCCACAGCTTGATCAAGAATGAGGTCGTATTCGGGGCCAAGCTGCTAGCGATCTTTCCCACAGAATCGCGGCCGGCGACTACCGGGATGTTGACCGGCAGCAGGGCATCTTCCAAATGCAGAATGCTTTCCTCGCGCTGCTCTTCCATCGAGGGAAGATCGAGTCCATCCTGCACGGTGAGCGTTTCAAAGATGGGAACGGGCTGGAAGCTGCGCGAGATGAGGTATGCGATAGTATTCGCGAGAATCACAGGCAGCACGATCGAATAGTTGCCGCTCAGCTCCATGGCCATGAATACGGAAGTCAGCGGGGCGCGAAGAAATCCTGCGAAAAGGACACCCATGCCCACCGTGGCATAGCCGGCGACGGGAATAGAAAGATGGGGAAAGAGGAGCTTCTCGAAGGTTCCGACCGATGCCCCCAGCATGGCTCCGGCGAAGAGCGTGGGCGCAAACATGCCGCCCGGCGTGCCGCTGGAAAAGGAGAGCGTGGTGGCGAGTATCTTGAGCAGCCCCAGAACCAGCAGGAATTTCCATGTGAACTGGCCGTGCATGGCCTGATCGATGGCGCCGTAGCCGGCTCCCATGACCTGGGGCGCACCAAAATATCCAATGGCTCCCACCATCAGCCCGGCGAGAGGAGGCTGGCAGTAGCGTGTCCAGCGGGGAAGAGAGCGCAGCCACGGCCGAAGATAGCCGAGCGCCTTGGAAAAGATGAGCGCCGCCACGCCTCCCACCACTCCTAGAACAGCATAGGCAATGAGCTCGCGGGGGTCTCTGAGAGGTGTAATCGCGGGGATACGGAAGAGGGGCTCCGGACCGCCAAACCAGCGCGCTACAACGACGCTCGAAAATGCCGCAAGGACGATCGAGCCGAGCACAGCGGCGCTCCATCGTCCGATGACTTCTTCCACGACAAAGAGGATGGCGGAGATGGGCGCATTGAAGGCCGCCGCCAGGCCGGCCGCGGCGCCAATGGGAGCGAATAGACGCAACCGTTCGCGAGAGAGGCGCAGCCGGCGGCTGATCATGGAGGCTACACCAGCGCCGATTTGCAGCGACGGATCCTCCGGGCCTAAGGAGAATCCGCCGCCGATCGCCATCGCCGCGGTGATGAATTTTCCAATGACGGTCTTAAAGGAAATGAAGCCGTTGAAGATATAGAGAGCGGCTTTGGTCTGATTTACACCGCTGCCTCGGGCCAGGGGAAAGACGATCTGGACCAGCGCGCCAACTACGGCGCCGGCCACCATCGGAACGATCAGCAACCGGAGCTGTCCGGGCCGAGGCGCAGAACCGAGTGTCAGTACCTGGAACCAATTGATCGAAACCCGGAAGCACACCGCCAGCAGGCCGGAGATGACTCCGATGAAGATCGAGAGCACCAGGAAAAGCCGTTCATCCCGATTCGGGGCGAGCTTATGAATGTCTGGGCGGTGGGGGGTATAGGGCCGGGCCGCTTCCTGTTTGGCTGCGGCCACTTCCGCATCGATAGCGGGAGGTTCCAGCAGCTCTTTCGGGCTCACTGCGGGGTCATTGCCGGTCATTGCAGGCCATCCTGCTCGTTGCCAATCATTCTTGATCCACCGCATCCGGTGCTTGCGCGATCTTCAAAAGCAGGACATCGTCTTCTTCGGTAGGCGGCCCACAGACTTCCGCGGTGACCCGTTCAGTATCGTAGATGAGCTGGATCTGGGTGGAAGCCAATGCCGGGGTGTTCGCAAGGCTGGAAAGCGTGACCTTTGCGGGGAGTTGTTTCCAGCGCGCCTGGATGGCTCGCAGTTTGTCCGCTGGGGAGGTTGCCGGAGAGGAGTCGGCTGTCTCGACTGGATGATGCTCAAATCGTCGCGCAAGATTTTTCAGCGGGTTCAGGCTTTCGCCGGTCTGGCTCGCGGCAGGAGCGGAACTGACCGCGGGCTCGTTGCTCGTGGTCTGCGCGGCCAAGCAGGAGGCCAGCCGGTCTTGGGCAATCCTGCGGTCGGCGAGAATGCGGATACCCCGATCATGAAGGCTTAGCTGCGGAGATGGATAGAGGAGCAGCAGGCGCCGGGACTGGCTGAGCATATTCCGCAGAGCTTCCGACTCCTTGTCCGGGAGACGAGCAGCTTCCGGGTCGCTTACCGCACGCTGCAGATATCGGGCCGCCTCGGCAAAATGCCCAACTTGAAAGGCGGTGCGGCCTGCGCCGTCCACGGCCTCGAAAAGAGAGGGGCGATGCTCGAGGAGGGACTTGTAGAGATTGAATGCGTCTGCAGGAGATTGGGCTTTTTCCATCAACTGCCCAATTTTGAGCAGATCGGCAGTGTCATCTTCCGGTGCATTTCCCGCGGCGACCAGCAGCTCGTTCCTGGCCTGGGCGTAGCGGCCCTGGTCCAATAGAAAGCCCACCATCTCCAAACGCGCTTCGCGCCGCCGGACTGCGCCGTTCCCCTTCCAGTCACCGTCGATGGCACGACGATAGTACTCGAGTGCCTGGGCGACATTTCCCTCGCGGACCGCCAGCCGCGCGAGTTGGATCTCGATTACGCCCTCGCCAGGCTCACTTTCCGCCAATGTGTTGAAATACGCAGCCGCTTCTTGCAGCCGCCCGGCGGAAGCCAGGGCTTCGGCTAGCTGCATCTCGATCGTCCGGTCTCCGGGCGCAAGAGCCAAAGCCGAATGGAGTGCATAGACCGCCGCTTGCGGGTCATTTTGATGCAAAGAGGACACTCCCCGAGTCAACCATCGCCTGCTCAGATATGTCTGATGGGAAGCGTAGGATTGAAAGATGGCGTTGGTTACTAAGGCGAGCGCCACAGTGATAACAGCGAGGATCGTCAGCGAAAGCGTGTCTGAGACGAGCAGATGCCGCCGTTCGAGGCGCTCGCCGGTGCTTAGAGGTGTCTTCGGGTGAAGAAAAGCCATCCGTTCTCTACTTTACCGCGATAAGCCATGCCCCAAGCAGCGGCGCAACTCCTCTGCGCAAATTTTTGCGCCAGCACACGCCGGCAGAGATCGAGCGGAGAGGTTTGAGAGACTACAAGGTTGGCGAGGAATATGACGGAACCAGACGCAAACCGCAGTGGTTGTACTAGCTCCCGCGCCGAGGATGCCGGGACAGATTCCGGCGGCATGGCTTCGGCGCTTGCAACGAAGAAGCTCGCGCTGGATGCGCGCCTCCGGCAGTTGGAAAGCGTGATCGTCGCTTATTCCGGGGGGATCGATTCGGCCTATCTGGCTTATGCCGCTCATGCCGTGCTCGGCTCGCGCATGCTGGCGGTGATTGCCGACTCGCCCAGTCTTCCCCGCGCGGAACTGAGCGATGCCTCCGCCTTTGCCGGCGAATGCGGCATCCCTTTGCGGGTGGTGCGAACCCATGAGATGGAGCGGGAATTGTATGCCGCCAACGGGCCGGACCGCTGTTTCCACTGCAAAGACGAGCTCTTTGAAACTCTGGAGGGCGAGTTGGAGCGCTCCGGCTTGCATGCGCTCGCCTATGGCCTGAATGCCGACGACCGGAGGGATTTTCGTCCCGGGCACAAAGCGGCGGCGGCACACCGTGTAACCGCGCCGCTGGCCGAAGCCGGTCTTCTGAAGGCGGATGTTCGCGCCTTGGCCCAGCGAGCCGGCCTCAGGCTGTGGGACAAGCCGGCGTCAGCCTGTCTCTCCTCGCGCGTGGAGTATGGGCGTAGAGTGACGCCCGAGGTTTTGCGAACCATCGAGCAGGCTGAAGAGGCATTGCATCGCATGGGATTCCGGCGTGTGCGCGTCCGCCATCATGGCTCGATCGCGCGCATCGAACTTGCCGAAGAAGAGATGGCCGCCGCACTGGAGACGGGCACGCTGAAGAAGATGGCCACGGCGGTTCGCGCGGCCGGCTTCCGCTATGTGTCGCTGGATTGCGAAGGGTACCGGACAGGATCGATGAATGAGGTGCTGCCGGTAGCCGTCCTAACCGAAAATCGTGGAGACCGGAAGGAAGAAAACGGAAGGCATGACGCGACCGACTGAGACCCAGGTTGCCTGGCTGGAATGCTTCGCCGGCATCAGCGGCGACATGTTAATGGGAGCGCTGATCGATGCCGGCGCGCCGCTGGAGCCGCTGCGGCATGCCATCGCGATGCTGGGACTCGATGCGGAGCTGCAAGTCTCCAAAACAGATCGAAGCGGCATTCAGGCCACCAAGGTGGCCGTGCTGGTGCATGGCCGCTTGGCTGAAAGCGAGCATGGGGATCACCGCCACGATCATGACAGTGACCATGGCCGGAAAGCGCAGGATCACGAGTCACACGATCACGCGGAGCACCACCACGGAACTGCGCGCCACTCGCACGGTGATGGTGAAGCCGGCCGGCATCGCAATCTCGCCTCCATTCGCGCCATTCTGGCGGCCGCGCCCCTGAACGGACGGGCGAGAGACTGGAGTCTGCGCGCCTTTGAAGTTCTGGCCGAAGCCGAAGGCAAGGTGCACGGAATCTCCGCGGAGGAGGTTCATTTCCACGAGGTCGGCGCTGTCGATGCCATCGTCGATATCGTCGGCTGTTCGGTTGCCGCCGACCTGCTGGGATTGGAGCGCTGGTACGCATCGCCAGTCAACGTAGGCGGGGGATTTGTGGAGTGCGCCCATGGGCGATATCCGGCGCCCGCTCCGGCGACAGCGGCGCTGCTGCTGCAGGCGCCTGTCTATTCCGCCGGGCCCGCGATGGAGATGACCACCCCGACCGGGGCGGCTCTGCTGCGCGCGCTGGACTGCCGCTTTGAATCGCCCGGCGTGCTGCGCTCCAGCGCCATCGGCTACGGCGCCGGTACGCGCAATCCGTCTCGTTTTCCGAATGTGCTGCGCCTGACACTCGGCGAAGTTGCCTCCGGGGACGGGGAGAAGACGCCGGGATTCGGCGATGAGAAGGTTATGGTGATCGAGTGCGCCATCGACGACCTGAATCCGCAGGTGCTGGCCTATACCGCGCAACTTGCGATGGAAAGAGGCGCGCTCGACGTGATGACCGCTCCCGTGACCATGAAAAAGGGGCGTTTGGGGACGCTGTTGACCGTTCTCTGCAGGCCTGCCGACGCAGCCGGTTTGGAGCAACTCCTTTTCCGCGAAACCAGCACCCTGGGAATGAGGGTTCGCGAGGAGAGCCGGCTTGCCCTTACCAGGGAGACCGCCTCGGTTGAAACTGAGTTCGGCGTAATTCGGGTGAAGGTTGGCCGGCGGCAGGGAGAAGAGATGAACGCCGCTCCCGAATTTGAAGATTGCCGCCGCGCCGCCGAAGCCCGCGACGTACCGCTGAAGACGGTGATGCAGGCGGCGCTAGCCGAGTGGCGCCGTAACTCGCCGGCGCGCTCGCGCAATGAGGGATGACCGCGGGGAAAGCCACATGATGACCAAGGAAGAGCTTCTGGAGATGTTGGAGCGCATGCGCGCCGGGGAGATCGCGCCCTCTCAGGTAGTCGAGAAGCTGTCCAATCTGCCATATGAGGATATTGGCTTCGCCAAAATCGATCATCACCGAACGCTTCGTCTGGGGCTTCCGGAGGTGATCTATTCGGCGGGGAAGACGGCGGACCAGGTGAGCGAGATCTTTTTCCGCATGGCGGCCTCCGGTGCGGACGTGATGGCAACGCGCGCCGATGAGGAAGCCTTTGCGGCGGTGAAGGCGCGCCTTCCGCAAGCGGCGTATCACCGGGCCGCCCGCATGATCACCTTGCGCCAGCGCGCGCAGGAAGCGCCCCTAGGCTCACTGGCCGTTCTTGCCGCGGGAACCAGCGATCTGCCGGTTGCCGAGGAAGCCGCAATCGCGGCCGAGTGCATGGGAGCCGCCGTGCTTCGCATTTACGACGTAGGCGTGGCGGGCCTGCATCGCCTGCTGGCTCAGCGCGAGGCGATGCAGCAGGCCGACGTGGTGATCGTCTGCGCCGGCATGGAGGGCGCGTTACCCAGCGTCGTTGGCGGAATGGTGGCCGCTCCCGTCATCGCCGTCCCCACCAGTGTGGGCTATGGAGCCGCATTCGGCGGCCTCGCCGCGCTGCTCGGGATGCTGAACTCCTGCTCACCAAATATCACCGTCGCCAATATCGACAATGGGTTCGGCGCCGCCTATGTCGCCGCGATGATCCTGCGGCGGATCCGCATGAGGCTCACGGCATAGAGTTTTCCGTGCACACAACCATGCCGGTCTCCCCAGTGCCCCTCTCATTCGGCACTCCCTCACGCCGGCGGCGCACTTTGAGCATTTTCCGGTTCGAGGCGCAGGGGTTGCAGGATTCCGGATGGTACAGGCTGCAGGTTATTCATGTCCTGTACCGTAACGACAACCGCGACTCAAGAGGGGGCAAGCGGAGCTTTTCTTTTTCTATCGTGGAAACCATTCTGAAATACATTATCTTTTGAAAACAATCCATTTGAAACCGAGAGCCCTTCCAATTCCAAGAAAAATTCCCGGAGGCGGTCCAGGCTGGCGATCCAGGCTGATTTCGGGCGGGAAAGAGCGTAACCTATCCTTCGGACCGGGCCTTCTATTGCTCGCGCCCGGATCCCCGGCCCGGGGCCGAAACTCACTTACGCATCAGGAGCGATATGGCTTCTACGGTTTGGAAGGGATACATCTCTTTTGGCTTGATCTCGGTGCCGGTTCGGCTTTTTGCTGCCGCCCGCGAGGAGCACGTCAGCTTTA
>JANWJB010000169.1 GCA_025449575.1 Acidobacteriaceae bacterium
CATAACCGATGTCAAAGCAAACATCAGTTCGACGGCCGGAGACAATGACAGCGGTTGGGTGGACCTGACACCCGGGATGCCGTCCCAGCCCAAACAGATCGACCTGCTCGGACAAGCGAACAACCAGTGCTTTCTGGCGACCCTTGGCGCTTCACAGCAGCTCCAGGCGGGAACCTACCAACAGATCCGCTTGATCCTGGCGGACAATAGCGCGACCGTCGCCAACAATGCCTGCAATGGTTCCACCAACTGCGTCGTGCTCTCGTCGGACGGCAGCGTGCACCAACTGCTTCTCTCCAGCGAGTCAAAGACAGGATTGAAGATTCCTTCCGGCCAGATTGCTTCAGGCGGATTCACTATAGCCGCCGGCCAGACCAAGGATCTCGATATCGATTTCAATACCTGTGCATCCATCGTGCTGGAAGGAAATGGGCAATACAGATTGAAGCCGGTTCTCCACGCTGGAGAAGTCAGCGCTACCTCCACCTCTATCAACGGAAAAGTGCTGGATCATGCAACCGGAAATCCATTGAACGGCGAAGTGCTCGTGGCGCTGGAGCAAAAGGACTCTACAGGCGTAGATCGTATCGTCATGGCAACGCTCGCCGGGAATGACGGCTCGTTTGTCTTCTGCCCGATTCCCACCGGCTCCTACGATATCGTCATTGTAGGAGAGGGCGCGAACGGCACCGCATATCAGCCGTCGATTGTGACCGGAGTGGCCAATGGGCAAACAACCGGCACGGTGAACCTGTATGCGGCAGCGGTCGGCACATCGGGTGCTGTGCAACTCTCAGGGAACGTGACTTCGCAGAACGGCGCAAACCAGGGCGTCATCGCCGACACTCAAGTGAGCGCGCTCGAAGCGGCCGCGGCCGGCGGCGCCCCATTCACCATTCCTCTTCTTCCGAATGCCCAGCAGCCGGCCCCGATGCTTGCGCTGGAAACAGCGGCATCGCCCAGTTGTCCAGCGGGCACGGATTGCGTCAGTTATTCGATGATGCTGCCGGCCGGCGGTCCATATATCGGAGCGTACTCGGCCAGCGGAGCCACCTTGTCGCAAAGCTCACCCTTGGCTACCTATGTGCTCGACGGGTTGACGTTTGTTCCATCTTCCGGAGGAACAGCAGACTGCACGCCTTCGGAACAGAAGACGCAGGCCTATGTCTTGACTTCGACGGGAAGCTTTAATGTCCCTGTCCAAACGCTGGCGTTCACTCAGTGCCAATAGAGCGGATTTTCTATTGCTATGCCCCATCGCGATTTGGGAAGTGCGGCTTTTCTTAAGGGAAAAGCCACGCGGTCGAGTCGTGCGTTCAGACGGCCATCGGGCAAAATGGACTCGATGTGCGCGAGGTCGCGATTGGCAACGCCGAGTGACTTGTCCGGTGCCGTGAACTGGATACGGTCGCCAACAGAGTCGCTCGCTCAACCTCGCGGTAAACACTGGTAGCCTTCGATCACAATGGCGATCAGGCTTGCCACTTTGGCAACCGGTCCGGTGAAGAGGTTCTGGAGCGCGGTGAATCCCGTATCGAAGGGCGAGCCGCTTTGCGCGAGCGCAGCTACCGGGAACAGAAGCAGCAGGGAAAGAACAATTGCGGGCTGCGAGAACCGCCGCAGGGCCTTAGCGCGGGTGATTCCGCGCCGCAGAGAAGTCTGGATCAGAGTGAACATCGGCACCTCCGACGGCCAGAATGTTGCCGCCGTGTGCCAAAAGTTAGCGCCGCTTTTCCGATCCGTCCAAGACTTCTTGTCTATGGCGTCATAGACCGCATCTATCGCAATTTATTCCGATCTGCGGGGGAGAGAGACCACCGTTGCCGTAAGTATCGTCCCATTCCGCCCCAGACAGACGAATTTCGCGATTAGGCTATATTGACGTGCCTATAAGGGTCGGGTGCTGTGCGAACCTCTATGCAGCGCCGCTGGAACTGGCTTTTGGACGCGGCGCGGAAGGGGTGGCGGGCAGGAAAATGGACAAGACGGTGCCATGCCGGACTGCATCGGTGCTGGTGCGCAGGCGAATCGAGCCTTCATGCTTCTGAATGATTCCTTTTGTCACCCACAAGCCCAAGCCGTTGCCCTTCTGAATTTTTGTGGTGAAGAACGGCTCAAATAATTTCCGCGCTGAGAGGAGAGCAATTCCGGTGCCGTTGTCTCCAATCACGATGCACACCCCTTTGCGAGAGTCCTTGCCTCCTCCGTAACGGCCGTCATTCGAGGGGGAAATTCGTATCTTAATGATAGTGGCGCCCGCCTCAAGGGAATTGCCGAGGAGGTTGGAAAGGACCTGCTCCAATTCACTCTCGACCGCAAAGAGAGCGGATGATTTTCTGTACCGGGTCTCGATGGTCGCGCCTTTCAGCAGGATGGTTGGCCCGAGCAGACCGAGCACGCGATCGACAGTTTTCGCCAGATGGACGAGCGAAGGCTTGTTGACCTGGCTATAGAAGGTAAGCGTTTGTCTGGCAATGTGCGAAACCCGGCTCAGCTCCGCCGCAAGCATGTCCAACAATCGCTCGGCCGCCGGACTCATTGTTTCGTGGCGAAGCAAGAGGCAGAGATTGGTCATGGCCTGCAGCGGATTGTTAATCTCATGCGCGATTGCGGCGGCCATGCGACCGGCGGCGGCAAGTTTTTCCGATGCCCGCAGTATCTCTTCGGACCGCTTGCGTTCGGTGATGTCCCTGGCGATTTTCGCTGCGCCAATGAGTTTGTCGGCGTGATCGCGGAGCGGCAAGATCGTCAGGGAAACATCGAACAGTCTGCCATCCTTGGAGCGGCGGACGGTTTCAAAATGCTCCATCATTTCGTGCCGTATGTCATCGAGGATTTTTGCTTCTTCCGCAAGCCTGTCGTCGGGAATGATGATCGTGATCGGCTGCCCAATCGCTTCCCGCGCTGAATAGCCGAAGAGGCGTTCGGCGCCTGGATTCCAACTGGTGATGATGCCGTCTAAATCCTTGCTGATGATGGCGTCATCCGATAAGCGCACGATGGAGGCAAGCCTGGCTTCGAGTTCCGCGTGCGCGCCGTTTGCCGTTTTTATATCCATCGCGCCCGCTCCGCCTCTGTGAATCTGAGGAACCTCGTTGTGTTCTTCGTCTTGATCCGCGGCAAGATAGCGGGTCGGGTGAGAGGAGGGAGATTCAAAACACCAGGCGGGCATGCCAGTCGTTCTGGCTTGCATGATAGACTTGTGCGTCCCCCCAAGCAAATTTAGGGCCAATTGGCATTCTCAGAAGGAAGCTACCTGTCTCCATTCTTGACGGCGAAATACCTGATTTTCGTCAGAGCGGTAATGCCCTCACTCACGCGAGCAGCTTCATCTGAAGTTCATTCGCCTGTCTCCTGCGGGGCGTGTGCTTCGCTGGCCTGGCGCCATTCGCTTTTTTGAAATACCGAATCAGAACTGGCAACGCGGGGTGCTCTGCACAGACGGGATGCACGAAAGCCGTATCCGCAGTCCAGTTGACGTTTTCGATGGGCCGCGTCGTGAGACTTGGGTCGAGCGAAGTCTTCTGATCCATCAGCGCCAGCCCACTGCCGCTTTGAACCATCCACTGGGTGTCTGCCGGAGTCGTGGCCAGACAGGAGTACCTCCGGCTCAATTCCAATCTCGGCCAGCATCTCCATCAGTTGAGTGTGCGCTTCGGGATGAGCCTCGGGACTCCGGAATACCTTCAGACTCTTTCCAAGTTCTGACGGCTGAATCGCGGTCTGCGAGATGGTGAATTGAGGATGCGGCGCGAGTGGTAGTGCGATGCGAAACAAACCGTATCTCCGAAGCAAGTCGAAATTCAACGGATGACCTGCGGTTGGCGTAGGGCATGCTGCGCCATCCACAGTGGCAAAAAGCGGATCATGGCCGTGCGTGCGCTCATAGACGCTTTCTGCTCGCGTCGCGCTCAGGGCGAACGCGTTCGCCGGGACATGGCAGGTAGCGCAGCTGCGCCCGGTCGTGCCCAACGACTGGAAGAACGGGCCGTTCGCGTCGAGAGAGCCAGTCCCATGGTAGGTCTCCAATAACCCACTTGGATCCCTTGACGGAAACAGGTTCGGCAGACTGGCCGCGCCGAGTACTCCCACCATGGCACTTGCCGCGAACACGGCTACCCCGGCTCGCGATTTTCGAAACAAACGAATCCACCTGCTAAACGTTCCAGACATTGCTCCCCCCCCCGCATTGCACTTTTTGACTCGCCATTCCAGAGCCGATGAATCACGCACGAACTGCGATAACTTCCAAGTACTCAGCGGGAACGAAGGTGAGGCCACTAGCCGCCCGATTGTGTGTCGACCATAGCGCCTCCAATTCTTCCCGGAGCTTGTTGGACGAACGCTCATCCAAGGAGCCAAAAGCGCAGTTGGTTGGTCCGTAATATTGCCGAAACAGCTCGACAGTTTCGACCGTCGAAAAAGGGTAGTCAAGATGGTAATGGCGGCGCGTCATTTTCAGGTGCGAAACCCCAGCGCCGAGCCTCTCACGTACAACTGACTCATCGCCCCAAAGGACAGGAGAAGGCATTCCCGACGGTGCGATAAACTTCGCAAACGTCCGGAACATCTGCCCCACAAATCCCTCCGGCGTCCAATTGCCCATGGCGATCGTGCCCCCTGGGCTGCACACTCGCAGCAATTCGCGCGCGACCAGTTCTGGACGAGGCGCGAACATGGCGCCGATCAAGCTTGTCACCACGTCAAAGCTGCCATCTTCAAAGGGCAGTTCCTCGGCGTCGCCTTCGAGGAAATGGGCGTTGAGACCTTCCGCCTTCGCTCGCGCCTGGGCTCGACTGACCAGGTTGGGAGCGATGTCGATGCCAGTTACCTCGATTCCATCGCGAGCGGCCCAAAGGGCAAGCTGACCGGATCCACAGGCTACATACAGTAGTTGGCAGCCGGGCGGAATGTCCAGTTGCTCATAAAAGAGTTGCGCGCCCTGCTCCATGTAACGCGAAAAGCGGTCGTAGTCTCCGGCAGACCACGTCTTTTTCAGCTGTGCCTTAAGATCATCCGTCTCCAATAAGGTCATCGTAGCCATGTCTTCTCCTCAATCTTGTTCGTTCCCTGCTATCTTCGTTCCCTACTATCGCGCGAGATGCGACTGCATACTTGTCTCTGCGTCCGCCTTTCTTGCTCGCGGCACTGTTGCCGTATGATGAATTGCTTAGGAGTCCCGGCGACGCCTGCCGAAAGGTCCTATGGACGTGCTTTCCGAAGTACTGAGAGTGGTTAGGCTTCAGGGAGCGCTGTTTTACAGCGGCGAGTTTTCCTCCCCCTGGAGTGTTTATGCCGCCGGTTCCCACGCACTGGCGCGCTACTTTGAGACTGAAAGCGAGCATGTGATCGTCTATCACCTGCTCACCGAAGGGCGCGCCTCGGTGCGACTGGACAGCGGCGACTGCCTGAGCCTCCAAGCGGGCGACATCGTAATGATCCCTCACGGAGACCGTCACGTTGTGGAGAATGGACCCGCCACCTGCACGATTAACGATGAAGAGCATTTGGTTGACGTCCTCTCCCAGGGTTGAAGCGATGGCGCGTGGGAGGCGGGGGAGAGATCACCCGATTTGTTTGTGGATATATGGCCTGCGATCCGCGCTTGGGGCACGTTATTCTCAGTGGCTTGCCTCAGCTATTCAAGATCAATATGCGTACGCATCCCTCAGGCGCATGGCTAGAGAATTCGATCCGCTTTTTCATCGACCAGGAAGATACGGTTCAACCCGGCTGGGAAGCCGTGTTAGCCAAACTGTCCGAGGTTTTGTTTGTGGAAACCCTCCGCGCCTGGGTCGCGCAGTTGCCCACACACCAGACCGGCTGGCTGGCGGGTGTCCGTGATCCCGAAGTCGGAATGGCATTGGCCTTGATGCTCCGAAAACCTGAGCATCCGTGGACGATAGCGTCTCTGGCAAAGGGAGCCGGAATCTCACTCTCGGTTCTGGCGGAACGTTTTCGACACTATGTGGAACAAACTCCCATGGCC
>JANWJB010000170.1 GCA_025449575.1 Acidobacteriaceae bacterium
CATCGAGGGAGTTGGATGCGGGAACGGAAGCGCGAGATGGCCGGCAGCTTTGCGACGGAAAACAGTCAATCGCACAGTTAGGATCCGGAAGATCGCGTAAAATCGGGTTGAGATGGCGATTACCCGGCAACAAGCTCTCGATTACTTTCACTCCGACGACCTCATCGGTCTGGGTATGGAAGCCGACGCCCTGCGGGAGGCCCTCCATCCCGAGCGTGTCGTCACCTACATCGTCGATCGCAATATCAATTACACCAATTTTTGTACCGAATACTGTACCTTTTGCGCCTTCTACCGCCCGTTGAAAGGCAAGCTGGCCGCCCAGGGGTACATTCTCGATTTCGAGACTATCTACGACAAAATCGCCGAGACGATCGAGATGGGGGGCACCGGCGTGCTGATGCAGGGCGGCTTGCACCCCGATCTCAAAATCGAGTGGTTTGAGCGGTTGCTCCAAGGGATTCGGCAAAGATTCCCTACCATCTGGCTGCACTGCTTTTCCGCTTCCGAAATTCTGGCCATCGCCGAATACAGCGGCCTGACGGTGCGCGACACGATCGCGCGGCTGCGTGATGCCGGCCTCTCCTCAATTCCCGGTGGGGGAGCGGAGATTCTCGACGACGATGTGCGCCGCCGCATCGCGCGCCTCAAGTGCTCTACCGACGACTGGCTGCTCGTCCATCGCACCGCCCATCAGCTCGGCATGAGGACCACCGCAACCATGATGTTTGGCGTGGGTGAGTCGTTCGAGCAGCGCATCAACCACTTTGAGCGGGTTCGCAACCTGCAGGAGGAGACGGGCGGGTTTACTGCCTTTATCCCCTGGAGCTTTCAGCCGAAACACACCGCGCTGGGTGGCCGCGGATGGGACGAAGCGACCTCCGTCGAATATCTGAAAGTGCTCGCGATCTCGCGGCTCTATCTGGACAACATTGAAAACGTCCAATCCAGTTGGGTCACCCAGGGGCTGAAGGTGCTGCAGCTTGGATTGCGCTTTGGCGGAAACGACGTCGGCTCCGTGATGCTCGAGGAGAATGTCGTTAAGGCCGCCGGAACCGCCAATTCGACTACGGAGGAGGAGCTCCGGCGTACCATCCGCGATGCCGGCTTTAAGCCCGTCCAGCGGGATACTCTCTACACCACGTTCTTCATGAACTGACCGGCGGGTGAGTCTGAGCTGCCAATCGCGTACAATGAGGTGGCTGGATCAGCTCCGGCAGATTTATCTCATCCCGATAATGCAAGATAAGCATCCCTCGGAGATACTCTCCTGCAGGCAATGATCGCGGGCAAAGTTATCGATTATGCTCTCGCCGCTCTTCCCGCTTCAGCGTGGAATGCGGCGATGTTTCTGCTGGACGGTCAGCACACGCTGCGCCGCTATTTCCGGACTCATTATGCCGATCAGACCTTTCAACATCTTTATCGTTGGAATCTCTTCGACACCAGTCTGCTGATTCCCTACTTCCTGGTGATGATCGTCCTTTCCTTTTATGGCGTGCACCGCTATCTGCTGGTTATGCGCTATTACCGGCGCCGCAAAAATGCGGTCAAGGAACCGCCATCGCTCTTCCCCGATCTCCCTACCGTGACGGTGCAACTGCCCATTTTCAATGAACAGTTCGTCGTTCACCGCCTCATCGAGGCTTGCTGCGGCCTCGAGTATCCGCGAGAAAAACTTGAGATTCAGGTTCTCGACGACTCTACGGACGAGACGGTCGGGGTCGCGAGCGCGATCGTCGAACGCTATCAGGCGCTCGGCTACAGAATCCATTACATCCACCGGACCAACCGGCACGGCTTCAAGGCCGGCGCCCTCGACGAGGGCCTTCACACGGCAACCGGCGAGTTTATCGCCATCTTTGACGCCGATTTCGTGCCGCCCTCCGAGTGGCTGATGCAAGTGATCCACCATCTCGCCGATCCTCGCGTCGGCATGGTGCAAACCCGCTGGACCCACCTGAACCGCGACTACAGCTTTCTGACCCAGATCGAGGCTATTCTGCTGGATGGACATTTCATCCTCGAGCACGGAGCCCGCTCCCGCGATGGCTTGTTTTTCAATTTCAATGGAACCGCCGGCATGTGGCGTCGCTCCACCATCGACGACGCGGGCGGATGGCAGCATGACACGCTGACCGAAGATACCGACCTCAGCTACCGTGCGCAGCTGAAGGGCTGGCAGTTCCGCTATCTGCAAGATGTCGAGTGCCCCGCGGAGCTGCCTATCGAGATGACCGCGTTCAAGACCCAGCAGGCGCGCTGGGCCAAGGGGCTCATTCAAACTTCCAAAAAAATTCTGCCCCGCGTCTTCAAAAGCGATGTGTCTTTTCGCATCAAGCTGGAGGCCTTCTATCACCTCACCGCCAACCTCAGTTATCCGCTGATGGTGGTGCTCGCCGTGCTCCTGATGCCGGCTATGATCATCCGCTTCTACCAGGGTTGGTTCCAAATGCTGTGGATCGATTTCCCCTTGTTCATGGCCTCTACCGCCTCGATCTCTTCCTTCTACCTGGTTTCCCAGAGGGAGCTTTTTCCCGGCAAATGGCTCCGCAGCGTGGTTTATATTCCCTTCCTGATGGCGCTGGGCATCGGGTTGACAGTGACAAACTCCAAGGCCGTAATGGAAGCGCTCTTCGGAATTAAGAGCTCCTTCAAACGAACGCCCAAGTACAGCGTGCAGAAGCGAGGGCAAAAATCCCAGGCGGCAAAATACCGCAAGCGCCTGGGTATTATTCCGTGGATTGAGCTGGCCATCGGCGGCTATTTCGCACTCACGATCTGGTACGCCATGGTCAACGGGAACTTCATTACCGTCCCCTTCCTCATCCTCTTCCTTGTCGGCTACTGGTATACGGGGTTCCTGTCGCTCTTCCAGGGCCGGTTCGAGCGCTTGCGTATCGGCGCCAATGCAGAAGAGTCATCTCCTAAGCCATTCCCCGTCGGAGTGTGACGCATGAACAGCCGGAGCGGGAATCGCTATCTGGCGATGAAACCGGCTGTATCAAACCGAAGCCGCGGCCTGACTTTTTCTTCAGTACTCCACAGCGGAGCCACTGCATAATCCATCGCAGCAAAGCCATATTTAGGCCACACGAGGAAAGGGATTGCCATCTCCGGCAATCCCTTTCGTGTACTTGAACAATTTGAGCGCTATTGAGGCTAGTGCGGCTTACCAGCGCAGGCCGACGGTTATCGGAAAGAAAGATTCTGTCCCATCGGGAGTCCCGAAAACGTTGGTCTTGGGCGAGTTCACCCATATATAACGGGCTTCAGCATAGATCTTGGTGCTGCTATCCGGACCGAAGGCCTTCCAGGTAACACCGGCGCCAAAATTGGCGCCACCCTGATTGCTGGAATAATGGGCAACTGGGATGTTGACATTCTGGTAATAACAGAAGTAGTAGCACACCTGTTGCGTTGAGGGAACCGTGAAGGTTGTGACCCGGCGATAGAAGCCGCCGCCGCCAAAGATGTAGCCGCCGAGCGAACCGCTGCCGTTGATGTAATAAGTCGGCTCCAGGGTAAGGCCCCAAGTATGAATATGGCCGCCGGGCACGCCGACATCCGCGAGATAAGCTCCCGGAATTTTATTATCGAGAATCTGCCACTCTGCCAGCACCGCGAACTCTTTGTTGAAGTTCCATCCGCCGCCTACGGTAAAGTTGCCGCCCCAGGTCGCAAATGATCGGGTATTGCCCAGGGGACGGTTCAAGCCGCCGCCCACTTCGATCGCAATGTGCTGAACCGGGCTATTTTCGTGATGATAGGAGTACCCTTGCCGCGAATATCCTCCCTGGTTCGGACCCTGATTCGGACCCTGATCCTGAACCAATGTTTCGACAGCCTGGTGAAATTCGTTGCTTGAGCTGTATTGCTGCGCAAACGTGGCAGGCGCCGCAAGCCAAATTGAGAGTGCGGCGAAGGTGATACCAAGCGGAAGCGGCCGAAGCAAACGCCGGCAGCGACTGTGCAGAGCAATCATTGGACCCCCCAGTACAGAAGTTTGACAGCTTATCTCAACGACTCAGTACTGCTAACCCTTTAAAGACGCATTTGTCTCGCTGAAGGATGCATCCGCGCGCTTTCTAAGGTTCAAGAGCCTTTCCCGGAACCTCTCACGCCAGAACTGCTCAATGAATGTCAAACTCCTCCGGGGGCAAAGCGGGATCGCTCTTGACAATGATCGTCTTGCCGATCATCTCTTCCAGTTCGTTCAGCCAGCGGCCATTATTGCTTTTCAGCGTCTTAACCACTTCCGGATGGACGCGGAGAAGAACGTCGCGGCCCTCCAGGCGCTGCTGCATCTTGCGCATCTCCACAAAGATTTCATTGCAGACGGTAGCCGGGCTCTTGGTCATGCCGGTTCCGGCGCAGATCGCGCAAGGCACGCAGAGCGTCCGCTCCAGAGATTGCTTCACGCGTTTGCGCGTGATGGCCACCAAGCCAAAATCGTTGAACTGAAGAACCTTGGAAGGCGCCCGGTCCGCCTTTAGCGCCTCTTCCAATGCCTGCATCACTTTGTGCCGGTTCTTGCGCTCGTCCATGTCGATGAAGTCGATTACGATGATGCCGCCCAAATCCCGCAGCCGGATCTGACGCACGATTTCCGGAATCGCGTCAAGATTGGTCTTGAGAATCGTGTCTTCGAGCCGCGCCGTTTTGCCGACATACTTGCCGGTGTTGATATCGATGGCAACCAGCGCCTCGGTCTGATTGATCACGATCGAGCCACCGGACTTGAGCCAGACTTTCGATTTGAGCGCCTTGCCGATCTCCTCCTGAATCCCGAACTGCTCAAAGAGTGGCGTCTCCTTGGTGTAGAGCTTCACATGGCGGACCAGTGCGGGCTCGAAGCGGTTGAGGAAGCGCACAATGCGTTCGTATTCCGTTTCATTGTCGACCCAGATGGTGGAGAAATTGTCGCTGACCTGATCGCGCAGAATCCGCTCCACCAAATTCAGGTCGTGATAGATCAGCGCGGGAGCCTTGGCGTCGTCGGCGCGTTGTTTGATCTCATTCCATAAGCTGATCAGAAAGCGAATGTCGGCGCGTAGCTCGTCTTCGCTCGCTCCGTCGGCGGCGGTGCGAACGATAAATCCTCCTCCACCGTCGCCCTTTTCGCTGATGAGGATTCTCTTCAGCCGCTGACGTTCCTCGTCGGAGGAGATCTTGCGTGAAACCCCCACATGGTTGACCGTGGGCATGAAAACCAGAAAGCGCCCCGGCAGGGCAATGTGGCTCGTGATGCGAGCGCCCTTCTTAGCGATCGGCTCCTTGGCAATCTGGACCAGGATTTCCTGACCCTGCTTCAAAAGCTCGCTGATGATGGGCAGGTCGCTGGTCTGTGCAGATTGCCGGCGCCCATTGTGCCGGCGGCGGCCGGTCTGGCGCCCGTGACCACGGCGCTGATCCTGCCTCTCCCTGCGTCCCGGCTGAGCGGGTGCGGCCGCATTGCTCTCCGGCTCGTCCTGAGCAAGGGCGTCCTCTTCGTCGTCGTCTTCTTCTTCTTGGCCGCGCCGCTCCCCTTCAGCCTCCTCATCCCCGATGTCGATGCGGCCGGTCTCTTCGACTGCCGGATCAGAAACGTCTCCTTCAATCCGGCGATCCAGATGCTCATCGCGCACTAAGTCGTCGATCTCAGCGCCGGCTGCGGCCTGCCGCTCCAGCGTCTCCTCCTCCATATCTTCCAGATCGTGATCGTCGATCTGGTCATAGAGGAGAGTAAAGTCATACTCCTCTTCCTCGTTCATCTCTTCTTCTTCCAGCAAGCCGGAGGAGCCAGCCGATGCGTCCTGCGGGATGCCGTCCTGCTGGCGGTCCTGCTCGTCCTCCTCGACTTGGTCAACGGAAGAGGAATCTCCCCTTTGGGCTGCGGCTTCCGCGAGGTCTGCGAATTGGCCGGCTCTCTCGGGGAGATCAGCGCTCGTCGAACCGGCTGCGGGTTCGTGCTCTTCCCCCGACAAGCGCTCTGGAGTGGAAAGGCGAAACTCGCTTGGGGCTGAAGGGTCCACGCGGTAAGAAGCAGAAGCATCCTCCGGCTCACTCTCCACCGCCCCCTGCTCATCGTCGTGAGCCTCCGGTTCGTATTCCGGGGCCTCGGGCACGGGAACGGCGGCAGCGAGTCGGCCGGCCATAGCGGAGTCCTGATGGGGTGGCTGGTCTTCGGCGGCCGCTCGCGCGAGAGGATCCTCAAACCGATCAACCGGCGCGTCCGCGGCCAACGAGGGCGGCTCTGGGTGCGTATAGGCAGGCTCTTCCGGCGCACCGCGATAACGGGAAAGCGATTCTCCCGGCAAAAGCCCGGTTCCATTCCATTCCAGCGGGGATTCAATCAGCGTGGAGGGCTTATAAGAGGAGCTTGCCGCAGGGCGCCGCTCACGGCCGCCGCCGGCGTCAGCGGTCTCGCTGGCCGAGGGCTGCCCGCCATACTTCGACAGCGACTCCCCGGGTAACGCAAAGCCGATAGGCTCTTTCCCGCCCTGGCTTCCATGCTCGCCACGGCCTCTTCGTCCCGTGTGCTCTGCTTGCTCCGGGTAATTCTGATGCTCCGGCGCGCGCGCGTCCTCTGCCGCGCGATCTTCCGGCTCTATATCGAAGCCGGTTTCGGCTCCAGTCGCCCCCGCTGCTCCAGCACCGGCCTGCGGTGTTCCCTGGCTGGAATGTGGGCGCGGGCCGCGGCCACGGCGGCCTCGACGGCCGCGCCAGCGGCGAGTGCCGCCTTCAAAGTTCTCCGGCTGCTCCGAGGCTGCATCTTCACGGGCCGGCGCCGGTGCAGCCTCTTGCGTGCGCGGAGCGCGCGGCTCTTTGTTTTCCCGTCCGCTCCGTTCCCTGTCCCGCGCGCCTTCGCCGGCGGGCACGCGCTCAAAATCCGCCGAGTCTTCCTGTTCATCCAGAAAGTCGGTCACATACAGAAAGGCATCGCGCTCCAGCCCCACATCTACAAAGGCGGATTGCATCCCGGGCAGCACCCGAGTCACGCGTCCTTTGTAAACGGAACCTGCGAGCGTGTACTCGTTCTCGCGCTCGTAATAAACCTCTGTGAGTTGTTCGTCTTCAATGATGGCCAGCCGCGTTTCGTGCGGCGTGCTAGAAATGCATATTTCCTTAGACATGCTCTTCTCTCCTGCGCGGCTGGGATTACCCTGGCGCGCGGCCGGCGCGAGGCATCGGAGCGGGATTCTCCGCTCCCGGAATACGGAAAGGATCAGGTCAGACGAAGAGAGAGCCTGGAGCCAACAGACTGGTCTAAAAAATACCTAGTCAGGCGAAATTCTATTTGTGAGAGAGACTCAAGAACTCCGCCGCCCGAGAGAGGCGGAATCTCACTGAGAGGATCGGCTGAATTATTTAGACTGGCTGAAGCTTGGCAATCCGAGCGCGTAGAGATTGTGACCGCTACAGCCCGATTTTCCGGCCGGGTCGTTTCCCCTCTTTGCTCACTCATTCCTAAATCCTGTCCGGCTCCGGTGATACATCTGGCCGGCGTACTTAAATTGCAAAACCCGTGCTTACTTCCAACTAGGGCCGCAGCCATTCGGGAGCGGCGCCGAAGCATTTCTCAAAAGAAATACTTTATTGCGAAAATCCGGTCGCACGACTTAACTCTAGTTTACGAAACGGTTCATGCGCACGTTCATCACAATGCCTAGAGCCAGAAACGTAAACAGTATCGACGAACCCCCATAACTCATTAGCGGCAAAGGGATTCCGGTCACCGGCATCAGGCCGATCACCATTCCGACGTTGACCGCAATTTGAAAACTGATTACCGCGACCACACCCATCACAAGAAATGTGCCGGACAGGTCGGCAGCGGTTTGAGCGTTCTGAATCAAACGCATCAATACAAAAAAGTATAGCAGTAGGACGAACACCGCGCCCACAAAGCCGTGCTCCTCCGAAAAGGCAGCGAAAATGAAGTCCGTGTAGGGGATGGGCAGAAAGTCGCCCTGCGTTTGCGTGCCTTTGGTGGCTCCTCTGCCGAACAGGCCGCCGTCTCCCACCGCGATCAACGACTGCTTCACCTGGTATCCGCTGCCGCGGGGATCGGTATCCGGGTTCAGGAAGCTGGTCAGCCGCTGCTTTTGGTATGGCTTCAGTACCTTGTACCAGACCGGAACCACCAGGACGAGCGCGCCGACTGTAAGGATGAGCGCCTTTTTCCAGTGCAATCCGCCGAGAAAGAGCCCCATCAACAACACGGGGAAATAGGTCAGAGAGGTGCCCAAGTCCGGCTGCTTGAGCACCAGCAGCATGGGAATGCCGACCATCAGTCCAGCCTTCGCGACGTCGCCCCAGCTCAGCTCACGCCGCGCCAGGTTGGCGAAGTAGCGAGCGACCGCGATGATCAAGATCAGCTTCACCCACTCGGAGGGCTGGAAATGAATACCCCCAGGAAGGCGAATCCAGCGCCGCGCACCCATCACCCGCTGCCCGGCCACGAGCACCCCGGCCAGCGATACCAAGCAAAAGAGGTAAAGCCAATGAATCCATCCAAGTAGACGATGATAGTTAATGCAAGACAGTATAAACATGGCGCCCAAGCCGCCAAGCACCCAGAACACCTGCTTGGTATGGAAGCCCACGAACTTGGTGTGCAAAGTAGCGCTATAGATCTCCAGGATGCTGATGATGCACAGCAACAGCACGACGGCCAGTAGCAGCCAGTCGAAGTCGCGAAAGGAGATCGTCCGCCTCATGGTAAGAATCCTGCTAGCGCTCTAGCCTGGCTACTTCAGCAGGCCGTGCCGGAACCGGCCCGGCGGCATGGTTCTGCGCATGATTCTGCGCGTGGCTCGCCGCACCATTTGCCGCGGTGTTTGCGGCGCGGTTCGCGTCTTGGTTCACCGCGTGATAGACGGCAGGGCTTGCGGCTTGGCTCAAGGAACGCCGGGCAAAGAGCGCCGGCGCGGGCCTTGCAGCGGAGCCGGCGGGTAAGTGCAGGAAGAAGTGTCCTGCGCGCATCGAGGCATCGGTCTGATTGGCGGCATGGCGGACCAAAGGCCGGCCGCCCAACGCATCCGGATGAGCCGGATTGGACCACACCGCTCCGACCTCCACCGGCTGCGGCGGCTGTGCGACGTTGTGATGGAGCCGCCGCTGCTTCTCGACATAAGTCTCAATCACCTTTGCTGCCATCCGCGCGGACCCTGATCCCCAGCCGCCATGCTGCCAGAGGACCACGACGATAATGTCAGGATTTCTGCGCGGTGCGATGCCTACAAACCAGGCGTTGGGACGATCGGCAACGTTCGCAGCGATTTTGTTCTGGCCGGCATTCTTGCTGATGACCTGCGCGGTACCCGTCTTTCCGGCGAAGTCGATGCCTTCCAGATGGGAGCCCCACGCCGTGCCTCCCGGTTCGGTCACCGCCGCCATGCCTTCAGTAATAATTTCCCAATTGGCGGGATCGATGGGCACCTTGACGTCTCCCGCGCCGGGATAGGAATCGAGAATCGCCTCGCGGTACTGCGTTGAGAGCTCATTGGGGAAGACCACGTGCGGCCGCTTGAAGACCCCGCCCGATGCGATGCCGCCGATGGTGCGCGCCAGTTGAATAGGGCTCACCTGCAGCGCCCCCTGCCCGATCCCCACGGAAATGGTCTCACCGGCAAACCACTTCTGGTGGAAGTTCCGCATCTTCCACTGTTCTGAAGGCACCGTCCCGCTTACCTCGCCAGGCAGATCGATTCCCGTTTTCTGTCCCAAACCCAGGCGATGCGCCCACTCGGCGATCTTCTCAATCCCCAGCCGCTGCGCCAGCGTGTAGAAGTAGGTGTCACAGGAGAGAGGGATTGCGTTGTGGATCGTCACCAGGCCGTGGCGCTGGTCGCACGCGAAGAAGTGACCGTAGAAGGTCGCGCCGCCCTGGCAGTCCACATGGAGATTCTGCGCGATACCCTCTTGAAGTCCGGCAACCGACATGATGATCTTGAAGGTGGAACCCGGCGCGAGCTGCGCCTGGATTGCCTTATCCATCAACGGATGATTCGGATCGGTAATCAGCTTGTCCCAGTCGCCGCGCGAAATGCGGACGGCAAAGTCATTGGGATCGAAAGTAGGCCGAGAGACCAAAGCCAGAACCTCGCCGGTGTGCGGGTCGAGAGCGACAATCGCTCCGTTGCGATCCCCTAAAGCCTCTTCGGCGGCGCGCTGAATGTCCAAGTCAATGGTCAGCTTGAGGTCCTTGCCGGGAATGGCGGGTTCTCGGCCCAGGGTTCCGACATCGCGGCCGCGGCTGTCCACGATAATGTCTTGCGAGCCATCTTGACCTCGCAAGAGCTGATCATAACTTTGCTCCACCCCGGAGCGGCCCACCACGTCTCCCGGCTCATAGTAGGCATACTGCGGTTCATTGAGCATCTCGTCGCTCACCTCGCCCACGTATCCGATCAGGTGGGCGGCAAAGCCGTTGCGGGGATACAGCCGTCGCTGCTCGCTGATCATCTCCAACTCCGGCAGTTCATCGCGATGCGCCGCAATGAACTCTTGCTCATCCGGGGTAATGTCCTGTTTGAGAGGAATGGGCTGATACTTCGGCGATGTCCGATAATGGGCCACCGCGCTCTTCAATTGGTCGACCGTCATGTCCAATCCCCGGGCGATCATGGGGAAGTCGGCCTCGATGTTACGGCCCTGTTCGCGGATCAGGAAGCAGGAAATGGAGGGGTAGTTATCTACGAGAAGCCGCCCTTCGCGGTCGAAGAGCTTGCCTCGAGGAGCCATGATAGGCACCTTGCGGATACGGTTTTCCTGCGCCAGCGCGCGGTAGTTCTGCGCTCCCACTACCTGCAGCCGCCACAGCCCCGAGAGTAGAACCAGCAAAATAGCCACGATGCCGTACTGCACGATCGAGAGCTTGTAAGCGGGCAGTTTTTCTTCCCGGTTCATCATGGTGATTACCCCTACTCCCGCACCCTTACCCGATCCAAAATATCGAAGACAAACACTCCCACGATGGCGTTGATCACCGCCTTGATGACCTCGTGCAGCCAATTCGTTCTCAGGTCGATAGCCAGCAGGCGATGAACGATGAACAGGTAAACCACCGTATTCAACAGTGTGAAGGCGAAGTTCATCAGCAGCCGCGTACCCGGATTCTCAACGTCGATCTTCACTCCCAACGAGCCGGCGAGAAATCCGATGATGGAATTGCTGATGCCATTGACACCAAGCGGACGGCTGGTCAGCGCGTCCTGCATCAAGCCGATCAGCGCCCCGCCCAAAGTGCCGGCGATGGGATTGCGCCAGCCCACGGAAAAATAAATGATCACCAGCAGCGGTAGATCGATGATGTCGAATCGCGGAACGAAGCGTGGAATATACGCTTGCAGAAAAACCGCGACCAGGGGCGCCAGCAGTACCGCGATCCAGGGATAGCGCTGCACATCGAGTTCCCGCCGCATTGCCGAACCTAACATTGCCATCTGAAGCGATTACGTCCCTTCGTTATGGGCCGGGCGAAGCCGGGGCCGGAACTGAAACTCCCGTAGCCGATTCTGAATTTCCGGATGTCTCTGGAGCAACGCGGGCCGGAACTCGCGGCGGCCGAGCAGGCTTTGCTGCCGGGCCCACCCCGCCCGCCGTCGTCTTGCGCTGTGCCGTCTTGGCCGCCGCTGGACTGGTGCCGGTGAGCGAGGCGGGCAAATCCGGAGTAAAGCGCCCGCCGGGGACCAGATCCTGCGCCGGCGGCGTGGCATCCGGAGTGTATCGGTCCGCGTGCAGAGGTAGCGGAGCTTTGACCAGTGGAGGAATTCCGTCGGGCGAAGCTGCGTCGGCTGCCTGGGTCGTCGGATCGACGCTGGGAAGCCGCTGGTCAAGAATGTCGGCGGCCCGCTGCACGCCCGCATCTTTCAGTGAAGCCGCGCTCTCCGCTATGTCCTTCCTCTCCTGAGGCGGCATCTGATCGCTTAGCTTGGTGATGACCAGTACCTCCCCCAACCGGCCTAGATTCGCGGCGGGCTTGATGACGACATCGACGTAAGGTGGATTTTGTGCGTCGTTGACCACGTGATCCACCACCCCAACCGGCAGCCCGCGGGGAAAGATCTGGTCGCCACCGCTGGTGACGACATGCTCCCCTGGCTTGACCCGCTCATCGGGAAGCAGATTCACAATCTGGGGCTGCCCGAAGGCGTTTCCCTTCAGCACGCCGCGCAGCCGCGTGGTTTCCAGCAGCACTCCCGCGCCGCTGGATTGATCCGAGATCTCCAGCACCTGGGCCGTGTGCGGGAAGACGTCCTTGAGCTTGCCCACGATCCCGTCGGGGGTAATGACCGGCATATCCGGCTGGAGGCCGTCCTTGGAGCCTTTATCGATGTAGAGCACCTGCGACTGGTCGGCGCCCGAAGTTCCGATCACCTGGGCAGGCACGGTGGAGTAGATGTAGTGCTCGCGGAAAGCCAGTAATTGCTGGAGGCGTTGCCCCTGGCGGGCGTCTTCCATCAATGACGCCTGCTCCAATTGCAGCCGGCTCACCCGCTCACGCAGCTCCTGGTTCTGCTGCCGGACGTGGCGCAGATCCAGGTAATTTGCCCACAGGTTGCGGATGCCGCTTCCCCCCCCATGCAGCGCTTCTTCCGGCGGGCTTATCAGCGCCACAGCCCAGCGCCGGATCAGCCGCACCGAATGCCCGTCAGGCGCACCCGGGCTGGGCCGCCGGATCTGCACCGCCAGGCCGGCGATCTGGAGCGCCAGCACCAGCACCAGAAAGAGCAGATTTTTATAACGGGTTAAGAAGGATTCCATGGCTGCAACTCATTGACTCCGCGCCTCCGCGGAAGGGCCCGGTCCGGAGCTTGCGGGAGCGGCTTTCCTATCCGCAATTCCCGCTCCCGCTTTGGAACCTTCAACAACATGGGAAATGGGCTCGCCGATCTCTCGATCCTTTAGTCGATCTTGATCTTGCGTAGAAGACGGAAGTCGCTCAGCATTTTCCCCGTCCCGAGCACCACGCTGGCCAGCGGGTCGTCGGCAATTGAAACCGGCAGCCCGGTTTCCTCGCGGATACGCTTGTCGAGGTTCTTAATCAGCGCGCCGCCTCCGGTCAAAACGATTCCGCGATCGCTGATGTCGGCGCTCAACTCCGGAGGAGTCCGCTCCAGGGCAACCCGGATCGCGTTCATGATGGTTGAAATGCACTCCACCAATGCCTCCCGAATCTCCCCGTCGTCGATGGTGATCGTCTTGGGGACGCCTTCAATGAGGTTTCGTCCCTTGATCTCCATCGTGAGCGGCTTTTCCAGCGGATATGCCGAGCCGATATCGATCTTTATCTGCTCCGCGGTGCGCTCGCCGATAAGCAAATTGTACTTGCGCTTGAGGTAATTCATGATGGCCTCATCCATCTGATTGCCCGCCATGCGCACGGAACGCGAGTAAACAATGCCGGAGAGCGAGATCACAGCGATGTCCGTGGTGCCGCCCCCAATATCGACCACCATGTTGCCGCTGGGCTCCGTAATGGGCAGCCCCGCTCCAATGGCCGCCACCATCGCCTGCTCCACCAGAAAGACTTCGCTCGCTTTGGCGCGATAGGCCGAGTCCTCCACCGCGCGCTTTTCCACCTGCGTAATCTCCGATGGCACGCCAATCACAATGCGCGGATGAACCAGCATCTTGCGGTTGTGCGCCTTCTGAATGAAGTAATTCAACATCTTTTCGGTGACTTTGAAGTCAGCGATCACGCCGTCTTTCATGGGCTTGATGGCGACGATGTTGCCCGGCGTGCGGCCAAGCATCTCCTTGGCCTCTTTCCCAACTGCCTCCACCTCTCCGGTGTTTTTGTTGATCGCCACGATCGAAGGCTCGTTGACCACGATGCCTTTGCCGCGCGCGTACACCAAAGTGTTGGCCGTCCCCAAGTCGATAGCCAAGTCGCTGGAGAACATGCTGAACAGCGAGCGCACGCCGTGCGCTCGCGACGAACGCGATTGAAAGCCATTTAAGGACATGAATGCCGGAATTTCCCGTCGAATTACGTCTCATTGTAAGGCCACGGTTGCCATCCTGTACCGCTACTCTTTTGAGTCACCTGCAACTCCCCCATAGGGCGCAGACGCGCGGGCGCCCCTTTTGGCAATTTCCGCAGCGGAATTCGTTCGCCGAAATCCTTCGCGGAGAAGGAGCGAGGGCGGCCAAAACCTGCGCAATCTGAGGGGCGGCAAGTGGTCGCCGGACGAAGGCGCAAGGCGATACCTCACTCGCGGCCCGGCCAATGTTGATTGCGCGCAGGCGAGTTTGCAGCGGATGCCGATGTTCGTGAGAGGGCGCCCGTGCC
>JANWJB010000171.1 GCA_025449575.1 Acidobacteriaceae bacterium
AATGAGTGGCCTACAGCCAGGAACCGTGAAAAGACTGGTGTTTACGAGTTGCTGTGGGTGACCGTGCATGGAATCAGCGACCTAAGCGACAAGACGGGCGTTCTGACGTCGTTCCAGGTAAACGCGGTGGTGGCTGCGCAAACCACGTATAGCGAGGGCGCGACGGCGGCGACGGTCGCCACGGGGCTGGTGGCCGGAGTTGCGTCCGATTCCTATGTCACGGTAACTGCGACAGGGAGCACGCTGCAGTTGCAGTCCAAGCAGACCGGAGCGGGACCCACCTCCAGCTACACGCTCGCAACTATGAGCTACGCTTCGGCGGATTTCTCCCAACGCCGTTCATGATCTGCCGGCCAGCGGAAATCTGAAAGGATGAAGCGCAGGAAAGCGCGTTAGAATCCCCAAATGGTCGCGAGAATTGAGGCTTAAATGTTGTTGAAAACAAGAGTCGTTTCTCTAGCTATTTTATTTCTTTCATGTGTCTTATCGGTCTCGGCTTTCGCCCAAACCGCGGCTTTCATGGTGGGAGAAAAGCTTGCGGGATCCATTGGGTTTTACGATGCCAATTTTCACAGAATTGGCGATGCAAAGGTCGGCGGTCATCCACATGAGATAGTCCTGACGCCAGACAAGAGGACCGTCTATGTCGCCGATAATGGTGTGATGTGGATGACTGAAACCGGACCAGGGGGCAATACGGTCTCGATTGTGGACGTTGCATCCATGAAGCGGACTGCAACCATCAATCTGGGAAAGTTTCGTCGTCCCCACGGAATCACCTTCGACCCTAGCTCAGGCTATGTTTATGTGACGACTGAAAAGCCATCCAAGCTCCTGGCCTTGGATCCGAAGGCGCTAAAAATAGTTCGCGCTTATGACGTGAAAGGACAAGCTCCTCACATCGTCATGCTCGGCCACAAAAGGAAATGGGCATATGTAAGTAACACGGATACTGGAACGCTTTCAGCAATCAATCTCAGGTCGGGGGAAGCGATATCGATGCCCTCGGGCGAGCGACCGCAGGGGCTGGCCATGTCTCCAGATGGACGGACTATCTTCGCCGCTGACTCCGGCGGCAATTCGATCTCGATTTTTAATCTCGCACAGAAGAGAAATATCGGGCAGATTGCGACTTCGGGGAAGGCGCCAGTTCGGGTTGTTGTCTCGCATGACGGAAAGACTCTCATCTACGCCTTGCAGGAAGGGCGCAGTGTCGGGTTCGCGGACATCGCAACGCGAAAGGAACTCCTGGAAATTCCGGTTGGCGGCCGGCCTGTCTCAATGTCTTTGTCATTGGACGGCAAGCTTGCGTATTGCTCCGTGCAGGAACAGGATGAAATCTACATTATTTCGGTCGCGGATCGGAAGGTAGTTCGAATCGTTCATTTACCAAAGGGCACTGGCCCAGACCCGGTGGTGCCACTGCGGTGAGTTCTGCCGCGGATCGAGGCAAAAACGCTCGCGTGCTGACAGGAGGCGCCTTGGCAGTAGCTTTGCAGTCGGGGGCCTCGAAAATAGCTGTCATCGGACCACCCCCCTGCCGTCTGGACTTTATCACGCCTTAACGAGCGAACTGCCCCTTAACCGTGTTGGAACCACTCCTTGGAGGAAAGTAATGTCGAACCGCGCCAACATTTGCATTTCAGCCGCCTGCTCGATTCTGTTCTTGCTGCTCGCTTTCGGCCATCTTTCTGCTCAAACGATCCACACTTGGGAAATACAGGAGATTGTTCTGCACGCGGCCAAGCCATACACGAATCCTTATAAGAACGTGGAAGTGTGGGTCGACTTGAAGGGGCCGAATTTTTCTAAGCGAGTCTATGGCTTCTGGGATGGCGGGAATGTTTGGCGCGTCAGGGTGGTGGCAACCGGGCCGGGAGACTGGACATGGAAGAGCAATTCCAATGAGGCTGGAGACCATGGTCTCAATGGAAAGGCGGGCCACTTTGTGGCGCAAAACTGGACAGTACAGGAAAAGAACGAAAACCCGACCCGGCACGGTTTTCTCCGAGATACCGCCAATCGCCATGCACTTCAATATGCAGATGGAACCCCGTTTTTTCTCGTTGGCGACACTTGGCTGGCTGCATCCACCTGGCGGCTTCCATTTACCGGCCATCCGCCTGACCCAAACTACACTCCCGGCCCAGGAATTACATTTGAGGACGCGGTCGCCCACATCAAGCGGCAGGGTTATAACGAAGTCAGTATCATCTCGGCTTTCCCATCATGGGCGTCCGATCAGTATCCCGCCACCTACGCCGATAAGAATGGAATCTTCTACCGCAATGCCTGGCAAGAATTCGGAGTGAAGGTTACATCGGATGGCATGCCTGGCAAAGATACAGCAAAGCACATGGAGGATGAGCATGGTTATCGGCCCTTTGAAATCGTTCCGAACCATCAAGGATTGCCTGACTATGACGCGATCGTCCCGCAGTACTTCCAGGATCTAGACAAGAAAGTCGCGTACCTGAACGCACAGGGTTTTATTCCCATGCTCGAAACCGTCCGGCGTGACGTCACTCCCGCGTGGAAAGCTTATTTCAATTTCAATGAGTCTTATAGCCGCTTTGTCGAATACTTGGTCGCGCGTTACGGAGCCTACAACATCATCTTGAGCGAGATCCATAACGACATCGCCCCATCGACCAGACATGGAGCTGGTTCACAACCGATGCGTAACGTTATTGGTCTTACATCCCAAGAATTTAATGAAGCATTGACTTATCACTTGAAGAAATACGGGCCAATGCCTTTTGGCCAGCCGGTCACGTCTCTTATCGATCATTCGACCTACACCAGCTATGGCCATGGCGCGGCGGCGCCCTGGCTTACGCTTGATAGCGTTGGGAATTATCCACGAAATAACTCCATGTATAAGGCCATCGAGACGCTGTTCCGGCTTCCTGATCCCAATCCTGCTATCGACCTCGAGCCGTACTACGTTGGCTGGGACAACGCCGTGAATTCACCGGCAGGAGAGCGCCCGGCGGCGAACTCCGATCGGGACAATTACTTCTCACGCGCCATGATGTATGGCTGCGTACTGTCGGGCGCCTTGGTAGGCCACGTTTGGGGTCATGGCGCTTACGACTTCACTACTACGGACGAGCCCAGGGGAAGTCGTCCCTATATTTGGGAAGCTCTGCAATATACATCCGCCGGGCAAATGCAGTGGCTGAGGAAATTCATCATGTCCGAAGGGAGAGCCTATCAAGACCTGCAGCTCGCCTCGGATGACATTAACCCTCGCAAAGCTCCGGGAAGCCCTGAAAACGGTTTGGACGGGTGGGCGCTCATGATGATGACCGGCAAAAAAGACTTGGCCCTTCTCTATTTTGAAAACAAGGCGGTGCGGGCAAAGATTAGCGGTTTGGAGCCTAATAAAACCTATCGGTTCACGTGGTATAACACCAGGTCAGGACAATGGCTTGAGAACTCTACTGTAACTACTGACGCTCAAGGCATTGCGCAATTGCCTTCATTCCCAGGCGGCGGAGACGTCGCTACTATCGATTGGGCAGCGAAATTGACCTTGCGTTCGAGTGCAAAGTAAGGCAAAGGTTTTGTAAAACAGAGACCGGTGCGAACTGGGCGGAAGGTGCTCTTATTGCTACTCCTTCAGCACGGTGCGGATATGTAGTTCCTTCAGCTGCTGCGGGCTGACCGGCGTAGGCGCATCAACCATCAGGTCGATGGCCTTGGCGGTCTTGGGGAAGGCGATCACTTCGCGCAGGCTAGGCGCTCCGGCAAGGATCATAGCGATGCGGTCCAGTCCCAGCGCGATGCCGCCGTGCGGCGGGGTTCCGTGGGTAAGCGCTTCGAGAAAAAATCCAAAGCGGGCCTTCGCCTCGTCGTCGCTCATGCCCAGGGCGCGGAAGATCTGCTGCTGCACGTCCTGCCGGTGGATGCGGATGGAGCCCGATCCCAGTTCCAAGCCATTCATCGCCAAGTCGTAATAGCGGGCGCGCACGGAGGCTGGGTCGGAGACCAGACGGTCCATATCCTCCTCATGCGGCGAGGTAAAGGGATGATGTGCGGGCAGCCACCGCTTGGACTCCTGATCAAACTCAAACATCGGGAAGTCGGTGACCCAGATGGGCCGAAAGGCGAGGCCGCCGGCAACGGGGGTACCGGAGCGGCGCTCCGGCGACGCCACCACCTGCTCGGTGACGGCAAAGGCTCCATGCCGCGAGGCATACCGCTTGGCCAGCTCCACGCGGAGGTTTCCGGCGGCAGAGTAAATCCATATCTCGCGTTCAGAGAGGCGGCCCGCGGCTTTCGTATCGCTGGCCTCGGCATGGACGGTCGAATCGCCGGCGACGATGACCAGCAAGTCGCCTTCCTCCGCGTGGGCGAGTTCACGCGCCTTCCGCGCGGCTTCGGGAAATCCCTTCTCCAGCCGCTTCCAGTCGTCGATCAGCTTGGCTCCCTTTTTGGCGTCGAAGAGCGGCCGGTTATCCTCGCGCTCCTTGCGCGAGAGCTCGCCGACTTTGGGAATGCGCACGGCGACGACCGGCAGCGCGGGATCGACGAGCAGCGCCTTCAAGTCCTCATCGGTGAAGGCGACGCGAATATCGCTGAGGCCGGGCAGGCGCAGATCGGGCTTGTCGATGCCGTACTGCCGCAAGGCTTCGTCATAGGTGATGCGAAGAAAGGGCGTGGGCAGATCGATGCCCGCGGCGCGAAAGCCGGCAGAGAGAAAGCTCTCGACAATGGCGAAGATCGTCTCCTGCTGGGGAAAAGAGACTTCCAGGTCGATCTGCGTGAACTCCGGCTGGCGGTCGGCGCGGAGGTCCTCATCGCGGAAGCAGCGTGCGATCTGAAAATAGCGGTCGAAGCCGGAGATCATCAGAATCTGCTTGAAGAGCTGCGGTGACTGCGGCAACGCATAGAACTGCCCAGGATGGAGACGGCTGGGCACCAGGTAATCACGCGCGCCCTCGGGGGTGGAGCGCGTCATGAACGGCGTCTCAATTTCGAGAAAACCCTGCGCGGAGAGGTTTTCCCGTACCGCCAGCGCGATTTTGTGCCGCAGCTCGAAATTCTGCTGCATCTGCACCCGCCGCAGGTCGATGTAGCGGTACTTCAGACGCAGCTCTTCGTTTCCGATCGCCTCCTCGGCGGGGGAAAATGGCGGCACTTTGGAATCGTTCAGCACCAGCAGCCGATCGGCGGCGATTTCAATTTCCCCCGTCGGCATGTTGGGGTTGATTACATCTTTGTCGCGCCGCCGCACCTTGCCCGTCACCGCGAGGACAAACTCCGGCCGCACCATCTCGCCCTTCGCGTGGCCCTCTGGAGTGAGGTCTTTGTCGAGCACGATCTGGGTGATTCCGGTGCGGTCGCGCAGATCGAGAAAGATCAGGCTGCCATGGTCGCGGCGGCGGTTCACCCAGCCCATCAGGGTGACGGTCGCTCCGGCGTCGGCGGCGCGAAGCTGGCCGCAAGTGTGCGTGCGCTGAAGATTACCTAAGAAGTCAAGCAAGTGGAAATCCTAATTCGATGGAGTAAGAAGGACGGCAAGCTCTTCGACTAGCCGTTCGCGCGGAATCTTGAACTGCTTCCCGGTTGCAAAGTGCTTTACCGTGAGGATACCGGAAGCCAGTTCGTCCTCGCCCAGAATCACCACCGAGCGCGCCTGCTTGTCGGCGGTTTCAAGCGATTTCTTCATACGGAAGAGCCCATCGCCCAGCTCGACGCTCAGGCCGCCGTCACGCAGATGGCGAGCCAGCGCAAGGGCGGCCGGGTTTCTCTCGTCGCCCAAAGGCGCGACATAGACATCGGCAAGCTGCGGCTTCTCCTGGGAGAAGGCTTGCAGGGCGAGTACCAGACGGTCTTCCCCGATGGCAAAGCCGATGCCGGGAGCGCTGGGACCGCCGATCGCCTCCGACAGGCCGTCATAGCGCCCGCCGCCCAGCAGCGCATTCTGGGCTCCCAAAGCTTGCCCGGCCGAGGCGTCTTCGACGAACTCGAAGGTGGTGCGGGTGTAGTAGTCCAGGCCGCGCACCAGCCGATGGTCCTGCTCATAGGTAATTCCGCAAGCGTCCAAGGCGGCGCAGACGGCGGCAAAGTGCGCGCGCGATGCGCCATCGAGCGAATCCCAAATACGCGGCAGGCCCGCGATAATGGGCTGATCCTCCGGCACTTTACAGTCCAGAACCCGCAGCGGATTGGAGGCAGCGCGGCGGCGGCAATCTTCGCACATTCCCGCCGCCACCGGGGCCAGAGCTTCGCGCAGCGTGGCAACGTAGCGAAGCCGGTCTTCCGAAGAGCCGACGGAGTTGAGCTTGAGCTTCCAGCCCGCGATGCCGAGCCGGTTGAGGAAGGCGGCCAACATCTCCAGAACCTCGGCATCACGCAGCGGCGATTCGCTGCCCGCGCTGGGCGGCCCCAGCACCTCGGCGCCAATCTGGAAGAATTGCCGGTAGCGGCCCTTTTGCGGCCGCTCGCGGCGAAACTGCGGGCCGATGTAATACAGCTTTTGGATCTGCCCCGTTTCCCCTAACCGATGCTCGATGTAGGCCCGGACCACACCCGCTGTATTCTCGGGCCGGAGCGTGAGGGACTGGGCCTTTTCCGATTGCGCGCGCGGCCGGTCCTCCCAGGTGTACATCTCCTTGGAGACAATGTCGGTCTCCTCCCCCACGCTGCGGGAGAAGAGCTGCGTGTCCTCAAAAATGGGAGTGCGGATCTCGCGAAAGTTATACCGCTCGAAGACGGCGCGCGCCGTGGCTTCGATGCGATTCCAAAGATCGGTCTCCGGGGGCAGCAAGTCGCGCGTGCCGCGCACCGCTTTCAATATGCTCATTCCGTTAGCTCTATCGCTCTCGATTGAACTCAGTTTAGAGCATTTCTCGCAGCGCATGGCGGAACGACGGCATAGAGGACCCGGGGGCCGGTCCTACCGAACGCTCAGAGGAGCGCAGCAGCCGCGGCGATGTGCGGCGAGCCCCACGACAAAATCGTAGCCGGCTTCGAAATCCCAGAAGCGGAGGGCCCGCACCAACGAAGCTAGCCCCAGTTCTTCTTCTCTTCGAGATAGGTCTTTGTGTAATCGAGATAATTCCGCGCGTACTGCAAGATCGTCTCTCGCTCCTTGGGATCCAGCCGCCGCCGCTCCCGCGCCGGCACTCCGGCCCATAACGTATCCGGGGGTACGACGGTACGCTCCGGAACCACCGCTCCCGCGGCAATGATGCAGCCTTCGCCGATGACAGCGTGGTTCAGGATGGAGGCTCCCATGCCGATCAGGCAGGCGTCGTGAATCACGCAACCATGCACGGTGGCGTTGTGCCCGATGGTGACCCAATCGCCCACAATCACCGGGCACTGGTTGCGCATCCCGTGCAGCACGGCGCAGTCCTGCACGTTGCTGTTCGATCCCACGCGAATGGAGTGGACGTCGCCGCGTAAGACTGCGTTCATCCACACGCTGGAGTGCTCGCCCAGCTCCACATCGCCCAGAATCTGGGCCGAGCAATCGACATAGCAGGAGGACGGGATTAGCGGCACGTGGCCAAGATAGGCGCGAATCATAGTTGAGCGAGGCTTCATGGATCAGGCTGGGAACCCGGCAAAGGCGGCCTAAACCCTGATCTATGCTCTCATTTTTGGCGCCAAAGGGAGGGAATGGCCCCGGGGCGGGCGCCAAGATTGGCTTGGAGCCTATAAAAATAGACGAATTTACAGAGAATTGCCCTTGAGGAGCAGGCCAAAAGTAACGTACTCTAAGATCGCCCAATTGGGCCGATTGCGAGGTGTCGTTACTTGGCAGAGGTTCGCGTGCAGGAAGGCGAGCCGCTTGAAAATGCGTTGCGCCGGTTCAAGCGTAAGGTTCAACAGGAAGACATCATTAAGGAAGTGAAGCGTCACTCCTTCTACCTGAAACCCGGCGAGCGCCGTCGCGTAAAGGAAGCGCTGGCGCGCAAGCGGAATCGCAAGAAGGCTCGGAAAGAGCAGGACTAGAGTATTTGATCACAAGAATGCTCTAGTAACTTGGGCGGCGGCTCATCGAAAATCGATGGGCCGTTGACCGCAAATGAGGTTAGAGCTTTCATTTCACTTCACTTCACTTCAGAAGGGTTCGGCAGTACCTTTTCCCTCCCCTCCGCCGAAATAGATTCGCGGATTTTGCAGGAAGCAAAGAAGAACGCTGGCCGGTGACCTAGTGCCACCGCGGCGGGTTCTACGAAAGATCTAAGGAATCCTCCAGGGAGGGGTCAGGGTGCACATATGGAGTTCGTCGACAAGATCTTGAAATGTGTGGACTGCGGCAACGACTTCGTTTTTACCGCAGGCGAACAGCTCTTTTTTTACGATAAGCAGTTTAAGAACGACCCGAAGCGCTGCAAGCAGTGCAAGACCAAGCGCGCTTCCGGAGCGGGAAGCGGCGTTAGAACCGAGACACGCACGGTTTGTTCGGAGTGCGGCGCGGAAACTACCGTTCCCTTCAAGCCCACGCAAGGCCGGCCGGTGCTGTGCCGCTCCTGCTTTCAGCAGAAGCGTCCGGCGCCTCCCGCGATCTCGGCGGGGGCAGCTTCGTAAGACGGGGAACTTTTTGACAACCGCCGGGGCGGCAACGCTCGGAGCGGAACAACAGGCGGAAGGGTGAACCGTGCTAGCGCGCGCGGACCGTCTTCGCAGAAACGCGGCCGGCTGAAGCTTTGGCCGCTGTCTTGGCTGACGAGGCGGCCGGCGCCTTCTGCTTTTTATCTTCGTGAGCGACCAGCAAGGCCTCAATCTGCCGCAAGAGTTCTTCAGTGTTCATCGGCTTCACCAGCATCTGGTCCATGCCGTACCCCTGCCATTCGAAACCCGGCAACGGAAAAGCCGTCAGCATGGCAACCGCTGGCGGGTGGGCGCATTTCTTCGCTGCGCGCGCTACCTCGATGCCTGCAGTCTCGCTCTCCATGCGCATGTCGGTGATCACCATGTGATATTTGCCGGTGCGCAATTTCGACTTCGCCTCCTGAGCGGAAGCAGCCGTCTCCACCTCAAAGCCATGGATCTCAAGAACGGCCTTCAGCGTGAGGAGGATCGCGAGTTCGTCATCTACCAAAAGTATTCGACGTTTCATCCTAAGAAACTCCGGGGAAAAGAAGCCATTCAGCCAGCGAGTGTACTCCACCGGTCTTCGAATAGTGTACGGGAGTATCGCGTTCCCCGTACCGGCGGAGCAACCGCCAGCGCTTGGTAGACTGGCAAAGTGCTGGCAGAATACCACGTCGAGAACTTTGGATGCCGAGCGAGCCAAGCCGACGGGGAGGCCATCGCCGCGGAGTTGCGCCAGATGGGCCTGAGGCAGTCGGATGGCCCCGCTCAGGCCTCCGTTGTCGTAGTGAATACCTGCAGCGTCACCGCTCAGGCTGACCGTACAGCGCGCGCCTTTCTTCGCCGTGTGCAGCGGGAAAATCCCTCGGCGCGGATCGTCGTCACCGGCTGTTACGCACAACGCGCTCCGGCCGAGATCGCCGCCCTGCCAGGGGTGCATGCCGTCGTCGGTAACAGCCACAAAGCGCTGGTTCCACGCTTGGCGGCGGAGGCAGCCGCCGGAGCCGCCTTCGTTCCCCTGGAATCGCTTATCGGGGCCCCAGCGGCGGTCAGTTCGGGGCAAGCTCCCGTTTGGCTTGGTCAAGCTCCCGTCTGGATCGACGACGCCTTCGCGCATTCCTGGCTCTCCCGGGCCGAACCGGCGGCAGCCTTTGGCGGCGGAATGGAAACAAGCGGCCCCACGCGGCCTACGCTGAAGGTCCAGGATGGCTGCGGGAACCGCTGCTCATTCTGCGTGATTCCCACCACCCGCGGACCCAGCCGCTCCCTGCCCTTCGACCAGTGTCTCCGGTCAGCCGCCGATTTCGCGGCTGCCGGGGGGACGGAATTGGTGCTCTCCGGCATCAACCTCGGCCGATGGGGGCGTGACCTCGCGCCGCAGCGCAGCTTGGAAGAGCTGACCGCCGCCCTATTGAAAGAGGTTTCGCGGCTGCGCCTCAGCTCAATTGAGCCCATGGACTGGACGCCGGAGCTGCTCTCGCTCTTCCAGCGGGAACCGTCCTTGCGCGGCCTGGCGCGCCACGCCCATCTTCCCTTGCAATCCGGCTCAGACGCCATTTTGCGGGCAATGCACCGGCGCTACCGGCCCTGGCACTATGCGGAGAAGCTTCGTGCCATTCGGCTCCACATGCCCGAGGCGGCGATCGGGGCCGATGTGATGGTTGGCTTTCCTGGTGAGACCGATGCGCTTTTTGAGGAGAGTTATGCCTTCATCCAAGCGCAGCCGCTGACCTATTTGCACCTCTTCCCGTTTTCCGCCCGGCCAGGCACCGCCGGTTGGGAGATGGCCAAGGGACACCCGGTCTCGCCCCACGACATTGGCCTGCGCATGGCCCGGCTCCGAGTTTTGATTGCGGGCAAGAACCTTGCCTTCCGCAAGAGTCTGGTGGGCCGCAAGCTGCCCGCCATCACGCTGCGAACGCCGGAGGCCGAGCGCCGTCAGGGCTTCACCCGTGCATTGACAGATAACTTCGTGCAAGTGCGGCTGGAAGGCAACCTTCCCGCAAATCAAAGCCTCTGGACAAGCATTACCTCCGTCCGAAATGATGCTTTGGATGGGGTGATCGCGGCCTGAAGCCGGCGGCCGGGATGTTATTCTTAAACTCCGGGGAACTGTTCCCCTCTGTCTTGGAGGACCCATCGACAAGCGTTCGGCAAAGTCATTCATCCGCATCAACGACAGGATTCGTGCACGCGAGATTCGCGTCATCGACGAGGCTGGGAATCAGCTCGGCATCCTGCCTCCTTTCGAAGCCCTGAAGATTGCACGCGAGCGCGGCCTGGATCTGGTCGAGGTTTCCCCCACCGCGCAGCCGCCCGTGTGCCGCATTCAGGATTACGGAAAATTCCTTTACGAAAAAGACAAGAGCGACCGGGCCGCGCGCAAGAAGCAGAAGGTCATTGTCGTAAAGGAAGTGAAGTTCTCTGTAACCGTGGATGAGCACGATTATCAGACCAAGAAGAACAGGGCTGTCCGCTTCTTGAGCGACGGCGACAAGGTTAAGGCCTCGCTGCGCTTCAAGGGCCGCCAGATGGCGCATCGCGAGCTCGGCTACGCCATCATCAACCGTCTGATACAAGACATGGGCGATATCGGGGTGGTGGAGTTCATGCCGCGCATGGAAGGCACCACACTGCACGCCATTTTGGCGCCGGGCAAGAAAGCCGAGGCCCCCAAGCGGCCGGCGGCGCCCAAGCCTCCCACGCCCGACATTGCCGCCCCTCCGCGGCCCGAAGCCTGAGGCGCGGCGCCACCGGCGAAATCATGATGACATCTCTGGCGAAGAGGGAGTCGCGGCTTCCGGCGCGATGCGCCTATGCCGGTGACTCGCTCTCGATGGATTTTCCAGCATGAAAAGGCCGCAAAATGCGTTGCCGGACGCCGAACTCGCGGGAGAAACGCCGCCCAGTGGCGCGCCGGGCCGCCGCTCCCGTATACTTGTAGGACACGGCAATCATTGCTCCAACCTGTCGTACCCAGGAAAATCATGCCTACACTCAAGACTCACAAGGGCGCGGCCAAGCGCTTCAAGAAGACCGGAACGGGGAAGTATTTGCGAGGACAGAGCAAGATGCGCCACATCCTGACCTCGAAGGAAAAGAAAACCAAGCGCAAGCTCGGCGGCCAGGTTCTGGTCTCCGACGCCGACGCGCCCAAAGTACGGCGGATGATTCCCTACGCCTGATTGGGTACTAAAAAAGGGCTGGCCTCGGGGCCGGTCGAGCGAGTGAAGAGGCAGTTCCCGCCTCCAGCCGCTATGCGAAAGACAAAAAGGAGAACCAACCATGCCCCGCGTAAAACGTGGCACCAAACGCAGCGACCGCCGCAAAAAGATTCTCAAACGGGCGAGCGGCTACTTCCTCACCAAATCCAAGCTCTACCAGGCGGCGCAAGAAGCCGTCGAGCGTGGGCTGAAGTTTTCCTACAGCGGCCGCCGCCAAAAGAAGCGCCAGTTCCGCGCTATTTGGATTGTTCGCATTGGCGCTGCCGCCAAGCTCAATGGACTGAGCTATTCGCAGCTCATCCATGGCCTCAAGACGGCCGGCATCGAGCTGGACCGCAAGATTCTTGCCGACATCGCCGTGCATGACGCTCCGGGCTTCACCGCTCTCGCCGAGCAGGCCAAGAATGCGCTGAAGGACGGCAAGGCAGCGTAGGAAGCAACCGGGAAGCTCACACTCGGCTGCCGGCCATCGCCAGTGAAATCGCGGCCCGCGCTTGATGCTCCGCTGTGCGCGGCGGAACTGAATCTATGTCCGACCCAGAGAAGCCAGCAACGATCGACTTTTCCCCCGCTTCCCTCGATCGCCTTTTTCAGGCGCATCGCTCGGAATTCGACCGCGACCTTGCCGACGCACACAACGATACGGGGCGCGAGGCGGTTCGCATCAAGTGGCTGGGCCGCAAGCAAGGGAAGCTGGCGCTCTACAGTTCGGGCTACATGCAGCAGGCCCCTTCCCCTGACGCCAAAAAAGAGGTGGGCAGACGGTTCAACGAGCTGAAACAGCATGTTGAATCGCGGCTGGAAGGCCTGGCGTCCGGATCGCAGAGCGAGACCGCGGCGGGCGAGGCCGCCATCGACGTGACTCTGCCCGGCATGCGGAGACGGCCGGGAGCCGAGCACCCGCTCATCAAGACGATGCATGAGATCGTCGCCGTCTTTGAGGCCATGGGCTACTCGATCGGGGTGGGACCGGAGGTCGAGACAGACTACTACAATTTCGAGTCGCTCAATTTTCCTCCCAACCATCCGGCTCGAGATACGCAAGACACCCTGCTGATCGCCGGACAAGAGGCGAAGCCGCTGCGCGAGCGGCTGTTGATGCGCACCCACACCTCGCCGGTCCAGATGCGCACCATGGAGCGGCAGCCGCCGCCGGTACGGATCGTAATTCCCGGCAAGGTTCACCGCAACGACGCCGCGGACGCCACGCACTCGCCGATCTTTCATCAGGTGGAGGGGCTCTGCGTGGATGAGAACATCACCTTCTCCGACCTAAAGGGCACGCTTGACCATGCCATGAAGGCCCTCTTCGGCTCTGCTGTGAAGACGCGCTTCTTCCCTTCCTTCTTTCCTTTCACCGAACCTTCCGCCGATGTCCAGATCAGTTGTATCTTCTGCGGCGGCTCCGGTTGCAGAAAGTGCAAGCAGTCGGGATGGATTGAGCTGTTGGGCTGCGGCATGGTGGACCCGGCGGTCTTCGCCTTTGCGGCGCAAAAGCAGCCGGCTTACGATGCGGGCAAGATCAGCGGCTTCGCCTTTGGCATGGGCGTGGAGCGACTCGCGATGATGAAATACGGCGTTTCCGACATCGGCCAGTTCTACTCCGGCGACGTGAGGTTTCTGGAGCAATTCGGGTGAAGATTCTCTCCAACTGGCTTCGCTCCTACCTGCCCGGCCTCACGGCCGGGGACCGTGAACTGGCCGAGGCTCTTACCTTGCGCGGCATCGCCGCCGAAGGCATCTTCGATCTCGGTCCCGGCAAAGGCTTTCTTTTTGAAATGGACATCACCACCAACCGCGTCGATGCGATGAATCACTACGGCATCGCGCGCGAGGCGGCTGCCATTTATGGTCTTGCGTTGGCTCCCCTCGAAGCTCCTCTGCCGGCGGCCTCCGGTGCGACGCAGCCGGCGGTCGAAGTCCGCATTGAAGCTCCCGATCTTTGCGGCCGCTTTACCGCGCGCGCGCTGAGTGGGGTCCGCATCCAGCCCTCCGGCGGCGCGGTGCGCGAGCGATTCGCGCTGTTGGAGCAGAAGCTCATCTCGAACGCTGTCGACGCCACAAATTATGTGACTCTGGCGATGGGCCATCCCACGCACGCCTTCGATCGCGACAAAGTCGAAGGCGCAATCATTTTGCGGCGGGCGCGAAAGAGTGAACGCCTCAAGACGCTGGACGGCGTTGACCGGCTGCTCGATCCGGAAGACCTTGTGGTGGCCGACGAGCGAAAGGTGCTGGCGCTGGCCGGGGTGATGGGCGGATGGGAGACGATGATCGCGCCGGAAACGAAGAATGTTTTAGTGGAAGCGGCATGGTTCGACCCGCTCTCCATTCGGCGCAGCAGCAAGCGTCACGGCCTGCATACCGACGCCTCGCACCGCTTTGAGCGAGGAGCGGACTTCAATGCACCGCCGCTCGCCTCCGCGTTGGTCAGCCAGCTTCTACTCTCCTCCGGCGGATCGGTCGAGGGCGAACTGGTCGACGTGATAGTTCCGGACGCGATGGCACGCACTGCCGGCCGGGCCGCCATCCCTCTGCGCCGTGGCGAAGTACGTCGCATCCTAGGCGCAACGGAAGACGGCCGCGGCGTCGATTGGGAGCGCTCGCAGCTTGTGCTTGAAGCTCTAGGCTGCAGCTTGCAGGTAGAAGGACCGGACGCCTGCCGCGTCACTCTGCCAAGCTGGCGGCTTGATCTGGAGCGGGAGATCGATCTTATCGAGGAGATCGCGCGCATCTACGGTTACAATCGCTTCGCCAACACGCTTCCGGGGTTCTCCGGCGCCGTCGTCTCGCCGCCGGAGCGCGCCAAGGAAGATACCGCCCGCCGCAGCCTGCTCGCGGTGGGATGGAGTGAGGCGATCTCCAGCTCGTTTTGTTCCGCTGCCGACGCCGATATGTTCGCTCCCCAGCCCGGGATCACCGTCGCAGTCGCGAATCCGCTCAGCGAAGAGGCGGGAATGCTGCGGCCTTCCCTCGCTCCGGGAATGCTCGCGATGCTGGCCTACAACTTGAACCGCGACGTATACGATGTCCAACTCTTTGAAATAGGAACCTGCTTCAGCGCAGCGCCCGGCCGCGTCGATGAGCGCCCTGCCCTCTCCCTCGGCCTTGCCGGATCCAGCGCTGCCAGCCCGCACCTTCCCTCTCGCCCCTTCGGCTTCTACGACCTCAAAGGCGCGGTGGAGGAATTGCTTGAGCGGTTCTCGATTCGCTCGATCTACTTCGACGCGTTGCCGTCCGGCGCCGGGCCGGCTCCGGCATGGCTTCACCCTCTGCGCTCGGCGCGAGCGGTAGCCGACGGGGAGACCGTGGCCTGTTTTGGCGAGCTTGCGCCGGCTCAAGCCCGGCAGCGCAAATTACGGCAGACGGTCTTCGTCGGCGAAATTTACCTCGACCGGCTCTATCGGCTTCCGCTTCGCCGGCCGATCGCGCGCGAGCTGTCGCGCTTTCAGCCTGTCCGGCGCGATTTCTCCTTTATCTTTCCCGCGTCTGTGCGGTGGCAACAGATTGCCTCCGCCCTCGACGAGCTCTCCCTCGCCGATCTAGCTGCCTTCGCTCCGCGCGAGATCTTCCGCGGAGAGACTGTCCGCGACTCTCGGGCTAAGGACGGAAAGAGGCCGGCGGGCGGCCTGCCCGCGGATCACTACTCTATTCTGATCGGAACTACCTTCCAGTCTTTCACCGGCACGCTGCGCGACGAAGAGCTGCAAAGGTATTCCGAGGCTGTGGTAGCGGCACTCGAATCTCTCGGCGGCAAACAGCGAGGCTAGCGCGCGGCTCCGCTTGAGAGAAGAAGAGCATAGCGAAGACCATTCTTTTCAGTCATAACTCGGTTGACTGGAATTGATTGGATGGAACCACAGCTACGCTCACCCCCATGCCCCGTTCTTCGCCTTCCACTCTTCGCTGGGATACAAACTGCCGGCACCAGAAGCACAAATGGCCAGCTTACCCGGAAGACTAAAACACATATTTCGCCGCCAATTGCAGTTGGCGTGCATTCCCTTGCTGGGACGTGATTCTGCCATATTGCGACGGGGTCTGGATCCTTGTCGAAGGGAGACCCAGATTGACATGATTGAGGGTGTTGAACGTCTCAAACCGAATCTGTAGCTGATGGCCTTCGTTGTAGGGCATCTTGAAAGACTTGTGCAAAGCCATATCATAGTTTTCGATCCCGGGACCAGTGAGCATATCACGGCTCGTGTCTCCCAGATAGCCGAACTGTGGTACAGCAAAAGCCGCGGTATTGAACCATTGGTTGATAGTACGATGGGCGGGGGACAGAGGTTCACCGGCAACTCGATTAGGCCGGTCGTAGGGGCTAAGGTCGGTATCCGAGTTATTCGTAGTCAAGCCAACGTTATAAGGCCGGCCGGTCTGGAAGGTCGCGATGGTAGCGAGCTGCCATCCGCCCAGCATCAAGTCAAGCATTTTGGGGGGCGCCCAAAGCTTGCCGGCGCCAATCGGAAGATCGTAGTTGACTGACGCGACAACGCGGTGGCGAACATCGAAATCTGAGGGTGCATACTCGCACGGAATGCAGAGTTCGTTTTGCGGGAATAGCTGCGATCCCGCGTTGCGGACGCTGCTAGTGTCATCCAGCGATTTCGAGTAGGTATACGACCCGATTATGCCCAACCCATTGCTATAACGTTTCGTCACCTTGAAGGCGAACGAGTTGTAGTTGCCATAGCCGAAATCATAAATATCCTGGATGGTGCCGAAGTTGGGGTACGGCGTGCGAGATGCGATAGAAGTTATCGCGCCGTTGCCGATATACCCCGGGGGTATCGCCCAGTTTCTATCGCGCATCCCATAAAGGTGGTGGCTAAGTGTGCCCAAGTATCCCGTTTCGAGAGACAGGCTTTTCCCGAGCTGCTTTTGAATGTCGACAAGGTATACCTGAGTATTGGTCGTCCTATGATTGTAATCATATGTGAAGGAATAGGGTTTCGATATGAGGGCTGTTCCGCCGGTGCCTATTGCATTGCTCCACTTTATGGTGGGCACACCTAGAGTACCGTTGTCTGCAAAGGTTTGAAGGCGTCCAGCTAGATTACGCGCTACATCGAACCTAATATTTCCGACCTCTTGGTTGTAGTACATCCCATAGCCGACTCGAAACACCCACGAGGGGCTTGGTGAGTAGGAGATGCCAAGACGAGGCGCCCAATTCGTGTAATCGGTTTTCATGAAAGTGTTAGGGTATTGCCCATTGGCGCACGCCGGCGCAGGATCGACAGGTGACGTATTAGACGTGGACGCAATTTGGCCGGCTGGCGGAGGGGTGACCCAGCGGACATGGATACCTTGATATGGATCACTGCAATTGCCCTCACGGAGAAAATACGGCTGGGCGCTGTAAGGCTGCTGCGTTCCGGAGGTGGCGTATAGAGGTGAATCGTTCATATTCACGATAAACTCCGTGCCGAGGGTGTCATGCCAAGGGGGAGTCAGCTCATACCGCACGCCTAACTGGAGAGTGAGTGTGGGCGTCACCTTATAGGTGTCGTTGAAGTAAGCGGACTTAACATTGCGTACATAATTTGCCAACGCTTCTTGTACGGCATAGGTTGACTCGTAGATATCGCCGAGGAGGAAATCGGCGAACCCGGAGCCGGTCTTGGCAACGACAACTCCCGGGGAGCTAACCTCCGCGGTGGCATTGGCTTGAAAGGAAAAAGCACCGCGGGGGAATGTATTTCCGGCCTCGCCAAAGGTCTGCGGGTCGTACTCGAAGCCCAAGCTGAAGGAATGTTTACCTTTGACCCAAGAGAGATTGTCGTTGATCGACCAACTGTGATCATTTGTAACGTAAGGGCCGTCGGAGGAGTCGCCGACGCCGTTATACGGATCTGTGCCGAAACCGCCAATTGCGGGGATTCCCCAATTTGATGGCAGTCCAGCAGGTCCAGCAGTGAGATTCGGGATCCCGAGCTCAGCTGCCACGTTGGTTTTACCCGCTTCCAACGCGCCAAGCGAATTCCCGAAGTACGTGTACCCAATGCTCGCCACATTGACAAGAGTTGGCGTGACGATCCACGTGCTGGAACCCATGTATTGTGTGAAGTTGGTGCTGATGAGGCTACCACTTGTTCCGCCCGGTGATACCAACCCAGTGGCATCGTTGGTTTCGGTTCCATCGCTGAAGCGGAAAGCCCATTGCAACTTCGCCGACTGATCGTAATCGGCGCGGAGGATAAATCCGTCGTGATCGCTCGTCGCCTTCGTTCCATAGGGATAGTTTTGTATGAATGCGCCCGGCACTGTAGCCGCATGGTAGAGCAGTTTCTCAATGTTAGCTGAAGTTTTATCAATCCTGTCCGGGCAGATGACGTTCAAAACGCCATTGCATTTGAATTGGGACCTGCCTGTGCCATCGGGGTTGCCGGTCGCCGGATCATAGATTGGGGTTATCGAAGTCTGAGTGGCTGACTGTCGGTATTGGCTGAAATCGCCATTGAGTACGTCCTGGCTCGGAAATGTAGCCGAACTCACGCCATAACTAATCTGCGAGTACCATTCTTTGTTGGCCATGAAGAAGAGCTTGTTGTGACCGTCGATGACGTGGGGAATAGTGATCGGTCCGTCAAGCACGAATCCATAGTCGTTGTACTTGAAAGGAAGAACCTTGATGGGTGTGAGAGTAAAGTTATATCCGAGGGCGTCTGCGTAGTTGTTGCGGAAAAACTCGAAGAGCGCTCCATGATATTGATTTGTACCGCTCTTCGAGATCACATTGATCTGCGAGGCATTGTGCCCATACTCGGCCGAATAAACGCCGGTTTGCACCTTCATTTCCGCGATGGCGTCGATGGAGGGCTGCACAACGAAAGTGTTGAAGTCAACGTCGGTGTTGTTGATGCCATCCAAGGTGTAATAGTCATCTACAATGCGCTGTCCACCCACGGAGATCGCTTCCGCGGCGCGAGAGCCGCCTAGCCGACCGTTGGCCACACCGACCGGTGGCGAATATGTGCTGGCGTTCGATGAAAGCGCAACGAGACTTAGATAGTTTTCTCCGTTTATAGGCAACTGGGCGATCGTGTGCGCCTGGACCACCTGGCCGAGGGAGGCGTTTTCTACCTGAAGCAGGGCGCCCGAGGACTGAACCGTGACTGTTTGGGTAACCTCACCAACCTGCAGCGTGAAGTCCTGCCGTAGGGCTTGAGAAACTTGCACTTCGATGTTTTGGCTGGTGGCTGTCTTAAAGTCCTTGTGCGAGGCCTTAACGAGATAACTTCCCGGAGCCACGGCTGCAAAGGTAAAGTCGCCGGAAGTGGTTGAGACGGTGTTGCGCACTGCTCCTGTCGCCCCATTGGTGAGGGTGATGGCCGCACCTGGAATCACAGCGCCGGTTGCATCGGTGACGTGGCCCGAAATCGATCCAGAAGCCTGCGCAGACAATCTGGATGGCCCCGACATCATGGCAAGAAATGTAGCGAAGCCGCATACGACCGAAACGCTGCATCTCTTGAGCAGCGCGAGAATCGTCAGATTGGTCGATGCCTGGCCACGCACATCCCCTCCGCCCTGGACCTTGGGGGTTAGAGATGAGGCAACGCCGCCAACGCCTGATACCGCGCACACACTGGGTCTCCACACCATAGTCATGACCTCCTCGGAAATGCAGCCTTTTCGAGTTCGCTTTAACAAGCCCCGCACTTCCTAGGGAAGAACTCTATGCGGGACCGGACAACGTCCAAATGGGGGTAAACGCTTACCCGAACTTACTGACCACCTGCACTGCAGGGCCTTCAATCCACCTACTCCCGGCTTGAAGCCCTCCTACTCCAACCCCACCACCACGTGCACGCCGTAAGTCCTCGTGGAATCGCGATGCCTTCAAAGGGTCAAAGGCCTAGCCCCACCACGTCTCACCTTCCATCAAGTGCTTCATAGCGACGTCTTTGTTGATTTCCACTCCTAAACCCGGCTTATCGGAAAGCTGGATATGGCCGTCTTGTATCAGCTCGCGGTCATATGTGATCACATCTGTTTCGCCGGCTCTCGGCCCGTTCTTGAAGTCGAAGGTCTCATGCCCGAGGAAGTCCGCCATCGCAGCCGCGCAGTTGGCCGAGGCAATGGTAGCCACCGGTCCCATCACGTTGTGCGTGGCGACTGGGATGTTGTAGACGTACGCCAAGTCGGCGATCCGCTTGGCTTCCAGCAGCCCGCCGGCCATGGAGATATCGATCTCGATGATGTCCACGCCCCCGTTGGTGATGAACGGCAGAAAATCGCGCCGGGTATAAAGATTCTCTCCAGTCAGAATTGGAGAAGGCGAAGCTGCGGTAAGCCTGACCCACTGGTCTGTATAGTTCGGCGGCATGGGATCTTCAATCCACCAGGGTCGGATCGGCGCCACCGCCCTGGCCACCCGCAGAGCATTGATGTAATCGAGCTCCCAGTGGAAATGCACGGCGATCTCGAAGTAAGGGCCCGCGGCTTCACGGATGTTCGTGTATTCCTGGACCAGCACGTCGAGTTCTTTGTTGGACAACTCGCGGTTCAAGGCTTCTCCACCCGGCCGCCTCAAAATCCTGTGGCACTTTGCAGCCGTCCACCCCTGGACTGAGCCTTTGATGTAGTTCACCCACTCCTTGCACGAAGCGGGGTCCAGAGGATTGCGCGGCTGGTTGGTCCAATAGGCGCGAACCTTGTCAGTGAATGCGCCGCCGGCCAGAATCTTGCGCACGGGCATTCCCAGCAATTTGCCTGTCAGATCCCAAAGCGCAACTTCGCAACCCGTGACGGCATGCATTCCGGCGCCGTGGTAACCACCGAGGTACGAAGTCCTCCATGCCATCTGCGTCGTCAGCTTGTCGATGTCGAAGGGATCCTGACCTATCAGCATCGTGCGGAACGCGTTCAGGACAGTGTCTTTCGCTCCGAGGCCGGTGATATCGTGATGACACTCTCCGATTCCATGCACGCCTGCATCGGTTTCGATCTTCACCAGAGGCATCTCGTGCGCAAACCTGCTCATTTTGAGCCGCATCACCTTTACGTCGGTGATCTTTACCCTTTTGCGCTCCGGGTCAGCTACCTTGAAGAAGTAAGGGACAACAGCGCCGGCGGGAGCCGCCAACGCGAACGCTTTGGAGTAAGGGATCAGGGCGCCGGCGGGAGCCGCCAGCGCGAGCGTTTTCAGGAACTCGCGACGATACATCTATCCTCCAGATCTCCGAACGGCCAAGCCCGGTACTCGCTGGCGACAGCCGGGAGTCAGCTTTTGACGGATGTGCATTCCTGCCGTTTTTGCAAGCAACATTGCTCACGCGGCGTGCTTTGCCACTGAAGAAACATCCGGATGTTCATGTGTCGTAAGGCAATTGGCGTGCCATCTGGGAACTCTATTGAAAGTGCCATGGTTTCAATGAGAGACGACGGAAGGATTTTCTTTTCTGTTCATCGCGGGAACAGAGTGCGTGGCAGATTGTTTCGTTTCGGAACACTTGACAATTGCTCTAACCACCGGTATACATTCTGCTCATCCGACGTACCGCCGCAGAGATTTTCATTAAAGGTCGGGTTTTGATTGAGACTTGCGGGCGAGGCCGCGGCGAATGGCATTCACAGCAGATCACTTGGTGCATGCTCGCGTCCAGCTTGAGCGCTACCAATCCATAGCCCTGTCGAGCGATCTCTTGCGAAGCGAGATTCGCGACTCCTGGCGGCGATGCCTCGACGCCGGGCTAGACCCCGTCCAGCAGCCAAAGCAAGTTGACTTAACGTCTCGGGAGCTGGGCACTTTAATCGAGCAAAATCCTTACCTTGTGAATCTGGCCAAACTTGAGCTTTGCAAGCTGCAAAGACAGCTCGCGGGGAATGATTGCGTTCTCGGTTTTGCCAATCGCGAAGCAATTCTGCTCGACTACGTCTATTCAAATTTATCGGTGCGCGCAGCCGCGAAAGCGCTGCCGGGCTCCTGTTGGAGCGAGGGTTTCCGCGGTACGAATGCGATCGGCACAGCGGCTTTTACCCGGACTCCGGTGTTCGTGGAATCATCGGAGCATTTTCTGCGTTCTTACGGGATGCTTACCTGTGCGGCTGTGCCAGTGATGGACCCGGATGCGGAGCTAGTCGGCATCCTTCACAAATCTTCGGATTGCGGGTTTCGGCAACAACATACGATCTCGCTCCTTTGCATGTCCGCGCTGCACATCGAGGCTGAGCTTTTTCGGGAACGATATCGTTCTGAAATCGTTCTTCAGCTCCACAGCCGCAATGAATTCGTCAACACATGCAATGCCGGCCTCATCGCGCTCGATGCAGAAGGCAGAATTTTATGCGGCAATCGGCAGGCCGGGTTGTTTCTTGAAGGGTTGCCGGTCGAAGCCGGCCGCCATTTCGACGAGATCTTTCGCGTCAACTTTCGCAGCTTCGTCGCCCGTCCGCAGCTCGCCGCCGATCTCGCGGAACTCACTGATGTCAAGGGAAGCTGCTTCAGCGTTCGCGCGCGTCATCCGGGAAGGATCCCCCAGACGACGGCTTCCCCGCGAGCAACGACGAAGAGCGTGGCGGAACTCCCTTCGCCCGGCTTTGTATGTGAAGACCCCGTGGTGTCACACGCCGTCTCGATGGCCAAACGCGCTGTTGAAATGTGCGTCCCCATTCTCCTCCGCGGTGAGACTGGGACGGGCAAAGAGATGCTTGCGCAACACGTGCACCGTCTCAGTCGCCGGAGCGGGCGGTTCGTCGCCATAAATTGTGCGGCGGTTCCGGAAAGCCTCATGGAGGCCGAGCTCTTTGGGTATCGAGAAGGAGCCTTTACGGGGGCGCACAGCGGCGGGGCCGTGGGCCTCATCCTCCAGGCCGACAAAGGCACGCTCTTCCTGGATGAAATCGGAGACATGCCGATAAGCCTGCAGCCGTCGATTCTTCGTTTTCTCGACAGCTGGACGGTACGGCCGATTGGGTCGGTCAAAGAGCAGAAAGTCGACATCCAACTCGTGACGGCCACAAACTGCGATTTGGAGCAGGCGATCGCTGACCGGCGATTTCGACAAGATCTGCTGTACCGCATCAACGGCGTTGAGATCTTTCTTCCCCCACTCCGCAATCGATCCGATTTCGATCAGATTGTGCGGGATCTGCTGGGCCAGGTCGCACCTCATCTCCGGATCGCGGAGGACACCTTACGCCTCTTACAAGGGCAGCCCTGGGATGGAAACATGCGAGAATTGCGCAACATCCTTATCCGGTCAGCGCTGACCTGCGATGGGCCTTGTCTTTCTGCGGAAGTGGTTGAGCACCTTCTACCCAGGCGCCTAAAGACGCAAAGCGGAGTTCACCGCGGAGCATCTACACTTCTCGACCTGCGCCGCGAAGCCGTTCTCGACGCTTACGGAAGAAATAACGGCAATATTTCAAAAGCCGCACGAAGCCTCTCCGTTTCCCGAAACACGCTCTACCGGGAGCTGCGGCAAGCAGGTTTGATCGACAGCGACGCCCCAGGCTCAGCTTCCCGACGAACGCAGCGGCCGAACTGAAACCAGCAGCCCACTGCCGGGCGATGCTCTAAGGAGCGCCCGAGGTGTCTTCGGAAGGAACGGGAGTCGCAGGCGGCTGCTGGCTCTGAGCAGGCTGGCCCGTCTTGTTGGTCACATCCTGGCCCTGAAAGATCAGCTTGACTGTCGAGCGGAACTGCTTGTAGTTGGTGTAGCGGCAGATCTCGCGAATGTGTACATCTTCGCCCATGGAGCCGTTGCCGCCGGTAAAGTGCAGTATGGCGTCGGCCTTGGTATAGACCGGAAACCAATATTTTCCATCCACCTGCTGGCGATACGTGGTGAACGGCGGCGAAAGATCCTCATGCCCCTTGCGGGTATCGTCGGGAACGTTTTTGCCACTGGTGATTACGATCTGCAGATCCTTCTGGTCCACCCAGATGCGTCCTTGGAAATAGCGGTGGTTCTTCTCTATCGCCTTGGGACCGACATCGAAGACATAGGTTTCCACCTGATCGACTTTTTGCTTCCCGACAAAGGTGAGGTTGTACTGGCTGATGTCCTCGGTCGTGAGCACAAAGGGCAGCCGATGCTCAATGTCGGACATGTCGGAGGGCGACATTGAAATTCGCTGAAGGGTGTTGGGGGGAGCAAAGGTCACATGCTCAACTTTGCGCCCTCGGTCGTCATAGGAGATCTGGACCACTTCCCGGTATTGGCCATCGGCCTTGCCGTCACTGTCGATGGTTTCGACCGTGACATCCCGCTGATACGTGTAATTGTTGAGCGCCTCTCGGAATTCGGTTTCCTTGGCGGCGAATTCCTGAATGATTGTTTGCGGCGGAATACTAGGCGCGCTGGTATCGATCGGGCCGTATCCCTGGTCGGGGCGGGCGGGGGTTGAGAGGCTTTGAGCCCCGGCGGGCAACGCTAGCAGCGAGGCCAAACCGAGCAAAAAAAGCAGTAGTGCGAATCCTCGGCTCCCTCGAGGCATGGCATCCTCCGCGGGACAAAGCGAACGGACCCGACAGAGAATATTATGCGCCTTTTTAAGGGCCCATGGCAGCCGCAGACTCGGCCGCATCGCGCCTCCAGGGTCGCTTCTCTGCGGCCTCGGCTGCCCTGATTGCTGATGCAGCAAGACCCGGAAAAAGGCAAAAGCAAGTCCGCACGCGCGCCCGGCAAAACTGGCGCTCCGGCTGAGATTAGGAACTCTCAAGAGGAAACCGGCCAGGACTGGTGAAGATTCCCGGCGGCTCCAATAAGGGTGAGACCGGAAGAAGAATGAGGCCGAACGAGACGGCCTCTTCTCTTTTGGTTTCAGCACCTGGCTTGGCGGAAAGGGGGGCGCATCCGGTCAGGGATGAATTGGTCCGCTGGTGGCCTGGGCCGCTTGCACGAGTTCAGCAAAGCTGTAGCTTCCCCATGGACCCATGGTGTAGGTCTTCTGCAGGTAAGCCTGAGCGCTCTTGCGATTCTTCCTGGTCGCCTTAAAGCCGGCATTCTGCAACCACCGCAGGTAGCCAATGCTCTGGACCTGCGTGGCGAGGCACTGGTTCCAATCGTGATCGCCGTTGATCGCATACGGCGTTTCAGAGAAGGCGTGATCCTTCATGGTTTGGCAAATTTTGCTGGCGGTCGTGTTGAGCGGCTTGTTGCTCCACACATACCCTTGAGCAATAAAGGCATAGTTGTATTTCTGGCTCAGGGGAGCTTTTTCTGCTGTCGCGGAAGCAGCATTGTTCGCAGTAGCGTTTGGTGTTTGACCGAAAGCCGAAAGCGTACAAACCAGGGTGAGTCCGGCTAGTATCCCCGGACCTAGAATGAATTTCATGGGAATTGCCCTCCTTAGGGTTCTCCTGCCGGGTTGGCCTACCGTGTCCCAGCTTGCCCCGTAAATACGACTAAAGTAACAGGACATTTGCAAGGATAATAGAGCATTTCGATGCTAGTACGGCGTAAAACAATGGTTATGTTACTGCGCCAGAAGGTCATGTCCGACTGAATGGTTGGATGTGCCAAAAATACAGCCGGTCACGGATTGGAATAGAGGACAGCTCGCGACCGACCGCGGAGTTCGCTCACTCTCCTGCAATCGGCACTGAGAACAAACAGCTTACCCCCTGCAAGGCGAGCCCCCCTTGAGCCCGTTTCGCTCCATGGCTGCCGGATGGGCGCCGCTCACTGCGCTCAGACTTGGTGGCTTTTCCGCCGGCAGAACCATCCTTGGTCAGAGGATAGTATGAAGCGGCGATTCCGGGACGCTGTCTAGACCTGGCTGTAGGGCGCTGGGCTGAGGATCAGATTCGTGACTTTGCTCACAATAGGCTCAAAACCATACCGCGCGGAGGTGGAAAGCTTCTTCCATGCCGCGTCGCCAAAAAAAGCATCCCACTTCGCGTTCAGTTCGGCCAGATCGTGGAAGCTCAGCATGTAGGTGAGATTCGGCATGTTCGGGCCGATCAGAGTGTCACCATAGAAGACCTGAGCGATACCCGCATTGCGGAAGATCTCGAACTCTCCATGATGAAACATTTCGAGTTTGCGGGCGTGGTCGCGAGGGGTGGCGCTTTCGTAGGTACGGAGCTGGAAGATACGTGCTCCCGGCTGCGCGTCGGCAGCCGGCAGCGTCAGTTTTGGGTGGCCTGCGAAGGCGATCAGCAGCGAGCTTTCCACGCGCAGGAAGGGCGGGGCGGCAGCGGGCGCGCTCCAAAACGGTTCCGCCGCTTTCATGAATTGCTCGTCGCTGGCCAGATCGAGCTGGGAGCGGACTAAGACGTCGAGTTTGGCGCAGGGCAGCAATAGGTAGAGTGTGGGAGTCTCCGGGCCAATGCTGAGATGGAAGGCGCCCACCGGAGCGATGCCGAGGCGGTTGAGCGCAGGAATCAGCGCGCTGCTCACGTAACTGTCGGTGAGCTTCGTCTGCGGTCCGTTCTGCAGGGAATACTTGCGAAGCTGGTAATATTCCCGCTCGGATGCCTTGGACGGTTCAGCCGCTGCAGCCTGTGCGCCACCCGCGAGGGCGAGAGCGGATGCGGCCAGCGAGGTCGTTAAAAATTCGCGTCGTCTCATGGATTGCCTTTAAAGCGAGTTCATCTTCAGCAGAAATTCGGGGTTGTTGCGCGTTTTTCCAAGACGGTCGACGAGCAATTCCATGGCCTCCACCGGGGAGAGCGGATTGAGCACCTTGCGCAGCACCCAGATGCGCTGCAAGTCTTCCTTCACGATAAGCAGCTCCTCCTTGCGGGTGCCGGAGCGCTGGATGTCGATGGCGGGAAAGACCCGCTTGTCCACCAGTTTGCGATCCAGAATGATCTCCATAGTGCCTGTTCCCTTGAACTCTTCGAAGATCACTTCGTCCATGCGGGAGCCGGTATCCACAAGTGCGGTCGCGATGATGGTGAGCGAGCCGCCTTCCTCAATATTGCGGGCCGCGCCAAAAAAGCGCTTCGGACGCTGCAAGGCGTTGGAATCGACACCGCCTGAGAGCACCTTGCCGGAAGGAGGAACGATGGTGTTGTAAGCGCGGGCCAAGCGGGTAATTGAATCCAGCAGGATCACCACATCGCGCTTGTGCTCGACCAGGCGCTTGGCCTTCTCAATGACCATCTCCGCCACTTGCACGTGGCGCGCCGCCGGCTCGTCGAACGTGGAGCTGATGACCTCGCCCTTCACCGAGCGCTGCATGTCCGTCACCTCTTCCGGGCGCTCGTCGATCAGCAGCACAATCAGGGCGACCTCCGGATGATTGGTGGTGACGGAATTGGCAATGGATTGCAGCAGCATGGTCTTGCCGGTGCGCGGCGGCGCAACGATCAACCCACGCTGGCCCTTGCCGATCGGGGTAAGGATGTCCATCACACGGCCGCTGGTGTTCTCGTGCAGCGTCTCCATCTTGATGCGCTCCTGGGGATAGAGCGGCGTCAGATTGTCAAAGAGGATCTTGTTGCGCGTTTCCTCGGGCGACTCAAAGTTGATGGCTTCGATCTTGACCAGGGCAAAATACTTCTCCCCCTCGTGAGGGGGGCGTACATTGCCGCTGATGGTGTCGCCGGTCTTGAGGTCAAACTTGCGAATCTGCGAGGGCGAAACGTAAATGTCGTCGGGACCGGGCAGATAGTTGTAATCGGGTGAACGCAGAAAGCCATAGCCATCGGGCAAAATCTCCAGCACGCCCTCGGCGAAAATGTGGCCTTCTTTCTCGCTCTGCGCCTGGAGAATCTTAAAGATAAGATCCTGCTTGCGCAGGCCGCTAGCGCCTGGAATCTCCAGTGCGCGCGCAATGCGGCTCAGTTCGGTTATGTTCTTCTCTTTCAGCTCGGAAATTGTCATGATCACCTACGGAAGGGACGGGATGGAGGGCTTTGCCAGGAAGGATTCTTGCTGATCGAAGCAGGTTAGCAGGGTGAAGTGGTGGGGGAGCAGTGCCGCGCTAAGCCGCGCGGCGCTGCTGAACCGATGTCCTCTCAGACGTCGCGGGAGACGCTGCCGGATTCTCATTTCGGAAGCGAACAAAAACTTCGTTAGCCGTGTCTTGCAGCCGGGTATTTGGCTTATGCAGCTTCCTCGTCGCCTTGGAAGCCAGCTGACACAGCTGGTAGCGGTTCTTCACATGGGCAAGTGCCCCAAAAATAAGATCAGAGCGCATAGTAATTCTCCTTGGTAAATTCTTTGTCCGTTTTCCCGCTGACACTCAAGGGATGCATCGCACACCCTCGCGGTCGCAGTTTCGGTCGATTATTTTGATGAATGACTGTTAGACGTTATAAATGTTCCGTTCTCTCAACTTAAAAATATCTTTGGTTGTGAACCCATCCTCAGACTGCGCTTCTTGATACTGCTCTCAAGACCCGTTCCGCAGCTCCCTCACACGCGAGGAGGCATACCCGCACTGTGACCCAGGGAAGCTTTATTTCTCCGTAGCCGGGACAAAACAGTTGGGTGCAAAAAGGAGACAGGGCAAACGTCCAGAACACCGCGTTTGCGGGGCCACCCTGAACTTATCGCGATCTCATTCAGCGGTCAACACTTTTTTTCATAGAAGCCGCCTCTCTCATCTCCCAAAAATGGAAGGTGTAGCAGAAGCGTAGAAATTGGTTAAATCCCACTATTTCATGCATATAAGGAAGGATCCGCTTCGGCAAGCCTATGAAGTGTTATCCAACTGGTAAATGCACCCTTCCCCATTCGGCACGCTCCAACACCCAAAACGGGAGCGCCATTGGTGCTCCCTGCAGAGTGTGGCCGAGACGGCATGGCCGTCTCGGGCGTCGGTCTTCTCCGCCCCCTTGTTATTTGGGGGGGTGCACTTTGTCCAATATCTTCCTGCGAGAGGCCGACCGCATTGCCTCCGCCCATAGGCAACCGCCTACGGGTTGGGTAGGATAAAGGGCGGACCGGCGAATATATGGGACGCGAAACAGACACCTTTACGGAAGAGCCGGACACGTCCGACAGCGCACGGCTGCTGCCGCCGCTCACACCAGAGCACGAGAAAGGTTCGCTTCGCTCCATGTGGGAACTCATAATGCAGTTGCGCGTTCTGCTGCCCTATCTCACGCGCCTTGTGCCGTTGCTGGATAATGGGCTATTGAAGGCCGCTCCTGATCTGACCGACGTCCGCGCCGGCTTGGATGAGATCAAGACCGGCAGCCGCAGCCTGAATAGCCAAGTCGCGAGTCACTCTCTCCAGATGGAGAAGATGGAGCAGCAGCTATCCAGCCTGCGCGCGGCCGGCGATCGAAGCCACACCGATATCGCCGAGCTTTCCGCCGAGGTCCGCTGCCTGAACCGGCGTATCCGGGGCCTAATCGGCGCGCTGGGCTTGGCTCTGCTCCTACTGATCGCCGTGCTGGTGCTCCAAGCTCTCCGTTTCGCGCGCTAGCGGCCACGCTCCATCGTCCACCCGCGGCTGGCCGTCCAGTTTGGATTGCCTATGCACCGATCGGCATGCCTCCCCGGTTCCAGAACGCGGGCGATGGAATCGGCCGAGCGACATTCATATGGTCGAAACTGAGTTGATGTCGTAAAAGTCAGCTTGCACGGGCGTGAAATTCTGAGCTAACTATTCTGAATAGCGGTGTTGCCAGGTCTTTCATTGTGGGACTAGGATACCGGTTAGTTCAGCACAGTCTGCTTCGGCAGACGCGCCAGATCTCCCCGCGAAGTCGTTCCAAGCTTTCATGAAATGACAGAAAACCTGGCGGCCTTGCGCTCGCCAGCCGGTGTGGAGTGACCCTTTATGGCCTGGTACGCGTATTGTATTGGTGAAAAGCAAGCGTTTCCTGAACTGTGCCGCCACCGAAAACCCATCCCAATGGAATCGGTAACCGGCATCTCAGGAAATCAGATCTTCCTCTATCCAGCCAGTGATCTCGCCGTTATCGTCAGTGAACACAATCCCCTTGAAAATCTAGACCAGAAGGCCGCTATGGAACATGCGCGGGTAATCGGGGAATGTTTCAAGCTGTCGACGGTTCTGCCCTTCCGTTTTGGCACGGTTTTTGCCGACGACGATACCTTGCGGCGATCAGTCCGTTCTAACCAACGGCAATTTCTGTCCAATGTCGAGCGGTTGCGCGGCAAGGCGGAGATGCACCTCAAAGTGGTGCTCGACGACTGTGGATGTCAGCAACAGCGGCCAGTGGCCCTCGATCGCGTCGGCAAGGAGTATCTCTCCAGCCTCCGCGAGAGCGCCACGCGGCAGCGAGAGCGCCAAACCAAAGCGCGCGCGGTTTCCGTGCAGATGCACCGAATGTTCAGCCCTCTCGATGAAGAGATAAGCTGCCGCAGGACAGACTCCGGGAAGATGCTTCTGGATATCGCGCACCTGATCGACAACAAAGGCATTGAACGCTACCAGAACAAATATTCCAGCGCCACACAACAATTGAAGGACTGCCGCATTCAGCTCTCCGGCCCCTGGCCGCCCTATCATTTTGTCCATCGTCTTACTCGCCCTGTTCACGCCGCCCAGGGCCATGCGATGTCCGTGTAGATGAAATAGACATCCGCTTCTCGTCTGCGAAAAACGCCCGGCTCACCGCCGGGCGCTTTTATCTACTCTCGAAACAGCCTCCCAGTCTCGGTGGACACCAGTGCCAGACTTAACGGAAAAGCCGCGTATGGTGCATCTGGCTCGGGGTACACCTATCGTGAACTCGCTTTGAGCCGCCAGGCGCGAGAGAAGGTCACTCCGCTGAACCGCCGCCGTGCTTGATGGTGATTCCTCCATTGACAGTTTGCGTATGAATGGCGGGGCCGCCGGAGCCGATTGTGGCATCCAGGTGATGTTTGATCATGCCCTGTACAGTGATAGGGAAATCGACCGAGATACCGCCATTCACGGTAGCGGCCTCCAGATGAGCCGAGTAATTCTCCGGTAGGCTCACGCCAATCCCGCCGTTTACAGTCTTGGCGCTTAGGCCCGCGCCTTGCCAGCCGGCCCCTGCTAGAACGATGTGGATGCCGCCATTCACGGTCTGACCCTCGACGTCCCCGTTCAGATGATCCAGGGTGACGGCGCCGTTGACCACCCCAAAGCGGAGCCTTCCGTCCAGATGCGAAAGATGGATACCCCCATTCACGGTATGAAAGTCGGCGGCCAGTTTGCTAGGGACGCGGAGCCGATAACTTATGGAGTAGCCTCCCGGAGTGAAAAAGGATATATGCGGACCGTGGGCATGAATATTGCCATCCGCCGTGATGATCGCAATTTTCTTCTGCAAGTCATTGGCGGCCGACTCCGACGGAGCCCAGACATTTACGGTAGCTTCCAGAGCGACGTCGGATCGGTCTTCCCCGGCTATGTCAATGCTGCCGTTGGTCGTCTGAACGCTGAGATAACCGGAAGGGAGGGTCAGCGTGGACTCACGGAGCTCGCAAACGTGGGCCTCACCCCAATGTCCCCAGCCATTGGAGTCATTCCCGGCGCAAGCGCCTGTAGACCAGTTGGTCTGTAGCTGGGGAGCCGCGAGGGCCCGGTGACTGAACTGAGAATGCGGGAGAAGTACTCCCAAAGCCACGATCCCAACGATAGTGCAGGCAAAGATGACGAATCGGCGCATGGCATTTACCTGTCTCACATTACGCTGGAGGCTGCATATAGGTTCCCGTTTTTCCGGGACCGCACCAGATTTCGCTTCCAGTGGTACCCGAAAAATCCCTTCTCTTCGCGATGACCCCGCCGACCCCTCTCCTTCTGGTTTTAGATCTGGCTACAGAGTTTTGCTTTCATGGACTTGGTTTCATAAACTGGCGCTGATTGAACTATACTGCTCGGCACCGCCGCATTATGGGGTACCGTGGCGCACCGGTCGAGGTCGTATCTTGCGTGGCACCGAAGACCTTTGCGCGAGAACGGCCCCCGCCGCCGCGCACATGGTCGCGATCGCCTCCCGCCGCGTTAAATCGGTCATCCCGTGCCTCTTTCGTCATCAAGGCAAAGCTGACTGCCAACTTCACCTGAACGTGGTCTCGGCGTCAATCCCGAATCGGAGTATGTTCTACCACGAGTCAAGAAGGCGAGCGAGCACCTTTTGAAATCGCGGAAGTGTCTCTTTACAACCGCACCTCTGGGTGACCTCTCGTCCAACTGACCAAGCGTGAATTCGCCAAGAACTCAGCGATAGGATGGCATGGTTTGTCCAGCGCTATCCTCGCGCAGGCGTGGTTTGTACATTGAGTCGCTCTGAACATCGCCAAAGTCTGGGTGTCAGATAGCGTCCCGGTAGGGCTATGGAAAAACGCCGACTCCGCTCATTCCGTGCAGCCCACCCGGCGCGAAACCTCCTTTTTTTCAATCAAATTGTCCGGGGGGGCGGCTCGAAGCTCCCGCTTTCCGCAATTTGCGTACGTCGCGCGTGTGCTGCAATCTGCTGCATGACCGCCACACCCCGCCGAAAAGCTTGGAAATTTAAGAAGTTTTTTGGCTGCTTCTCATGATTTCCCCGTTGCCCAAATCATTTTCGGTCTCTATAGTGTTTGGACGAGGTCTCGCAATGTGGGACTTGGTACCAAAACGGCCCGTGTTGCTCCAGGCGCTCGTCAGCGGAATTCCAGAATGGCGCGGTAATATCGCGTTCCGTTCGGGGCCGTGTGGGTAGCTACCGATGAATTTTTGGAGGTTTTGTCTTATGTTCATTCGAGGAAAATCCATTCTTGCCGGCAACTTTTTGTTGCTGACGCTTCTGGTAATAGGCAACTCGCCGGCGGCGCGCGCCCAGGCAGTTTCCATCGCTTCGGTGACCGGCCGCGTTGTCGATCCTTCGGGCGCGGTGGTGAGCGGAGCCGAAATCAAAATGACCGCCGTGGATACAGGCATAGTTCACAACGCTGTAACCAATGGGTCGGGCATCTACACCATGCCAACTCTGCCCATCGGGGCCTACACTCTGCAAGCCCGCGCGCCTGGCTTCCAAACCTATGTGCAGCGCGGCATTGTGTTGCAAGTGAACGAGGCGGCGCAGATCAATGTAATTCTGACGGTGGGCCAAACCACTCAATCGGTCGAAGTACAGGCGAATGCCGCCATGGTGCAGACGCGGCAGAACAGCGTTTCACAGGTCATCGATCAACGGCGCATCGTCCAACTGCCACTCAATGGCCGCGATCCGACACAACTCATTACCATTTCTGGGGCTTCGATCAATCACAGCGACGGAACGAACACAGGCAGCAAAAGCTTCTTCAGCTCCCAATCCATCGCTATTGCAGGCAGTGCGGGGGACGCCACCAACTATTTGCTGGATGGTGGCGACAATAACGACAGCTTCACCAACGTGAACATGCCTTTCCCGTTTCCCGATGCCTTGGCGGAGTTCAGCGTGGAGACCAGCAGTCTACCGGCGCGGAATGGCCTGCATCCGGGCGGGGTTGTCAACGCGGTCACCAAGTCGGGATCGAATCAATGGCACGGCGATCTTTTTGAATTCGTCCGCAACGGTGACGTCAACGCGATCAATTATTTTGCCAGCAAACAGGACAGCCTGAAGAGGAATCAGTTTGGAGGAACGCTCGGAGGCAAGATCATCCGCGACAAGCTATTCTTTTTCGGCGGGTTTCAGCAATCGAATATCCGCCAGGATCCGGCCAACAGTACCGCGTTTGTTCCGACTGCAGCAGCCCTTGCTGGCGACTTCACCGCTCTCGAAACCGATCCCGCATGTCAGTCGAAAGGCCCCCGCACGATCCACGATCCGGCAACCGGCCTCCCTCTGGCCAACGATCAGATTGATCCTAACCGCTTCGATCACGCGGCGCTTGCCCTGGTGAAGTTCCTGCCTCAGCCAACCAATCAATGCGGACTGGTACACTGGGGCACGCCGGTGCATTCGAATGAACAGCAATACATAGGGCGCATCGATTGGACAATCAGCGCGAAACATGACCTTTATGGCCGGTACTTTCTGGATGGCTACAATCTCGCCGCCTATTTCGATCCTCACGATATCCTGGTCACGGCGTTGCCGGGAAACTCGGAACGAGCCCAGACCTTTGTCCTGGGCGATACCTACACTGTAAGCGCGTCGATCGTAAACTCCTTCCATTTCACGCTAGGGCGCAGACGCGATGATCGCGGTCCGAACGCGGCTGGCATCAATGCCGCCAAGTTGGGCGTCACCAACATCTATCAGGGCACTCCGGACTTCCTGCAACTCTCTGTCACCAACGGCGGCTTTAATGTGGGCAGTGGGACCGGCGCACTGGGAACATTCAACATCACGTCCTACCAGGAGGCTGACGATGTTGACATCTTGCGGGGCAAGCACCAGATTGCCTTCGGAGTAGACATCCTCCGCACCCAGGACAACCAGGACAATCACTACCAAGACAACGGAGTATTTAGCTTCAGCGGCCAATATAGCGGTGACCCGCTGCTGGACTTCCTTACTGGCAATATGAATACCTTCAGCCAGAGCCTTCCGCAACAAAATGCGATCCGGCAAACCATAATCGGGCTTTATGTCCAGGACACGTTTCAGATGACCCCCAAATTAGTGATCAATGCCGGCTTGCGCTGGAGCCCGCAGATGTTTCCGTACGACTACTTCGGTCGTGGCAGTGTGTTTTCCCGCTCCGCCTTCAACGCGGGTCGGGTCAGCCAGGTCTTTGTCAACGCTCCTCCAGGACAATTCTTTTATGGCGACTCAGGCGTACCCAAGGCGATGACCCACGGCAAACTTCTGAACGTCTCTCCTCGTCTGGGGATTGTCTACAATCCGGATGGCGAGGGCAGGACGACCCTCCGCGTCGGCGCGGGTCTTCTCTACGATTCACCCGGCACGTTTATTCCCTACCGGGTCATCGCGCAAAACGCGCCATTTGGCCCGCAGATTACGAACACCAGCGGTCCGTACCAATTCAGCAACCCTTGGGGCAAAATCAGCGGTGGCAATCCCTTCCCGCTGCCCAGCCCGCCTCCTAAAGATGTCGCCTTCCCATTGGCGGCGGCGGACACGTTTTTGCCGACGAATATCCGGCCGCCGAACCTGTTGACCTGGAATGCCGGCATGCAGCATCAGTTCGGCAAGGATTGGGTCTTTTCGTTCTCTTATTTAGGCAATGAAACAAATCACCTGTGGCTCGGCAATGAGATTAACCCAGCCGTTTATATTCCTGGTACCTGCGGAGCTGCTGCTTGCTCGACCACACGCAATACTCAGGCCAGGCGCGTCCTTTCTTTGGCGAATCCCAGCGCTGGCAAATATTACTCTCAAATGACGTATCTCGACGACGGGGTCAATGCTAACTACAACGGAATGCTCACCTCTCTTGAGCATCGCTTTGCGCGCAATTACACCATCCTCGCCAATTACACTTGGTCGAAATGCATGGGTCTTGCTCCGATTACTTCTTTGAGCACCGGCGTCTTCCAGGATCCCTCCAATCCGCGCGGTGATTACGGCCCTTGCACCTATGATTCCACAGACGTCATCAATGGCAGCCTCGTCGCCATCAGCAAGTTTCGGCAAGGCGGTCTCCTATCCCATCTGTTAAGCAATTGGCAAATCGCGCCCTTGCTGCGCTATCAGACCGGCTTACCGGTAAACCCCACCACTGGAAAAGATAATTCTCTGACGGGCGTCGGGCAGGACCGGCCCAACGTCGTTTCCTCGACAATATATACAGGCGCAAAGCGGACCTCTAAACTGTATCAGTACGTGAATTCAAAGCTATATACAGCGAATCCTCTGGGGACGTTCGGAAACGCTGGAAAAGACAGTTTGCGCGGTCCGAGTTACGTCGATCTTGATGCGGCGATTTCCAGGAACTTCAATGTCAGCGAGCGGCTGATGCTTACAGCGCGCGTAGACGGCTTCAACATTCTGAACCATCCAAACTTGGGGGGTCCGACTGCTAGCATCTCGTCCTCGAACTTCGGACGGATCACGAGCGCGCCGACGGATGAGCAGCGTATTCTGCAGGGGGCTTTTAAGTTGACTTTTTAGCGCATGTTTGCTGTTACGGCACTCTTTCCGAAGGTGGTCAAGCGCAGCTTTTCTTGGTGAAAAGCTGCATTGATATCGCCTCTTCCGTCTACCTCGACAGTAAGAATGCTGAGTGCTTTGGCCGCGTAGAAATCTACTGCCCCAGGTCCCAAAATGGAGACCTGGAGGAATCGCGGGAATGGATTGCAGCACGTGTGCTGTAGGCGCAGGAATTTTACGGGAACGCAATCGGCTAAAACGGATACAAAAAGCGAAGTAGCGGTGGGCAAAGCGCCTGAGTTGAAACAGAAGCAAATACGCGCCGCACTTGAAAGGAGGCGCGAAATTATGCCACTTGAGTCGATTTCAAAATTTCACCGCCGGGATTTCCTCAAACTGGCTGGAGCCACCACTGCGTTCGGCCTCACGCATAGCGCCTTTGCCGCTTCCACCCGTCGAGTAGCGATCATCATCGACGCTGACGACCCGGTAGCGTCGAGCGCTCCCGTGAAGTGGGCCGCCGGAGAACTCCAGAAAGCCCTCTCCGCACATGGCGTGATTTGCCAGATAGCCTCGTCTCCTAGCCAGGCCGAAGGATCATCTTTTTTCGTCCTGGCGGCCAGTGCGAACTCAAGCATGGCGAGAAGTTGGGCGAAAACAGCGGCTGACGGCGGTCCCGAGACCATCCGCTTGGCGCCTGGGCGGTTGTTGGGAGTACCCGCGATTTGGGTTTCCGGCACCGATCCCAGGGGTTTCATCTATGGTCTTTTGGAGCTGACCGAGCGGGTCAAATTCAGCCGCGATCCTGCACTCGCTTTGCACCTTCGCGAAGCCGTCGAGGAAAGGCCGGCGAACAAGGTCAGAAGTGTCGCCAGGGCCTTCTGCAGTGAAGTCGAGGATAGAGCTTGGTATTACGACAAAGGATTTTGGCGGGAATATCTGGATGCACTGGTGGCAAGCAGGTTTAACCGGTTCAATTTCGCTTTTGGGTTTGGATATGACTTCCCGATTCACGTGACCGGTGACTACTTTCAGTTCCCTTATCCCTACTTGGTGGATGTCCCGGGATACAACGTCCGAGTCGTCCGGCTCGCCAGCGATGAAGGGAAAGAGCTTCCGAACCCAGTTCCACTGCCCGCTGAAGAACGGGATCGGAATCTTGAGATGTTACGGTTTATTTCCGCCGAAACTGGAGCCCGCGGGCTTGAATTTCAGTTGGGGATTTGGACGCATGCCTACCAATGGACTGACAGTCCTCACGCGCATCACAGGATTGAAGGTCTCACGCCGCAAACGCACGCTGCGTATTGCCGCGATGCGCTGGCTATTATTCTGAAAGACTGCCCGGAGATTCAGGGGCTTACGCTTCGGGTTCACGGCGAGAGCGGCATCCCTGAGGGTAGCTATGACTTTTGGCGAACTCTCTTTGACGCCATCTCCGGCAGCAGCCGCAAAATCGAAATCGACATGCACGCCAAAGGAGTCAATCAAACCATGATCGACTTGGCGGCGGATACCGGCATGCCGGTCAAATTAGGCGCAAAGTATTCCGCGGAACATCAGAGCCTTGGCTATAACCAGGCAGACATCCGGAAACTCGAGATACCGCGGGCTGGAGCTGCTCACAATTCGAGCCTGTTTAGCGTCAGCAACGGCGCGCGCCTTTTTACGCGCTATGGGTATGCCGACTTCTTCCGTCAGGGAGTCCGCTATGAGGTCTGGTACCGCTTGTGGCCGGGAACACAGCGCCACCTGCTTTCGGGCGACCCCGAGATGACGGCCGCCTTTGGGCGAACCTCCCACTTCTGTGGCGCTGCCGGGCTTGAACTCTGCGAGCCCTTGACCTTCAAAGGGCGCGAAGGTTCCGGGCTGCCAGGCGGCCGCTGTGCCTATGCCGACGCATCGCTCAATCCGAAGGCGGATTGGGAAAAATTCGAATACTACTACCGTGTATGGGGCCGGCGTCTCTATGATCCCGAAGCCGACCCGGAGAGCTGGCGCAGATATCTGAGACGCGATTTTGGTCACGGCGCGAACTCAGTCGAAACTGCCGTGGCGAATGCCAGCCGCGTTCTCCCGCTGGTGACCAGCGCCCATCTTCCCTCCGCATCGAATCATTCGTTTTGGCCCGAGATGGACACGAATATGCCGATCGTACTCGGCAGCGAGCCGTCGCCTTACCGCGATACGCCGACTCCAAGGTGTTTCGGGACAGTAAGTCCTCTTGATCCACAGCTCTTTTCGACGATTGTCGAATACGTTGCGGATTTGCTAGCCCGGCGGCCGAATCCCAAGTATTCGCCCATCGAAGTCGCGCAGTGGCTGGAGGACTTCACGGCGTCGTCCACTCAGGCTTTGGCCGAGGCGCGCGCAAAGGCAACTTCCCATGCCTCGCCCGAGTTCCGGCGAATGGAGGAAGACGTTCTGATTCAAAATGGCTTAGGACGCTTCTTCGCCGGTAAGCTGCGCAGCGGGGTTTTGTTTGAGATCTATCAGCAGACTAGCGATCCCGAGGCCGGAAGGCTTGCACTGGATCATTACAATAAGGCGCGCTCGGCATGGGCAGCCATGGCGGCACGGGCCAACCACGTCTATCGCTCAAATATCACCTATGGGGATGTTCCCATACGAAGCGGGCACTGGAGCGACCGGCTTCCGGTAATCGACAAGGATGTCGCGGCCATGCGAGAGAAAATACAGACTTCCTCTGGACCTGCAAGACCGGCACAAAGCAACGCGGCGGCGATTCGATCCGCAACTGGCAGGCCAAACCGGCCTTCTGTCCGTTGCATCCATACGCCGCCTTCGGAATTTCACCCTGGGGCGCCTCTTTCCCTCTCGTTGATTCTTCCCTCCGCGCACGATGTGCCTTCATCTGTCTTTTTGCTTTACCGTCACGTTAACCAGGCAGAACGCTGGCTCTCGGTCGAAATGGAACACGGCCACAATGGTTGCAGCGCAGCCATTCCGGGAAATTACACCGATTCTCCCTTCCCCTTGCAATATTATTTCGAACTACGGCGCGGAACGGATTCAGCATGGTTATATCCAGCTTTCAATTCCTCGCTTTCGAATCAACCCTATTACGCTATCTCGAAAAGGAACACTTGATCCTCCAGCGTGGATCTTGCAACCACGGTAGTCGTCATTGGACCCGAGGCGACTCCTGCTCGGCGGGTAACGAAAGGACCCGTTTTATGAAACTATTCTTTGCTCTCATGCTGCTTACCCTACCTCTGGCTGCACAACGCAAGCAGGGAAGCCCGTTGGATCACCTGCCCAAGAACATCGAGATGCTTACTCATTTTGGGGAGCGCGCAGATATCTCGCCGGACAACAAGCGGATTGCCTTTATGGACAAGAGCTTTGGCGATGCGTTTGTTATTGATCTGAAGACTCGTATCATCCGCTGCCTGACGTGCAATGTTCCGGGCGCGGCTTTTCTTCGTGTTATGCATTTCTCCAACGGAGATTACCTGCTGATTGGCCCGGCAAAGTTTATCGATATCTATACCAGCCGTGCCAGGGACAATGAGTTGTGGTACCTCAGTAAGAAGCCCGGCTCCGAACCCATCTCACTGGGGAACAAAATGAGCGAAGGAGCAGCCGTTTCCAAGAAAAGCATGAAGATTGCGTTTGCAGAGACATCCGCGCAGTTTCCAGATATGCCGAAAGGCTATTCCAGACTAGAAGTAGCGGATTTGGATCTCTCCGGCGGCACTCCAAGGCTCGTCAACAAGAAGACGGTCTATGAAAGCCATAGTAGAAACTGTGTTTTGGAAGCGCAGGATTTCTATGACAACGATACCAAGATGACCTTTACCTGTTATGAGCCAAAGGGCTTGGCTTCGGTGATGGGAATCGATCTAAAAACCGGAAAAGTGACTAACTTCTCAAAAGCACCTGGGACCTACAACGAGTGCGAAGGCATTTTCCCGGACGGAAAATACACTTGCGTGGAGGGAGACCGGCAAGTGGATAAGTTAGGCGGTCAGCACGGCTCGCATAATATTGACATCTGGAAACTGCGGCTCGACGGAACTGGCAAGAACTTCGTGCGCCTTACCCACTTCAACGACTATGAGGGCTGGAAGGCTTCGAATCCGGTCGTGTCCACGGATGGAAAGTTTATGGCTTTCCAGGTGGCAAGCACCAAGGATGAAGCGGGCGTGGGCTACGGAATCGTTCTATACCATTTTTAGTCATAGAGCTTTTTAGTTTTTGCTTGTTCCGGGGAGCGCGCCCCAACCCGAAGGCCAGGATCTGTCGGTAGGCTTTGCAGGAAGGCGATCGTCCTGGGGGGTGCTGCGGCCGTGCGGTCGCTGTTCCTCAATCTCGAGTTCCGTGCGGCGGGCCCAGCCTCCGCATTCAATAAAGGATGCGCCATGCGCAGGCTGATCGTGCGGACCATCTCATCGCCGGCGGACCAGGTCGCGGTCGCAGCGGCTAGATGCCGTCTGCGCGCGGCCATTCCGCGGCGATTCTTGGATTGTCTTGCCGCATCGGGCGCAGTGGCTCGACATTCGACGCCATGCGGCAAAATGCGTGAAGCCGGCGCCGCGCTCTCGACGAAGAGCGGTGCTGGCACATATCCTGGTTTCATCGTTCTGGTTTTATAAATCTGGCTACAGAGTTTCGGTTTCACGGCTTGGTTTCGTAAACTGGCTCTGATCTCTTACACCGACAGATGACCCCGCATACGATTCGAGTCCAGCTTCCCGATGGCACGGTAAAGGAATTCCCTGCCGGGTCCACTTCCCATGACGTCGCTATGAGCATCTCGCCGCGGCTTGCCGCCGCGGCGGTGGTGGCGCGCTTGAAACCAATGGGCGCCACCAGCGCTTCCCCCGCCGGCCCTCCGCATCCCGGCTCAACAGATTCGGCCACGGAGGCCGGCATGTATAGCGCTCCGGAGGCGAATGCCGAGCGGCTGGCGGACCTCAGCGCTCCGCTCGACCAGGATGTCGCGCTAGAACTGCTGACCGAGCGGGACGAGGAAGCACTGCAGGTAGTGCGCCATTCCGCCGCGCACGTGATGGCGACCGCTGTCCTGGAACTCTATCCCGAAACCAAGCTCGGGCATGGGCCCGCCACGGAGGCGGGCTTCTTTTACGACTTCTATCGTCCCACTCCCTTCACGCCGGAAGATCTTTCGGCGATCGAGCGGAAGATGGCGGAGGTGGTGTCACGCGACGAGCCTTTTGTCCGCGAGTGGGAGCCGCGAGCGCAGATTCTGGACCGCTTTAAAACCGGGGACGACTTCATGAAGGTTCACTTCATTGAGCGCTTCACCCAACCCGGCGAGGAGATTTCCTTCTATCGCAATGGCTCCTTTGTCGACTTCTGCCGCGGGCCGCACGTCCCTTCCACCGGCAGAGTGAAGGCATTCAAGGTGCTCAGCCTGGCGGGCGCCTACTGGCTGGGGGATGAAAAAAAACCGCAGCTCCAGCGCATCTACGGAACAGCCTTCTTCTCAAAAAAAGCGCTGGAAGAGCACTTCGCACGCCTCGAAGAGGCGGCGAAACGCGACCATCGGGTCCTGGGCAAGCAACTGGATCTCTTTTCCATTCAGGAGATGGCTGGAGCGGGGCTGATCTTCTGGCATCCCAAGGGGGCCATGATCCGCAAGATCATGGAAGACTGGATGCGCGAGGAGTGCCTCCGGCGCGGTTATTCGCTCGTCGTCACCCCGCACGTCATGCGAGTAAACCTGTGGCAGACCAGCGGCCACGAAGGCTTTTACGCGCAGAACTTCTTCACCAAGATGGAGCTTGATGACGCCGACTACCGGCTCAAGCCCATGAACTGCCCAGGGCACATCCTTATATACAAAAACTCCCCCAAAAGCTATCGCGACCTGCCGGTGCGCTTGGCCGAGCTGGGGAATGTCTATCGGTACGAGCGGTCGGGCACCATGCATGGCCTGCTGCGGGTGCGGGGATTCACGCAGGACGACGCTCATATCTTCTGCACTCCCGAGCAGGTTGAAGATGAAGTCGTCGGATGCATCGAGTTTGCCGAGGCGGTGCTGGCTACCTTTGGATTTCACGAGTTCAAGGTGGAGCTCTCCACCTGGGACCCCAACGACCGGAAAAGCTACGCGGGCTCGGATGAAAATTGGGCTTTGGCCACCGGATCGCTGGAGCGTGCGCTCAAGCGCAAGAACATCCCCTATAAAACCATCCCCGGCGAAGCCGCCTTTTACGGACCCAAGATCGACGTCAAGCTGGTGGATGTTCTGGGGCGACTATGGCAGTTATCGACCGTGCAGTTCGATTTCAACTTGCCCGCGCGATTCGACCTGGAATACACCGCGGAAGACGGCCGGCGGCGGCAGCCGGTGATGGTCCATCGCGCTCTCTTTGGATCGGTGGAACGCTTCTTCGGTGTCTTGATCGAACACTATGCCGGCGCGTTTCCGCTGTGGTTGTCGCCGCTACACGCCGCCGTCGTGCCCATCAGCGAGCGCCATCACGCGTATGCAAAATCGGTACAAGAGACGTTGCAAAATGGCGGCCTGCGGGTGAAGGTTGACGACCGCAATGAGAAGATGAATGCCAAGATCCGGGATCTTACGTTGGAAAAGACGCCCTACATTTTGGTCGCGGGAGACAAGGAAGCCGGGTCGGGGACGGTGAGCTTGCGGGTGCGCGGCCAGGGCGACCAAGGCCAAGTGACGCTGGAGGATTTTGCCGCCCGCGCGAAGCGCCTCATCGAGGAGAAGGCGACCTCGCTCTAGGCGGAACTGCCGCGCAGCGTCTAAGGACGACTCACGCGCGTATCCAGCCGAACCCCAACGAAATCACCCATCCGTCAGC
>JANWJB010000172.1 GCA_025449575.1 Acidobacteriaceae bacterium
CTGTACCCTTTCGATCCAGAAACTGCACGGCCAGACATTGGCGCCATCCAGCGTCGGACTAAATATCTTCAGTCGCGCAGGCATGCGGCGGAAGCTGCCCTCCCAGGCCGGGAACGCCTTCCGCAAAACGTCGGGATGGAAGTGTTGCATCGCACTCGAAGACCAGAGCACCCGGAAGGTGGAGTTGAACGACAGGAATGCCTCCAGAAGGTATTGCTCGCCCCAAAAGCAGAGATTCTTCATCACGAACTTTTCCGGATAATCGAGAGGCGTGAAGATGTCGTGGAAATGGATCAGCACGCCCGGTGCAAGTTCAGGAAGAATCCGGAGGCACTCGCAGACCACGTCGCTGTCCATGGAAACCACATGGCTGGAATCGATGAAAAGGATGTCATTGGCCCGCAACCGCCGGAAAATGTCCAGCGGCGCTTTCTGCACCGGCATTTCCATCAGCCGCATCCGGCCCGGAATGCCGCCCTTCAAATACGGCTGAGCGTGCGGATCGATGCTGATCATTTCGCTCGCCTGCCCCTCCGCCGCATTTTTTTTGAGTGCGGAGGCAAGCAACAGAGTGCTGTTGCCGCTCCCGACCTCCACGAGCATTCGCGGCTTCGCGCGGCGCACAAACGAGTAGGCCACTTCAGCATCGATGTGCTCGAAGAAGCCATTGTTCAAATGAAACTCGTGCTGATCGGCGGAAGCCGCTTCAGCAAAGTTCCACTCGGGGGCAAATGGGAGAATCTCGGTATGCAACCGCTGTATCTGCTCTTGGAGGCGGAAGTCGAGCGCCGCACAAGGGCGGCAGGCAGCCCAGTCCTTCTGCTGAAAGGATTTGAGATTTGGCACCGGAAAATAAAAATGGGAGGGTATGACACTCACTCCGAGTCCCCCCTGCACCGCCTGAAACAATGAGGAGAGAGTTAACCGAAGCCTGGTACTGCGCATAATTGACCTCACATGAAACGCATTGGCCCTTGAAAGCTTCGGCAAAGAGTGCTCTCTTTCCGAGCTTATAGGGTGAGCTGGTAGCTCTTCCCCCCCGGGTGATTTTGAAGAACCTGAGCACCAGCAACGTTGACTGTTTTCAATGTCTGACACGCTTGCGCCTTCGCGCAGCCACCCCATACAGGAACATTCGGCACTTACCAATACCGGTGCAATTCATTCCCATAAAAATGGGGTTCATGGTGCGCAGCCCTGCGCACGACTTCATAGATGCCGATATTCTCGTTTGCGTTGCGAGGCACTGCGCGCGGTTTGGCGTTTCCCATTCCTTGTGAGATGCGGGGCGACTAGGAGGCATCCTTTGCTGGAATGGCCGCATCGCCGACAAAATGTCGGGGAATCATTCGTGAAAAGTCTCTAGCGGATTTTTCCGGCTGAGCTCTCGAGCACCACGTTGCTCAGCATCGCGGTATCAGATTTGTCCGGCTGGTGTGAGCAGAATCCGATGCCCACATAAAAGGGCGCGTCCAGATGCAAATGGATTGGGGGACCGAACTGATGCATCGGCTCACCCTCCAGGCTCACGAAGAGTGCGAAGGAATCGCCGCGTTTCTCGATGCCAATTCGCTTGGCGAAGACGCTGACCAGGCTATCGGGGTTGGCTCCTCCCGGACGACCACGCCCCCCGATGCGATACTCCATATCCTTTACCCGCACATCCTTTTCAGGACGCTGAGCCAGCTGGATCATGCCCGCGCCGTGAAGGGCGACGATCGCCTCTTTGGAATCGTCATTGAGATTCTGGCGGATGATCAGAACAGCTTTGCGGTCCCCATAGCCCTTAGGATCAGGAAATGAAACGTCGGCGGCCAGCGAGACGTCTCCCGACATCTTTTTCCAGAGATAGCGGAACTCGTCGCGCGTGTACCAGATGTTATAGCCGGCGGAATTTATGGTGTATTTCCCAGTGGCCGCGTCAAAGCTGGCGCTGCCTGGAATTGCCGCACTGCCAATGTCGGATTGGCCCTCAAAGATCCCAATCGGCACATTGAAATTCCTGCTGGGCCGGTGGAAGTCCGGCGGCGGCGCCACCTGGGTGTGGGTCGCCGAGCCCGGATAAGCCCAGGCCGGAACTTTGGTAGAAGGCGCAGGCGATGCGGCCGAATTGGTCTCCTGCCCCCATATAGCCAAAGAAGGCGCGCAGAGCAGCAGAACCGTCCAACCGCATTTCCTCGCCCATCTCATTGTCGATCTCCCTTTCAAAAAACGGACATGCCATCCTCAGAGTCTCTATGCGACTCCGATGGTCCGCGGCTGCGCCACGCCTTGGGGCGACGGCCGCATCAGCTTGAAGAATGTGGCGTTCGCCAAAATCGTAATCAGCGAAGCCGCGAGCGTCGCGTTGTAAACACCGGAGGTGATAAGGCCCGAGTGCAGAGAAACTTGCGCCAATATAAACGAAAACTCGCCGATCTGCGTAAGTCCAACGCCGACGCGGAAGGCAATTTGCTGCCGATAGCCAAACAGGCGCACCACAAGGAACCAGACCACAAACTTGCCTATGAGGATCAAGCCCACCAGCACCGCAAGCGCGCGCCAATTCGAGAGCCAGGTTCGCGGATCGATGAGCATCCCAATCGTGACAAAGAACAGGGCGACAAAGGCGTCGCGAATGGGAAGAGTTCGGGCGGCGAGCTTGTGCGCGTAATCGGAACTGCCGAGCAGCATGCCCCCAACGAAGGCTCCCAGCGCCAGCGACAAACCGATTGCCTCCGTGATGGCGGCTACGGCAAGGCAAATGGTAAGAGCCAGCAGCAGAGAGAGTTCGTCATTGCGGGCTTTTTCCACGCGTTTGAGCAGGCCGGGTACGATCTTCCAGCCGGCCAGCACCACTGGGACGAGCAATAAGAGCGCCTTTCCAACCCGCCATGCGACCTGGGCAGAGTTGGCTCCCGCAGATGAGCCGATGCCGGGAAGCACGACTGTAAGGATGATGACGGCAAGGTCTTCCACCAGGGTGAGCGTCACCATGAGTGTGCCGGCTTCCGAATTCAACTCTCCGCGATCCATGAGCAGGCGTATCAGCACCATCGTGCTCGCCACCGAAATAATGCAGCCGACGGTGATGCCCTGGATGAGCGGCCAACCCAGCAGCACCCCTACGCCGGCGGCCAGCGCAATGGACAGGGCAATGCCAATGGGCGCACCCACCAACGTCACCCACTTCACCCGCAGCAGCTCGGGAACCGAGAATTCAATCCCGACCGAGAACATCAGGAGGATGACGCCGACCTCAGCCATAACTTCGAAAGTGTGAACGTCATGGATCCGCAGACCGGGCGTGAGGGGGCTAAGCAGGAGACCGGCAAGAACATAGCCCAGGATGACGGGCTGGCGAAAGCGCCAAAAGAGAAAGCCGACAACGAAGGCGGCCGCAAAAACCATGGCAACATCGCGAAAAATAAAGAGATGTTCGTTCATTGGAGAAGCGCCCTCAAAATAGATACCATGGACACTCGGATGATATGTCGCGGAATCTCTACATTCTCGCCGGCTCGCTGCTGTTCTTCTCGCTAATCTCCTTTGGAATGAGCTTCGCGCCCAGCGGCTCGCAGCCCGGCCTCCCCGGCAACGGATCGCTGTGGAAGACCATGGCACTATTCCTGCTGGTGGCGGCTCTGATTTCGGCACTGGGGGGCGCGATGACCGCCATGTTTGAGCAGGTGGAGCGCCGGAATGAGGAGCGCGCACGCCGCCGCCGAAAAGACTGAACTTCCGCGGCAGAGCTTCCTCGATCATCCCCAAGCCGTGGCAACACGCGAAGGGCTCTAAAATGGAGGAGGCAGGCTCGCTGCTGCCGGTAAAGGACCTGTAAGAGCATGTATGAAGTCACGGTCGAGTCGGGCTTCTCCTCCGGCCATTATCTGCGCAACTACCGGGGAAAGTGCGAGAATCCCCATGGTCACAACTACAAGGTCCGCATCACTCTGCGCGGGGCGGAGTTGGATGAAGCCGGTCTGCTGCTCGACTTCAAGCTGCTGAAGCAGGTCATGCGTCCGGTCATCGACCGTATCGACCACCAGATGCTGAACGATCTGGAGCCGTTTACCCGGCTGAACCCTTCGGCCGAGAATATCGCCCGCTACTTCTTCGACGAAACCAACCGGCAACTGCTGGAGATGACAAGCGGCCGGGTGACAGTGAAGGACTGCACCATATATGAAACTGATACCACCACGGCCACCTATTACGAGTAAGCCGTGCGCCTGATTGAAATCTACAAGTCGATTCAAGGGGAATCGAGCTTCGCCGGCCTCCCCTGCATCTTTGTCCGCCTGGCCGGATGCAATCTGCGCTGCCGGTGGTGCGACTCCGAATATACCTTCAAGGGCGGCTATCCGCGGTCTGTCGAAGAGGTGGAGGTGGAGGTCGAGACACTGCGGCCGGTCACGCTGGTGGAGTTCACCGGCGGCGAGCCTCTTTTGCAAGAGCGCGAGCTGATATCGCTAATGCATTCCCTTCTGCGGAAGAATTACACGCTAATGATAGAAACCAGCGGCGAGCGGCCGCTGGCTGCGCTCCCCGAGGCGGTACACAAGATCGTCGACGTCAAATGCCCGGGATCTGGCGAGGCTGGCAGCTTTCATCTGCCCAATATCGAGACGCTCACCGCGCGCGATGAGGTAAAGTTCGTGATCTCCGACCGCGCGGACTATGAGTTCGCGCGGCAGTTCATCTGCGAACACCGGTTGGATGCGCGCGCCGGGGGGCTTCTGCTCTCTCCCGCCTTCCTCAAGGTTCCTTCGCGGGAGCGCAGCTCGGAGAACTGCATGCTCGATCCCCGCTCACTCGTCGAATGGATGCTCGCGGATGGCCTGAACGCCCGGCTCAGCTTGCAGATTCACAAGTATGTTTGGGAACCGGCGGCGAAAGGGGTCTAGCCTCCGGAAAATCAGGATGAGTGGAGGGGATCCACCGGCGCGTTTCATAGTATGGTGACGCGCAAAGCGCTTGGCGCCTCGCCCGGTTGTCCCAGCCCGCTGCTCCGGCGCGACATTTCGCTCCATGAATTGCTCTTCCCCGCGGCACGGCGTTCCTGCCGGGAGAACCACCGTAAGCAAATGAAGCGGTTAAACCAACTCGATTTGGACGGGCTGCAAGTTCTCGACGGCGGTATGGCCACCGAACTGGAACGCGTCGGCTGCAGCCTCCGCAATCCTCTCTGGTCCGCGCAGGTGCTGGAGACCGCCCCCCATTTGATCGCCGCGGTGCACCGCGAGTACCTGGAGGCCGGAGCCGATTGCCTGGTGACCGCCAGCTATCAGGTATCGCAAAAAGGGTTCCTGGAGATTGGCAGAAGTCCGGCAGCAGCGGACGAAGCTCTGCGCGCGGCCGTGGCCCTCGCAGAGGAAGTCCGGCATTCCTACCGCTCCGTGCGTCCTAAAAAGATTTGGATTGCGGCCGGTCTCGGGCCCTATGGAGCGGCGCTTCACAATGGAGCCGAATACCACGGCAACTATAGCTGCAGCTTCGAGGAGCTCGTTGGCTTCCACAGCGGCCGGCTGGCCGTCCTTCAGGAAACGAGAGCGGATTTCATCGCGTTTGAGACGATTCCTTCGGCTGAGGAGGCCTGCGCCATCCTTGCCGCTCTACGGCAATTTCCATCGCTTGCAGCCCTTATCAGCTTTACCTGCCGGGACGGCGGTCATCTCGCTCACGGTGAGTCCCTTGCCGGGGCTGCGCGGCAGCTCGACGGGGAAGAGCAAGTGATTGCCATCGGCGTGAACTGTACACATCCGGCATTTCTGCTGCCGCTGATCGGCGAGATTGCTGCTGTGACTCGCAAGCGCATCGCCGTTTATCCCAACTCCGGCGAGCAGTGGGATGCCGCGCAGCACCGCTGGACGGGAGAGAGCCTGGCCGGCAGTTTCGGTGCGATGGCGCTCCAGTGGCGCGCTGCAGGAGCTCAGTGGATTGGCGGCTGCTGCCGCACGGGGCCGGATGAGGTCCGTGCCATAGCACGTGCACTCGAGGGCGTTTAGGCCGCTTCCGCCGCACCAACCAAAAGCCCCCGGCGCGCCGGGGGTTTTGGTTGGTGGAGGTTCCAGATGGCTACTTGCCGTCCAAGATGACGCCCTTGGGGGTCTGCTCGTTCTTCTTTTGCTCGTTGGCCTTGCGCGTGGCCATGGTCTTGGCGACCCACTGATCGAACAACGCCAGGTCGGCCTTGCGCGCCGCGTCGTCGCCGCATTCCAGATCGGCCTTCCGCCGGTACATGAGGCTCAAATACGACATCGCGTCGTCATAGCTCGGCCGCAGATCGATCGCCTTCTGCAGATGGTCCAAGCCCTCGGTCACATAGGTCTCATTTTCCGACTTGAGCTTCGCGCAAGCAGTCTTGTTCTTGATCATGTCGCCGTTGTCGGTCATATTCAGGCTGTTGCGCGTCTCAATCGCGTTCTTGTAAGCCAACCGCCAGTCGATCACGCCGATCGTATAGTGCGCAACCGGATCTTTGGGATCGATCGCCAGCACCTTTTGCTGCCACTGCTTTGCCTCGTCAGTTTTGCCGATGTCGAGGTAGACTGCGGCAATGCCTTTGGCTGCGCTCAAGTCCTGGGGATTCTTGTCGAGAACCTTCTGGTAGGCGTTGATGGCAAGCTGCGCGTTCTTAAGATTCTCCGGCGTCGTGGAATCGGGAACGACCTGTTGCTGATAAGCGGAGGCGAGAAAGAGCGGAGCGGTTACGAAGGAAGGATCGAGGCGCTCGGCGCGCTGAAAGTGATCGATAGCTTCTTCAAATTTAGCATTCTTATAGGCCTGCACGCCCTTGTTGATCTGGTCGCGGGCTTCCAATTTCCGGCATCCCATCAACGCGAGCAACGACAGGCTGGCGGCCGCCAACAGGGGCAAATATGCGCTTCGCTTCATTCTGCTTCTCTTCTCCTTCGGTCGCCAGGGTGCGCCTGACATCCTAATACGCTTGTGTGGTCAGAGGCTATCAAAAAACCCTGCGCACTGAATTGTAATTGGTTTCGCACTGCTGGCAAGGCCGGGAGACGAAACGAGACTCGCGTCTGCCCGAAAGCAGACGCGAACCGGAAAGCGAGGAAGAAGTTCACACATCTTCACTGCTCGTATGTAGCGGGGCCCAATGCACAAAGGGCGCGACGGGACTACTGTCCAGCGGCGACCTTCGGGGTGATCAAACCAATGTGATCGACGCCGGCACGGTGACCGATATCGATGACATCGGCGACAACGGCAAAGTTCAACTTGGGGTCCCCCTTGATGAACATCACCTTCGTCGCGCGCGTCGCGAAGATGCCTTGCAGCTGGTTATAAAGATCGTTGTGGCTGACATCCGTCTCGTTGATCTTGTACCCCGGCGTCCCGGCCCCATTGGCGGCAATCTGCACGACGATGGCTTTGTCGTCGTTGTTTTGCTTTTGCGGGTTTTTGGGCGGCTGAGGCACCAGAGCGTTTAGACCGTTCGGGGTCACCGGGACGATGACCATAAAAATGATCAAGAGCACCAGCATCACGTCGATCAACGGCGTGATGTTGATCTCCGACATTGCTCCGCCGCCCGTACCCACAGACATTGACATAGCAAAATCCTCGTTTTCTCAGGCCCGCTCGGGGCCAAATCGGTTTAGTTACCCTGTGGCGCCGTGGATGCTGGAGGTGCCGGCCCGCCCTCGGGCTGTTGCACGCGCTCGGTAAGCAAACCGATCTCGTCTACCCCGGCGCTGCGTACATTGTCGATCGCGTCTTCCACCGTGCCATACTGCGCCCGCGCATCCGCGCGCATATAGATCGTCTTGTTGGTCTTGTTTTCCAACATGTTAGCGACCTTCTGCCCTAGATCGCCCATGGACACCTGGTCCTGGCCGAGGTAGACCTTGCTGTCACGGGTGATGGCCACCACGACGGAGTCTTGCTTGTCGGCGTCGGGCATGGCGGTCGGGTCGGCGACCTTGGCCAAGGTGATCTCCACCTTGTTCTGAAGCATGGGGGTGATGACCATGAAGATGATCAACAACACCAACATGACGTCGCACATCGGTGTGACGTTGATGTTGGAGTTGACCTTTTTTCCTTCGTCCCTAACAACCATTGACATAATGTGCGCTCCGCGGAGCCGGTACAAGAAGGGGAACCGGTCCAGCGTTTCCTTAATACGTTGACGTTCCAGTCACGCTCCAGGGTTTCAATCAGCGTTGAGGCCGGACTTGCATCCCTGCTTCGGAACCGGCACGCGACGGAGCCCCCTCAAGAACTCCGTCCACGCGCGGGATTCACGCTTCATCTCCCTAGAGACTTCCCTGTGCCCGGAGGCCGCGGCTTGCATCGCCTGCCGCCTGGCGGGCGGAGGGACTGGTCCACGGCGCGGGGCCGTGCTAACGCCGGTGACTTTGCTTGATGAAGTAATCGACCAACTCGCTGGAGGAGTTGTCCATTTCCACATCGAACGCTTCCACCCGGCCGGTGAAATAGTTAAAGGTCATAACCGCGGGGATGGCGACCAGCAATCCCATGGCGGTGGTGACCAGGGCTTCGGAGATGCCGCCGGCGACCGCGCCAATACCTGAGGTATGCTGGGTCGCGATTTGGTTAAATGCGTTCAAGATACCGACCACAGTTCCGAAGAGCCCAATGAAAGGCGCTACCGCACCGATCGTGGCCAAGCCGCCTAGGCCGCGCTTGAGCTTCGCGTGCACGATGGCTTCGGAGCGTTCCAGCGCGCGCTGGCTGGCTTCAATCTGCTCATCCGTGATGGCTCCGCCGCTGCCGTAATTGCGAAATTCCTGCAGTCCCGCGGTGACTACCTCGGCTAGATGAGACTTCTTGTTCCGGTCGGCAACCTTCACCGCTTCATCCAGTTTGCCTTCTTTGAGCGCGCCGGCTACCCGCGGTGCGAACTGGCGCGATTGGCTGCGGGCTGCACGGAAGTAAAGCGCACGGTCGATGATCACCGCCAGCGACCAGATCGACATGATGAACAGAATGACCACGACGGCTCTGGCAAGGTTGCCCATGTTGTGCCAGAGATCCATCACGCCAAAACCGGGTGTCGCTTGGTCTTGGAAATAATACATACCAAGCGCTGCCTGGTGTGCGATGAGGTGGGTGAGATGTTGAGCGAGAATCACAGAATCTTTCCTCCTAGGGAGTGACTTCTTTGGTGACTGGAAGCATCCAGATGCTAGCACTCGGCCTCTTCGCGCGGAAATGCCCCGAAGAGGCCAGTAAGTTCAAGTTCGGACTACCACCTTGGTTGAAGACGGACCGAAGCCCGCACTAGTCACCAAGATTGAAGACCACATCCACGGTCGTTTCGACCTCGACCGGTTGCCCATTCAGCAGGTACGGCTTATACCGCCAGGTTCGGACAGCGCCCAGTGCAGCTTGCTGCAGCATGGGCGGCCCACTGATGACTCTTAAACCGGTGATCGTTCCCTCTTTCGAGATTGTGGCCTGCAGAACGACGGTGCCGGAAATGCGTGCAGCCTTGGCGATGGCCGGGTACTGCGGAACCGTCTTCTCCAGGAGCATGCCGGTCATAACGCCGGACGAGATCGCCAGCTTCTTCGGCGGAGCGGCGACAACTGTCGGCGCCTTGCCCAGACCACTCAGGATGCCCCCCATGGCGCCGCTGCCAGAGCCGCCGCCCATACCTTGCATACCCTCAACCCCCATCTGGGGCGGCGCCGACTCAACGACGCGGGCGATCTTCTTCGGGATGCGGCTTGGCGCCTGCAGTGCGTTGCTCAGCGTCTCCGTGTGCACCTCGACGTGCGGAGCTGCCGGAGGAGGAGGTGGCGGCGGCGGCGGCGGCGGCGCCGGAGCAATCAGCAGGGTCGCTGTCATCTCACTGGGCAGGGCAAGGGTGTGCAGCAAGGGCCAAATAATCAATGCCGCCACCACAGCAATGTTAAGTAGGAGCGTGAGCAATGACCAGTACCTGCTCTTGGTCTTCAGCTTGCCGCTGGATTCAAACAGTGCGCTTTCAAACATGAGCCTTACCTCATAGGTTCCGGGGGAAGCCTTGTACTAACAATAGACACCGCGGAGCCCGCTTTAGATCCCGGGTTCTTGGAGCCGGGTTCTGCGCCGCCGGCGCAGAAACCGCTCATCCCCTTCTGGCCCTTAGGCAGGATCAAACTCATGCCCTGGAGTTCCTCAACGCGTTCTCCTGCGAGCAGCGGCAATCCGCGTTGAGAAACTTTTCCCCTCGTCGCGAAAGGCGTCCCTTCTCGTACCCTGTAGGGCCGTCATACCCCGGCAAAACCCGATCGTGCTAGACCCGGGTGCGCTTGCCTGCAGGCAGAGCCGCCTTCTTCCCTCGTTTGGCCCGGTAGTCCTGATACGCCACCAGCATCGGAGCCGCCACGGCGATCGAGGAATAGGTGCCGATTAGAATACCGATCACGAGAGCAAATGAAAAGCCGCGCAGCACCTCACCACCAAAAACATACAGAGAAAGCACGGTGAGGAAGGTCAATCCCGAGGTCAGCACCGTTCGGCTTAAAGTCTGGTTAATGCTGCGGTTCACCAGAGTGGTCAGGCTCTCCCGGCGCGAGAGCCTCAAGTTCTCCCGGATGCGGTCGAAGACGACGATCGTATCGTTCATCGAATAGCCAATCAAAGTAAGAATGGCCGCAATAACCGTCAGGCTGATCTCACGGTTCATCAAGCTGAAGGCGCCCACGGTGATGATGGTGTCGTGGAAGACAGCTACTACGGCGGCCACGCCATAGATCAACTCAAAGCGGAACCAGAGGTACACCAACATGCCCGCGAGCGAGTAAATCGTCGCCAAAAAAGCCTTTTTCCGCAGCTGCGCTCCCACCTGGGGCCCGATGATCTCCTGATTGAAGACGTGGAAAGAGGAAAGATAGGTGCTTTGCTTCAGCAGGTTCACCACGGCCGGATCGGCCTTGCCGTTCAACTGATCGAGGTTCGTAAAGATGCCGTTCAGATCGTCGTCGCGGTGCGAGACGATGGCCTGCGCCTGCTGGGTATAGCGCTGCAGCGCAGCAGCGTCGCCCGCGCTCACGTCCAGCTTCTCCGGGTCTTTTTGAGCGAGGAACTGGCCCAGGGCTCCGGCCCCGATGTTGTTTAAGTCGAGCTTGCCCTTATCGGCGGCATTCGGCGGCGAGTAGTGAGTGTTCAGCGCATTGACGATGGCGGCGCGCCCGGCATCGAGCGATGCTTCGTTGATGTCTTTTTCCGCCAGCGAGATAACCTCCTGCTTGGCGGAAGCCTGGCCGAAGCGCTGAATGACGGCGTCGTGCAGGCCGGCGGCGTCGGTCGCATGGCGAATGCGGTCGGCGTCCGGCTTGTCGGCAAACTGCACGTAAACCAGGGTTCCGCCGCGGAAGTCCACGCCCTCGTTGATGCCATGCCAGAAGATCATCGACAAGATGCCGGCGACGCTAAAGACAAGGGAAAATGCCAGGAAATACCACTTCTTTCCCAGCCAATCGACTTTTACTTCGCCAAAAAATTCCACCCGAGAAACCCGCCTTGCTCCAGCGCAGGCGACAACCGGCCTGCGCAACGAAATTGTGGCCGCCAGGGCCATGAGCGGCAGATTTGCCGCCATGCCCGGCTCGCCCGGTCAGCCGATAGAAAGCGCCTCTCCTCGCGGCTTGCGCTTGAGGATCGCGTCGAAAATAACGCGCGAGACAAAGACGGAAGTAAACAGGTTGGCCGCTAAGCCGAAGCTTAAAGTAAGGGCAAATCCGCGCACTGGGCCATTGCCACAGAGAAACAGGATCAGGGCCGAAACGATGGTGGTGACGTGGGTATCCAAAATCGTCGTCCAGGCATGGCCGAAGCCCTGCTCCACCGCGGCGCCGACCGCCTTGCCCGCCCGCAGCTCTTCACGAATGCGCTCGAAGATCAGCACGTTGGAGTCTACGCCCATGCCGATGGTCAAAATCACCCCGGCAATGCCCGGCAGGGTGAGCACGGCGTTGGAAAAGTGCATGAACCCCAGCAATATGACCAAGTTCATGATGAGCGCCAGGTCGGCATTGATACCCGCGCCATGATAGTAGAACAGCATGAAGATCAGCACAGCCAGCATGCCGACCACAGAGGCCGTCACGCCCTCACGAATGGAGTCGGCGCCCAGGGACGGGCCGACAACGCCCTCCTGCAGGTAGTGAATCGATGCCGGCAGCGCGCCGGTGCGCAGCATCAGCGAAAGATTCTTGGCTTTATCCTGGCCCAGCCCGGTGATGCGGCCTTGGTCGCGGATGGCTTGCTGGATGGTGGCTGCCTCCTGCACCTGGTTGTCCAGCACCACGGCCAGCATCTTGCCGATGTTTTGGCTGGTGAACTGATAAAAGCGGTCGCCGGCATTGCGAGTGAGGATGAAGGTTGCGTCAGGCCGGCCATTCTCGTCGACCGAAGGCTGAGCATCGCGGAAGTCGTTGCCCTGTACTACAGCGTGGCGCTGCAGTACATAATATTGGCCGGAGAGATCCTCTTCCGTTCCCCCATAAGGCAAAATTGCGTCCTCGGGCGGCAGCGTGCCGCCTACGCTTTGCAGCGCCGCCTGCTCATTCGGAAACGGTCCTCCGACTACCAGATGAATTTCCAGGCGGGCCGTAGACTGAATAATCTCCCGGACCCGGCTCAGATCATCCACTCCGGGAAGCTCCACCAGAACCTGGTTGGTGCCCAGGTTGTACTCCTGAATAGTCGGCTCAGTGACGCCCATAGCGTCTACCCGCTGGCGAATGGTCTCTATCGAATTTTGCAGGGCGCGCTGTTCGGTGGATTGCACCTCGGTCGCCTTCATGGTCAGCGTCCAATTGTTGCCGGAGTTGGAGCTGATCGTATAGCGGCTGCCGTAATGCGTATCGAGCAGGTTGCGGATGTCGCCCACCCGATCCGGGGGCGTGCCCTGAATCTGGATGACTTCGGGATGCTTCGGATCCGGCTTAAAGATGGACTTTGCCGTGATTCCATTGTGCTGGAGATCGGTCTGGAGGCCGCTAATGTCGTTGTCGGTGACCGCGCCGACCGCCTCCTGCACCATCACCTGCAAGATCAGGTGGGTGCCCCCTTTCAAATCCAAGCCGAGGCGAATGCGGCTTGCCACCGCATTCTTCCAGGCGTTGAGCCCAATGCCCTTGGGAATGCCGAAGATTCCATAGAAAAAGATCAGCAGTACCGCGATGATGAGAATTGTTTTGCCGGTTAGGTTCTTACGCATTGGGATCGCAATCGGAAGTCTTCGCCGGGCGTCGTCCTCAGCCCGTGCAATTTAAATGTTATTTGGTTTCCTCTTGGTGGGCGGTCACGGAGGCTATTGCGCTCTTTACCACTTCCATCTTGATATTATCCGGGGGCACACGCAATTGCACGGCATCTTCCTTAATAGACAGGATGGTGCCCCGCATGCCGCCGGTGGTGGTAATCCGGTCGCCCGGATGCAGGTTATGCAGCATCTCCTGCCACTGCTTCTGCTTGCGCTGGTTAGGACGAATCAGCAACAGGTAGAAGACGGCGATAATCAGGAAAAAAGGCAGGATGGCGACCACGCTCGGTGGTAGCTCCGGAGCCAGCAGCAAAGCGATGTTCAACGTGCGATCCTCTCAACCGTCCTGAATTTTGCTGCTTGGGGAGGGAAGTTCGACGGGAGTCTTTATCTGTCGCGGGGCCGGCCCGGCGGCGCGGCAGCCAGCCACAGTCCGCAGAACTCCCCAATTCCAATCCGCTTTCAGCTTCGAAAAGCATCCTGAAGATGCTCTAGTCTTCCGCCTGGAGAGAGCGCGCACGCACCCTAGCCAGCAACGCCGGAAGAGAACCTATTCTGATAGCATCCCGTACCGCTCGCATGGTGTCAAGGTAGAAGGCCAAGTTGTGCATGGTATTCAGCGTCGCCGCGAGCGGCTCGCGAGCGGCGGCGAGGTGGCGAAGATAGGCGCGGGTGTAGCGCCGGCACACCATGCACCCGCACTCCGGATCGGGCGGCCCTTGATCCTCTGCATAGCGCTGGTTCTTGATGTTGAGCCTCCCCTGCGCGGTAAATAGCAACCCATGGCGCGCGGCCCGCGTCGGCAGCACGCAGTCCATCATGTCCACGCCCAGCGCGGAATATTCCACAATCTCCTCCGGATACCCAACACCCATCACATAGCGGGGCCGGTCTTCGGGCAGCAAGGGCAGCGTGGCCTCAATGATTTCCCGCCGCAGAGCACGGGGCTCGCCCACGCTTAGCCCGCCCAGCGCATAGCCGGGAAAATCCATCTCGCGCAGGCGTTCGGCGCATTCCCGCCGCAGGTCGGGGTACATGCCGCCCTGCACAATGCCAAAAAGCGACTGACCCGTCCCTGGCGCGGACGGCTCGTCCGGGCGAGACGCGCGAAAGGCATCGCGGCTGCGTCGGGCCCAGCGCAGGGTCAGCTCGAGAGAGGATCGTGCCCGCCCGTGATCCGCCGGATATTCGGTGCACTCATCAAAAGCCATTACGATGTCGGCGCCCAAGGCTGTCTGTACCTCAATCGACCGCTCGGGAGAAAAGAAATGGCTGCTGCCATCCAGATGCGAGCGAAAAGCGACGCCCTCCTCGCTTACCTTGCGCAGCCCGTTCAGGCTGAAGACCTGAAATCCTCCCGAATCGGTCAACATCGGATGGGGCCAGCTCATGAAACGGTGTAAGCCCCCCAGCCGGCGCACCAGCTCGTGCCCAGGCCTCAAATAGAGGTGATAGGTGTTGGCGAGGATGATTTCCGCGCCCAAAGATTCAAGTAGGTCTTGCGAGACCGCCTTGACCGAGGCTGCAGTGCCCACCGGCATGAAGACCGGAGTCTCCACCCGTCCGTGGGGTAGCAGCATGGTGGCGCTGCGCGCGCGCGCGCAAACTGCGTTTCGCTCAAATGCAAGAGACACGCAACGATTGTAGCGGCGGGGCCGGCTTAGGCGCCTCCCAGTGCCTTCCACGCAGCGGAGTCGAGTCGCCGCACTGCGTCAACACGATTCTCGCCTTCCTCCGGCAATGCCGCCAGCAGTTCGGCGGCGCTGCACTGGAGAACCGGATGGCGGAGTTGGGGCGCAATCTCGGCCAGCGGAGCCAAGACAAACCGGCGTGACGCGAGCGCAGGGTGGGGCAGAACGATCTTCTCTGCATGGACCACCAGGTCATCCATCAGCAGGAGATCCAGATCGAGAGTCCGCGGCCCCTTCGGCACATCGCCCTTGCGCCGGCGGCCGAATTGACGCTCGAGAGCGAGCAGCCGCTGCAGCAGAGTTTCCGGCGCGAGCTGCGTTGCAACAGCCGCCA
>JANWJB010000173.1 GCA_025449575.1 Acidobacteriaceae bacterium
CGCCATAGATGCCGCGGTCTTCCAGGTTGAGAGAAGACTGGCCGGTTTCCGGGCCGCCACCGGAGGAAGGCGCGCCGGGAAGGATGCCTCCGCCGGGCGCTCTCCGTTCGCGATATCCATGCGACTCGCCGCCAGTGGTGCTAAGTTCAGGCGCACTGGACTCCAATCCCAGATCGTCAAGAGAGGAGGCCGCGGTGCCGTCCGCATTCGACGCGTCCGGCAAGGCGACATTGGCTGCCACGCCCGCCCCCATCCCGGCGAAGAGCGAGAGCTGCTGGCCGGAGAGGAAGCGAAGCTGCAGCCAGCGGAAGATGTAATCCATAATGGATTTCGCGTAGCCGATCTGCTCGCTGCCGGTCCAGCCGGAAGGCTCAAAGCGCGTATGCGCGAACTTGTCCACCAGCACCTTGAGCGGCACGCCATGCTGCAGGGCCAAGGAGATGGCGGTGGCGAAGGAGTCCATCAGCCCGGAGACGGTCGAGCCCTCTTTGGCCATGCGGATGAAGATCTCGCCCGGCTTGCCGTTGGGATAGAGGCCGACGGTGATGTAGCCCTCATGCCCCGCAATGGAGAATTTGTGGGTAAGGGAAGCGCGCTCCTCCGGCAGCCGATGGCGGACAGCCTGCGGCGGCCCTTGCGCGGGCCGCTCCAGCGAATCTGCATCGCCGCTGCGGACGGCGTTGGCGATGGCGGCGGTAAAGGCCGCAGCGGCGGAGACGATGGACTGGGAGCTGACCTCCAGCTTGGCCGAGACCTTCTCTTCCAGCAAGCGCAGATCGTCGCCGGCGGGCGATGCCTTGCCCTGTCCGATGGCGGAGAGAACGCGCTCCGCGGCGGCGGCAGCGGCCAGATCGTCGGCGTTTTCGGCTCCCCGGCTTTCCGCTCCTTTGATGACCTTGGCCTTGTTGCCGTCAGAGACGTTGAGCGGCTGCGCGCCCTTGGAGCCGTCGCGATAGATGGCTACCGCCTTCAGGCCCAGCCGCCACGATTCCAGATATGCATGGGCGACGTCGTCCACGGTTGAATCGTGGGGCAGGTTGACGGTTTTCGAGATGGCGCCGGAGAGAAATGGCTGAGCGGCGGCCATCATTTTGACGTGGCCCATGGGCGCGATCGATCGCGTGCCTTTGGAGGGCTTGAAGCTGCAGTCGAAGACGGCCAGATGCTCGGACTTGATGCCGGGCGCGCCTTCGATGGTTCCGGTGGAGTCGATGTAGCTAACGATCGAGTCCACTTGCGCATCGGTATAACCCAGCCGGAAGAGCGCGGCGGGCACGGTGTTGTTGACGATCTTGATCATGCCGCCGCCGACCAGCTTCTTGTACTTCACCAGCGCCAGGTCGGGCTCGACGCCGGTGGTGTCGCAATCCATCATGAAGCCGATGGTTCCGGTGGGAGCCAGCACCGTGACCTGGGAGTTGCGGTAGCCGTGCTGCTCGCCGTGAGCCAGCGCTTGATCCCAGCAATCCTTGCTGGCCTCAATGAGAGCGGCGAGTTGCGGCGTGGTGAAGGGCTCGCCGGAGCTGGCGGAGCGGCCGATCTTGTTGACCTCGGCGCGATGCATGCGGATGACATCGAGGAAGGGCTCGCGGTTGACGTAGAAGCCGGGGCAGGCTCCGCCGCGGCCGCCGGTTTGCGCCGCATCGGCATACTGCGCCTCCTGGCAGAGCGGGGTGGCCGAGGCCAGAACCGGCGCGCTTTCCGCCAAGATGGAGGATTGCAGATAGGCTTGGCCGCACATGATGGCGGTGAGCGCGGCGGCGAAGTCGCGGCCGGCATCGCTGTCATAGGGAAGTCCGAAGGCCATCAGCAGAGCGCCCAGATTGGCATAGCCCAAGCCCAGTGGGCGGTAGTCGTGCGAGTTGCGGGTGATCGCCTCGGTCGGATAGCCGGAGTTATCCACCAGAATGTCCATCGCAGTAATCAGGATGGCGATCGCATGCCGATAGGCCGCAACGTCGAAGGCCCCGGCAGGGGAGACAAACTTCAGCAGATTGAAGCTGGCCAGATTGCAGGCCGAGTTATCGAGGAACATGTACTCCGAGCAGGGATTGGAGGCGTTGATACGGCCGGTGTTCTTCGAGGTATGCCACCGGTTGATGGTGGTGTCGTACTGCATGCCCGGATCGCCGCACTGCCAGGTCGCCTCGGCGATCTTGTTCATCAGGTCGCGCGCCTTATAGGTTTTGACGGGCTCGCCGCTTTTGACCTGCCGGGTGGAAAACTCCTCGTCCCGCTCGACGGCGCGCATGAACTCGTCATTCACACGGACCGAGTTGTTGGCGTTCTGGAAGAAGATCGAGCTGTAGGCCTCCGAATCCGGTCCGGAGCCGTCATAGCCGGCCTGCATCAGCGTCCAGGCCTTGGCTTCTTCCTTGGCCTTGCAATCGATGAAGTCGACAATGTCCGGGTGATCGATGTTGAGGATCACCATTTTGGCCGCGCGCCGCGTTTTGCCGCCGGACTTGATGACGCCGGCAAAGGCGTCGAATCCGCGCATAAAGCTCAGCGGGCCGCTGGCGATACCGCCGCCGGAGAGCACTTCCATCGATCCGCGGAGCGGCGAGAGATTGGTGCCGGTCCCGGAACCCCACTTGAAGAGCATGCCCTCGGTCTTAGCCAGGGTCAGGATGGAATCCAGCGAGTCTTCAACGGAGTTGATGAAGCAGGCCGAGCATTGCGGCGTGCGGTAGCCGGTGGCGGAGAACTCCACGCCGCAGGCGTGCGCATTCCAATGCCAGTTGCGGGCGTCGGAATTGGGCTCCAGACGGTCGCAGCCCACGTTGAACCAGACCGGCGAGTTGAAGGCCGCCTTCTGCGTGACCAGCAAATGAACCAGCTCGTCGTGGAAGATTGTCGCGTCTTCCAGAGTGGCGAAGTAGCCGCCTGCCAAACCCCAGTCGCGGATGGTCTCCGCCACCCGCACGATCAGCTCCCTCACGCCGGTCTCGCGCGCGCCCGGCCGGCCGGCCGGCACGCCCACATGGCCATGGAGATACTTGGAGGCAACGATGTTGGTCGCCGTCATCGACCAATCGGCCGGCACTTCCACGTCCTTCTGCTCGAAGATGGTCTTGCCCGAAACGTCGGAGATCAGGGCGGTGCGCCGCTCCCAGGAGACTTCGCTGTAGGGCGAGACTCCGGGCTTGGTGAAGAAGCGGCCGAACCGCACGCCAGGGGCTCCGGCGGATTTTGCAGCGCCGGCATAGGAATGGGGTCCGGCATTCGAGGAGGAGGAAGTGGAATGGATGGCCTCGGCCATAGGGATCAATCTCCTTAATGATTTGATGTGCCGGAAGAGCTGATCGCCCGGGCGCTCGCGGGGGCACCCTAGGGTTACGAAGTAGATCTTTCGGGAAAAACGGCAAACCTTCGCATTACCGGGGTAAAACCAATCAAATCGGCCGTACTTGTGTTGGCCAGGCCCCGGGAGGTGGCTTTTTCATCACCCGCCCGCTGCTCGCCGAAAGTTCGGACGACGCCTGCAACAAAGGGCTGCAGAGGGGAAGGTACCGCTGTCTATCGCGTCTGTCAAGAGATAACCACTACATCTAGTAGTTTCGATGCACTTGGGCCTATCCCGTCGCAAAATCAGGCAAATGGCTGTGGAGAACTGAGGAGAGCCGCGCAAATACTGAACTTTGGTACCGGGGTGGACATCCCGGCGAAAGGGGCGCGAGTACGACTGAAGGGAACCGGGGAATCCATCCATTCCAGAAGTCTGCGTCCCCGTAGGGCCGGACGCAAGGGGCAGAAGTGGTGCATTCCCGGAAGAGAGCTGTGGAAACGGTGGAGAAAGAGGGAGAAACAGCCCCTGGCGGAAAGCCCGTGCAGAGCGGGGAGCAGCTTTTGCATCGCTGTTCCCCGCGCTCTTCTGTTTCCCGCTCTTGGCCGGCGTTATTTGGAGAGGTTCTTGGGGCTCTTCTTGTCAAGGACTGCCAGCAACTGCCTCGCGGAAGCTGGAGCGGGAACCGCATGGTCAAAGACGATCTGCTGCGCAGTCAAATCCTTTCCATAGAGGTTCTTGTTGGCATCGTTGTCTGCGCGAAGGGTGGAGCCGGCCAGGGAGACGCCGGCGAAGAGACCCCGGGCGCGGGAGTAGGAAAGGATCTCTGCCCGCATCGTGATGTCGGTCTCAGCCGATGCGTTGCGGCCGACCGGGCCGGCTGCAGCGGAAGCGTCGGCGCCCAGCTTGACTTTGCTGGTCAGAATGGAGGAAGCCGAGTGCGGGGACATCAACAGCAGGACGAAATCGGTCGCCTGGGCGCCGATCTGGAAGCCGAAGCTGCCGCCTTCGAGGGCCATCATGGTCGGCGGTCCCCATTTGCCGCGGAAGTTGTGGCCGGCGCGGCAGGTCATCACTCCACGGCCATAGCTGCCGCCTATGCCAAAGGCGATCTTCACGACCGAGGGCAGCACCACCACGCAATCGGCTTTGTCGATCACGCTCTGCGGAATGTCTTCGGGGGTATTCATGATCTCGGACATGACTTTCCCGGCCGTCTTCACCCGGTCAGCCTCTGTGCTCTGGCCAAAGGCCGTCAACCCAAACGCAGCAACCAAGCCCACAGTAAAAATCTTTCTTAACATGGTCTCTCCCTAACTCGATTCGATGTGAAATGACAACTCGGAAACCAATAGGACAGAAGCCCATCCTGACGCGGCACTTGTGGTGAGATGCAGAGTGAACCGAGCGAGCATACCCTGAAAAGGCGAGGTAAGCCACAATTCCTATCCGGGCTGCGCTTTTGCCCTACCCTTTTGCCGTACCCTTTTGCCCTACCCTTTTGCCCTACCTTGGAGCGGTGGCAGTTACACGGGCATAATTCACGCGAAGATCGCCTGGGGGTACAATCTGGGGTGCCTTCCGCCGGCAAGAAATCGCGGGTATTATGCGGCGATGGCGGTCCGGCCGCCCACGGGCAAACCCCCAAAAAGGCAGTTCGAGGAACTATGGCAAACGGCAAAACCGGCGGCCCCGACACCCATCTCACTATGCTTGTCGTAAATCACATTCGCAAGTTGATTGAAGAGGGCAAGCTGCGTGCGGGCGATCAAATTCCTCCGGAACGGGAGTTCGCACGCTCGCTGAAGATCAGCCGCGCCAGCCTGCGGACAGGCATCGGATATCTGGCTGCAATGGATGTGATGAAGGTGCGTCACGGAGTAGGCACCTTTGTGGCCGACGGGCCGCCGGAATTTGGCCGCTCGGCGCTCAGCATGCTGGGCGCTCTGCACGGATTCAAGTCCTGGCAGATGTTTGAGGCGCGTCTGATTCTGGAAAGCAGTTTGGCGGCGCTGGCGGCCGAGCGTGGGCGCGAGGAGCACTTTACGGCGCTGGCCGAAGAAGTTGCGGAGATGTATGCAACTGTGGATGACCCTAATGAGTACCTCATCCACGACGTGCGCTTTCACCGCACCATTGCCGAAGCGGCGGGGAACCCAATCCTGGCGGTGCTGATGCAAACCATCGCCACAGCCTTGTACGATCAGCGGCGCAGAACGGTGGAGCGCTCCCGCGACCTGAAAGGTTCGGCCGATGTGCATCGGGAGATCTATCGCGCCGTGCGGTCCCGGAACCAGGTAGCCGCGCGCAAGGTGATGGAGCGCCACCTGAAAGCGGCTGAGCGGGCGGAGCGCACGGAGGCGGCGGCGGCGCGAACCAATGCCAGGGCTCCCAAGGTAGATAAGACAGATAAGACCGGCAAGCGCCGCGCCCGGCGGCCAGTTACCACCTAGAGCGGATTCACGATTACTAAGTGTGGTTCGAGCAGTGCGGCTTTTCATAACGGGAAAGCCGTGTATGGCGCATCCGGCCCTGGGTGTACCTACCGTGAATCCGCTCTAGCCCAGCGGGGCGTCGTATTCCTGGTCCGTAACGTGATCGAGCCACTCCACCTGGACGCCGCGGTCATTGGCCTCGTGTATGGCCAGGTGGACCATGGTCTGGCCGGGAGCAGCGCCGTGCCAGTGCACCTCGCCAGGCGCGATCCAAACGGTATCTCCGGGCCGAATCTCCTGTGCGGGCCGGCCTTTGAGCTGTACCCGGCCTACGCCCGCCAAGACGTGCAGCGTTTGTCCCAGAGGATGCGTGTGCCAAGCCGTTCGCGCGCGCGGCTCAAACCAGACGCGGACCACGCGCACCCGGGCAGGTGCTTCGGCGGTTACGATTTCTTCAATCCACGCGGCGCCGGTAAACCATTCTTCCGGTCCCTTGCGGCTGTTGCGGCTCTCATTGCTCAGTATCTTCATGCAGTCGATTCTAGAGCCGTTTTGCGCCGCACGCTCAGGCGATGCGGTAGAGATAGGCGTAGATCAGCACCTCGACGCCAACCAGCGCGGCCAGAATCACGCTGTGCTTTAGGGTAAAGCGCAGCAGCTTGGCCTGCTGCTTCACGGTGACGCCGGTAGCCGCGGCGGCAACGGCGATCGATTGCAGGCTGATCATTTTTCCCATTACGCCGCCGGCGGAGTTGGCGGCGGCAATAAGGAAGGGACTGAGCGCCAGCCGCCGCGCGGTAACTACCTGCAGGGCGCCGAAGAGCGCGTTGGAGGAGGTATCCGAGCCGGTGAGGAAAACGCCAAGCCAGCCGAGGAAGGGGCTGAAGAAGGGGAAGACGACTCCGGTGGCGGCGAAGGCCAGGCCCAGCGTGCCGGTAGCGCCGCAGTAGTTCATCACAAAGGCCAAGGACAGCACGGAGACGACGGTGAGGATAGGAAACGCCAATTGCCGCGACGTCGCCAGCAGCACGCGCAAGAATTGCTTCGCCGGCATGCGCAGAAATAAGACCGAAAGCAGGGTCGCGAACATGCATGAGGAGCCGGAGGCGGAGAGAAAGTTCAGCTTGAATATCGCCGGATAGAGCGAGGGCGCCGCCATAACCGGCGGAGTGCGCAGGACGAGATTATTCAGCAGGGGCCAGGGCAAAGAAAGCGTCGCCTTGTCCAGGACGGCCAGCAGCGGTTTGAATCCCCACAGAAGCACGAAGACAACCAGGAAGACATAGGGCATCCAGGCGGCTACGATCTCCCCGGCACTATATTTCCGCGTGCTGGAGGTCATCGCAGCGCCGAGATGCAAGGGCTCGCCCTGCCGCAGAGGACCGGCCAGGGAGAAGGCGCCGGAGCCGTCGGGTGCGATGGAGACGCGCGGTTTCCAGAGCCGGACCAACGCGACGAGCGCCCCGATCGCCGTCAGAGAGGCCAGTATGTCGGTAAGCTGAGCGCCTATGAAATTGGACACGCAGAATTGAACCGAGGCGAAGACTCCTCCAGCCACCAGAACAGCGGGCCAAACTTCCAGAGTGGCGCGAATTCCGCCCATGGTAAGGATGAGATAAGCGGGAAGGATGAAGGAGATGGGAGCGCAGAGCCGGCCCACTACGCCGCTGAGCCGCGCCAGCGGCAGCCCGGTGACCCCGGCCAATGTGATAACCGGGATGCCGATGGAGCCGAAGGCAACAGGAGCGGTATTGGCCAATAAGCAGAGCGCAGATGCGAAGTACGGGGAGAAGCCGAGGCCCACCATCATGGCTCCCGCCACGGCAACCGGCGTTCCGAAGCCCGCTGCTCCTTCGATGAAAGCGCCAAAGCCGAAGGCGATAATCAGGGCCTGCAGCCGCAGGTCTGAGGTCAGCGATCCGATGGAGTTCCGAATCACCTCGAACTTGCCGGTCTCCACCGTGACGTTGTAGAGGACGATGGCCCAGAAAATAATCCAGGAGATGGGGAAGAGACCGAAAGCGGCTCCGTAGGCGGCTGAGTTCAACGCCAAGGGGACCGGCATGTGATAGCCGGCCACGGCGAGAACCAAGGTCGCTCCCAACCCGGCGAGTCCGGCCACCCATGCGGGCTTGCGCGCGACTGCCAGCAAATACAGAAGCAACAGCATGGGTACTGCGGCAATCGCGGCGGAGACGCCGAGCCCTTGACCCCAAAGATAGTAACCCTGCTGCCAAACCGGATTCATGGTCTCCTGCGCTCTTGGGCAATGCCGGGCCGCACCGCGTTCTGCGTTGCCGTCCGGATCGCCGCAAGGTCGGCGTCCCATAAAGTGGGACCAAGTTTCTGAAACGAGAAGCCACCAAAGCCTATGGAATGGGGCGGAAGCCTGTCAAGACCGCGCAGGGGAGGGGCTGCTGCGCGCTCGGCAACCTCCGAGGATGATATATAGAGATGCGATGAAGAGTTACACCATAGCGGCGATTCCCGGCGATGGAATCGGGAAAGAGGTTGTGCCCGAGGGCTTGCGGGTGCTCAAGGCCGTGGGGGCCAGGTTCGGCATGGAATTTCGCATCCGGCACTTCGACTGGAGCTGCGAGACCTACAAGTCGACCGGCAGGATGATGCCGGAGGACGGCCTCCACCGCCTGCGTGATCACGATGCGATCTTCCTGGGTGCGGTCGGCTTTCCCGGCGTGCCCGATCATGTTTCGCTGTGGGGACTGCTGATTCCCATCCGGCGACAGTTCGACCAGTATGTGAATTTGCGCCCGGTGCGATTGCTGCCTGGCGTTCCTTGTCCGCTACGCGGCCGCAAGCCCGGCGACATCGATTTCTGGATCGTGCGTGAGAACACGGAAGGGGAGTATTCACAGATAGGCGGGCGGCTGCATGAAGGGACCGAGCATGAGACGGTGGTGCAGGAGTCGATTTTCACCCGGCGGGGCACCGACCGCATTCTGCGCTATGCCTTCGAGCATGCGCGGCGGCTGGGGCTTAAGCATGTGACGTCGGCGACCAAGTCCAATGGCATCATCTACTCCATGCCCTTCTGGGATGAGCGTTTCCGCGCCATCAGCGGCGAATATCCGGAGATGGCCGTGGATCAATATCACATCGACATTCTGGCGGCGCGCTTCGTGCTCTCGCCGGAGCGGTTCAGCGTGGTGGTGGCCAGCAACCTTTTCGGTGACATTCTCTCCGACCTCGGCCCCGGCGTAACGGGAACGATTGGCATTGCTCCCTCGGCGAATATCAATCCGGAGCGAATCTATCCCTCGATGTTCGAGCCGGTGCATGGCTCGGCTCCAGATATCGCGGGGAAGGGAATCGCCAACCCCATCGGCCAGATATGGTCGGCGGCGATGATGCTGGAGCATCTGGGCGAGCTGGAGGCGGCCAAGCGCGTGATGCTGGCGATCGAAAGCGTGTTGACCGCAGCTCAGCCACGGCTTACGCCCGATCTGGGCGGCGCCGCGACCACCGTCGAATTGGGAACGGCTATCGCGGCGGCAGTCTAGTGTCAGCCGCTGTTGAGCCGCCGCCACTGTGCTACCCTAGCATTTCGCCACTTGGCGTTGCGGCGGTGAGTTCTATGTCGATTCCATCCGGTCCACCTGCGCCCCTGCCGGCGCCACATCCATGACCGCACGCTCGAAAGCCAAAGAACCGCATATCTATAAAGTTCAGGTGCTGGACCGCGCTTTTCAGATTCTCAACCTGCTGGCCGATGAGAAATCGGGTGCGGGGCTGATGGAGATTGCTTCGCGGCTCAAACTGCACAAGAGCACCGCGCACCGGCTCATCATGGTGCTCGAGGTCAGCCGTTTTGTGGAGAAGAACACCGTCAGCGGCAAATACCATCTTGGCTCGCGGCTGATGGAGTTGGGCCTCTCCGCGGTTTCACGGCTGGATGTCTATGAGGTTGCCGGACCCCACCTGCGGACGCTGGTGAAGGAGACGGGAGAGACCGCGCATTTGGCGGTGCTGCGCGACGGCCAGGTCGTCTCGCTGGTGAACGTGGAAAGCAGCCAGACGCTGCGTACGCCGGCCACCGTCGGCACGCGCACGCCCGCCTATTGCACCTCGCTGGGCAAGGCCATGCTGGCCTTCGCTCCGCCGGAACACATCGACGCTTTTCTGCGCAATCGGAAGCTGGAAGCATTCACCCGGAAGACGATCACCTCCGCTTCACGCTTCAAGCAGGAGCTGCGCTCGATTCAGAAGCTCGGCTATGCCGTAGACAATGAAGAGCGCGAGCCGGGGCTGCGCTGCATCGGCGCGCCGCTGTGGGATAGCTCGGGTTCGGTGATTGCCGCCATCAGCATTGCCGGCCCCGTCTTTCGCATCGGCGACGACCGCGTGAGCGATCTGGCCGGAATCGTGATGAAGGTCGCCGCCCGCATCTCAGCGTCGCTTGGTTATCGCGGCCCCCGGGGACGCGGGGAACCCTGGTCTTATCTGAGCTAGAGGGGGTCTTCGCGGCCAGAGCGCTCTTCGCGCTGCTCCCGGAAAGCGAAGGGCTCGGCGGAGTCAGTGAATCGTGCGCATCTTGCGCGACATGTAATCCATCAGCAGGTACTCGCCCAGCCGGTCCGGCGTGGTGAAGTAGGCTTTTCCTCGGCACATCTTGCTTACCTTCTGCACGAATTGCACCAAGCCTGGGTCGGAGGCGAGCATGAAGGTATTGATCATCACATTCGATCGTTTGCAGCGCGCAACCTCCTGCAAAGTCTCGCTGACGACCAAAGGATCGAGGCCGAAGGCATTCTTGTAAATGCGGCCATCGGGCAGGGTGAGCGCCGACGGCTTGCCGTCGGTGATCATGACGATCTGCTTCATGTCCTTGCGCTGGCGCTCCAGAATGCGCTGGGCAACGCGCAGTCCTTCGCGCGTGTTGGTGTAATACGGGCCAACTTTGACGCGGGCCAGCTGGGAGACGGGCATCTCCTCGGCCGAATCGTGAAAGAGGACCAGAGAGAGCGAGTCGCCCGGATACTGCGTCCGGATGAGATGGGAGAGGGCCATGGCCACCCGTTTGGCCGGAGTGAAGCGATCCTCTCCATAGAGAATCATGGAGTGCGAGCAGTCCAGCATTACCACCGTCGCGCAGGAGCTTTGGTATTCGCACTGGTGTACCCGCAGATCGGAGTATTCCAGGTTGAGCGGCAATCCGATACCTTCCCGTGCGATGGCCTCGCCCAGCGTTGCGGCCGCATCGAGGTTCAGAGTGTCGCCGAATTCGTAAGGCTTGGGAGCGCCGCCAGCCTCAATGCCGGTAGCCCAGTGCCGAGTGTCGTGGCGCCCATAACTCGATTTCCCCAGCGAGCCAAGCAGATCGCGGAGGGTTTTGAAACCCAGAAAATCGAGGCTCTTGTCGGTCACCTCGAAGCGGACCGGGCCTTGCGGCCCGTCCACGCTGCCGGAGCCCTGCGAAGGATTCGAGGGATCGGGCCGGCCGTCGAGGGAAAGATAGTTTTCGCGCTCCATCCGTTCTATCAACCGGTCGATGAGCTGTTCCATCTCGCCATTCTCCATCGCCTCATCGATACGCCGCTGCAACTGCTCATCGAAGAGGTCGCCGGCCTCGAGCGCCTGGCGAAGAGCCTCGCGCAGATTTTCAAGGGTGTGCTCACCCTCCAGCTCCGCGAAGCGCGAGAAGGGGTCTTGGAATCCGGAGTCGAGAAGATACTCGGAGAGCGCCTGCAGGAGATCTTCCATGCCGATCTCCGAGTCCAACCCGCCGTTGTATTTTGTGTAGCGGATGCGCTTCATGTGCCTGCCTCGTGGCGGAGAATTCCGGCTTTAGTTGAATCCGCCGCTGCGCGAGCGCCGTTCCAGATACTCCTCATAGGCACGCTCCTGGCTGGGACGCTCCGCCTTGCGCGCCGGCTTCTCCTGCGCGGTAAAGCCACGTTCCTCGGTGCGGCTCAGCCGCTTGTGGGCGGACATGCCTTCCAGTAGGAATTCGGCCGCCGCTACTGAGCTTTCCGGTCCGGAACCCTCGGGGGCCAGCGGCGCCAGCTTATCCATGAGGCCCTGGATCTGTTTCAGTTCTTCCAAGACAGCCGCCGCGGGCTGGTCGTCGTCGATTTTGACTGTGCCGCCCAGATTGAACCATTGCTCGATCTGCTGCGTGTCGGCATCGGAGAAGTATTTGTCATAGACCTTGCCTATCGCGGTGCGCACCAATTCGCGCATTACCACGTCGGCGCCGCGCATCTCGCCTTCGTACTCCAGTTCGACCTTGCCGCTGATGCCGGGCAGCGCGGCATAGATGTCGCCTACTCTTGGAAACACCGTTTTTTCCGAATGGAAAAGGGCGCGCCGCTCGGCATTGGAGATGGCCAACTCCAGGGCGGCGATGGGCAGCCGCTGGCTCACGCCGCTCCGCTTATCGACCTTCTTGTCTTCGCGCGCCGAGAAGGCCACCTGCTCGACGATCTCGCGCAGGTATTGCGGCGCCTCCAGCCGCCCCAGGCCGCGGTCGCTCCAGGCTTCCTGCGCGGTGATGGCGATGCCATCTTCCAGGCTGGAGGGATAGTGAGTGCGAATCTCCGAGCCGATGCGGTCTTTGAGCGGAGTCACGATTTTGCCCCGGGCGGTGTAGTCCTCAGGATTCGCGCTAAAGACCAGCGCTACGTCGAGTTGCAGCCGCACCGGATAGCCCTTAATCTGAACGTCGCCCTCCTGCATGATGTTGAAGAGCGATACCTGGATTTTGCCCGCCAGATCGGGCAGCTCGTTGACGGCAAAGATGCCGCGGTTGGCGCGGGGCAGCAGGCCATAATGCATGGTCAGCTCACTGGAGAGATCCTCTCCTCCGCGCGCGGCTTTGATGGGATCCAGATCGCCGATTAGATCGGCCACGGTTACATCCGGCGTGGCCAGTTTTTCAACATAGCGATCCTCGCGTGAAAGGTAGGCGACCCGCGTTGCGTCTCCCTGCTCAGCGATTAGATCGCGGCAGCGTTTGCACAACGGACGATAGGGATTGTCGCGAATTTCGCATCCGGCAATGTAAGGCAGCCGTTCGTCGAGGAGCTCCGTCAGACCGCGGAGGATGCGGCTCTTGGCCTGGCCGCGCAGCCCGAGCAGAATGAAATTCTGCCGCGAAAGCAGGGCATTGGCGATTTCAGGAATGACCGTGTCATCGAACCCGACGATGCCCGGGAAGATACGCTCCCGCTTTTTGAGCCGCACAATCAGATTTTGCCGCAACTCATCTTTGACGCTGCGCTTCCCGATGCGAGCTTCGGAAAAGTCCTTGCTGCTCTTGAGTTCGGCCAGGGTCTGGGGCAGTCGGTTCAATGAAGGCATGGGAGGCTCCTCCGAGCGATTTCGCTTTTGGCGTCACGATCCACGCCTAAACCGGAGGCCGCTCCGGCAACCGGCCCGCGGCATAGAAACCCTCAATCGCAGGGAGCGAGCTGCCTCTTCTTACTCTAGAGCATTTTCACGCTTGCTGCGGAGCTGTGAAAACCGCTCCGCGACTACATCACGTGCCCATTGCCGGAGGCTACCTTGGTAGCACGCACTCCTCGCCGAAGCTTGGGCAGCATTGCCTCATAAAAGGTGAGCAGTCGTTCGCTGCGTTCCTCGTCAGAGCGCAGAGCGAGCAACTCCTGCTTTAGGCTGAGATCGCAGGGCGCCGAAGACGCCAGCTGAAAAGAAATGGGTCGATCGATGTCCAGATTGAGCTGCGAAGCGCCGGCGTCCATCAGCTCGGCAGCCTCGAAATGGAGCGCCACACATCTTTCCCGCAGGGCGCGCCCCGCCCCCGGGTCTTCGTCCTGAAAGAAATCGACCTCCGCCTGCAGAAAGCTGCGGGAATTATCCAGCGACTCGATCTCGAAACGATCCGCGCCGCGGCACAAAATATCGAGCCGGCCGTCGGAATGTTCCTGCAGCACCCGAACGATCTCTGCAAAGCAGCCAATGATTGCAAGGCCTTCCGGCTGGGCGCAAACAACTCCAAATCCCCGGTTTTGCTCGCGGCACTCCCCCAGCATTTCTCTGTAGCGGTCCTCGAAGATATGGAGCCGCAGCGGCAACCCGGGAAAGAGCACTAAATTTAACGGAAATAAAGATATCTTCATAGCGCCTGCTCGCTAGGCGATCGAGCAATGCAGATCCATTAAAGGGCAGTTTGCGGGATTTTGCTTCTTTCTTGAGGGAGTTCTTTTCAAGCCATCAATAACAGGAGCGGTGAGCGGGCAGAGAAAGGCCGGCGTTATTAGAGGATTTCGCCGCTCTGCAACTCTTCCAGGAGCCCCTGCATTTCAGACTTGGCGTGGTGGTCGCCCGCTCGCTGGGCGCACGATACGCCCGTCTCGAGAGTGTGCTTGGCGTCGTCCCTCCTTCCTGCTTTCACCAGACTCTGCGCCTTCATGAAGTAGCCGGCCGTGTAGTTGGGATGATCGGCGAGCAGCCGGTCGAATTCCGTCAAGGCCGGCTCGGTTTCGCCGCGGTTCGCATACTCCATCGCCAATCCATAGCGGGCAAAGGCATCCGCCGGGTTGGCCGCGAGAATTTCCTTTAGCAGTGCTGCCTTGTCCATTGCCTTCTCCAACAACGATCTTAGCCTAAGCGGTTTGCCGCCTTCGGTGGGCAGCCGGGGCGAGGCATTTGCTTTCAGCGGCTCAATTGTCGACACTTGAAGGAGGCGATTCCACTGCGCAAACTCTCCGGCTGCCGGGGAAAGAAAGGTCAACATGGAGATTGCCGGCCAAAACCTTCGCTCCCGTTCCGTTGCCAACTCGCGTTCGGAGATGACGGAGTTGATTTTGCCCAACGATACGAATACGTTGGGCAGCCTGCTGGGCGGGCGGTTGATGCACTTTATTGACCTGGTGGGCGCTATGGCCGCCTATCGTCATGCGCGCGCGCACGTGGTTACCGCCTCGATGGATCACATCGATTTCATCGCGCCGGTTCATGTGGGCGATCTGCTGATTCTGACGTCGTCGGTAAATCGCGCTTTCAAGACTTCGATGGAGGTTGGCGTCAGGGTGATGGTGGAAAACACGATCGCCGGCACCACGCGCCATGTCGCTTCTGCCTATCTCACTTTTGTCGCCGTCGATTCCCAGGGCCATCCGATCACCGTGCCGCTACTGGAGACGGAGACGGAGGAGGAGAAGCGCCGCTATGAGGATGCTGGGCGGCGCCGCGAACTTCGGCAGGGGGAACGCGCGCGCAAAAATGGACAGCCGCAAAAGTCGGCCAGCGCAGATGGCAGAAAGTAATTCTTCCGCGCCGGGAAGAGACGAAGGAGGGAGATTTCATGGCTCATTCGCATACACCGCAACCCCCGCAAACCCCGCAACCGCTTCCCGGAGTGGCGCACATCGTCGCCATCGGTTCCGGCAAGGGCGGGGTGGGTAAAACCACTCTGGCAGTCAATCTGGCGGTGGCATTGGCCAAGCTGGGTAATCGTGTCGGCTTGCTGGATGCCGATATCTACGGGCCAAACGTTCCGCTCATGATGGGCGTGAACCGGCCGCCGAGAGTTTTGGAGGGCAATCGGATCGAGCCTCTTTTGGCGCATGGCGTGAAGGTAATCTCCGTCGGCCTGATCTCCCCGGGGGACAAGCCGATGGTGATGCGTGGCCCCATGCTGCACCAGATTATTCGCCAGTTTCTGCACCAGGTGGAGTGGGGAGAATTGGACTTCCTGGTGATCGATCTTCCGCCGGGAACCGGAGACGTGGTCATCACGCTGGTGCAGGCGGTCCCGCTCACCGGAGCAGTCGTTGTTTCCACACCCTCCGATGTGTCGCTGCAAGACGCGCGCAAGGCTCTGGCGATGTTCCATCAGGTCAATGTGGAGGTGCTGGGCATCGTCGAAAACATGAGCCAATTCACCTGCCCTCATTGCCATCACGTGATCGATGTTTTCTCCACCGGCGGCGCGGAGCGCACCGCGCGGGAACACAACGTCGAGTTTCTCGGCGCGATCGATCTGGACCCCGAAATTCGCAGCGCCGGCGACCGCGGTCTCCCGATTGTGCTGGCTGGGGAGTCAAATCCGCGTGCGGAGCAGATGTTTGCCGTCGCGCGCAAGGTGGAGCAGCGGGCAAAGGACCAGATTTCCAAGGATGCGGACATCTTTGAAGTCCGCTAGGGCAGTCCGCTAGGGCAGTCCGCTAGGCAAGTTCCTCAGGGTGGATCTCTTTCCCGCTGCCGGCAAATGAATCTCAGCCTTGGGGCCGAGTCCTATCCTCTTGGTGATGGAAGCGCGCCCAGGGGCTAACGATTCTTGACATAGGCGTCTATACATTCCTAATATAAGGAAGAACCGCCTGTGGATTGGTTTCAGTAAGCCTTGCAGAATGAAAGGCTTAATAGCTTAATCGGGCAATGGGCTCGAGGCGGGTTCGGGCGTTTCAGCTTATAGCTCGGGCGGAACGGTCCCAGAGCAGGTGGATATGGCTCCCGACCTACGAATCAGTCCTCGCGAACGGCTGGTTCTCAATGCCATTATCGAAATCTATATTGCGACCGGGGAGCCGGTTGCTTCGCAGACTCTGGCGCGCTTCTTCGATAAAGATGGCCTGAGCGCGGCGACCATCCGCAACGTGATGGCCAGTTTGGGAGAAGCGGGCATGTTGGAACAGCCGCATACCAGCGCCGGACGGATTCCCACCGCGAGCGCATTCCGCGCCTATGTGGGGCAGTTGACTGGAGTTGCCAACTCGACGAACGTGCTGGAGCAGGAAGTCCGCGAGCAGATTGAGAGCAGTTTTGCCGGGGTGAATAGCCGGCAGCAATTTTTGGAGCGAACTTCGCACGTGCTGGCTCTAATTTCCAGCGGCGTGGGATTGGCGATGGAAGCCAATGTTCAGAATCACTCGCTGGACCACATCCACTTCTCTCGTCTCTCCACCGGGCGCGTGCTGGCAGTGGTGGTGACGAAAGCGGGAATGGTCCTGGACCGCGTGCTGAGTCTGGATCGCGATCTCGCGCTGGCGGAGTTGGAGGAGGCGGCCGCATATCTGAACCAGAACTTTCGCGGCTGGTCGATGCAGCGCGTTCGTGCCGAGATTGCGCATCGGATGGAGCAGGAGCGGAACGAATACGACAGCCGGATGCGCTCGGTTGAAGAGCTTTGCCGTAAAGGGGCGCTGGCTCAGGAGAACTCCGAGCAGTCAGTCTTTGTGGAAGGCATGGGCAATCTGATCGCCGGTGAGATTGATGGCGAGCGGTTGCGCCAGTTACTGAGTGCGCTGGAGGCCAAGCGGCGGTTGATTGAGCTGCTGGACGCCTATGTAGATGCGCGTCAGCAATCGGTTCGCGTCGTGGTGGGGTTGGAGGAGACAATTCCGGAAATGCGCGGCCTGGTGTTGGTAGGAGCCCCGGCGCTTTTGGGCAAACAAAATCTTGGCATCGTCGCAGTCCTCGGTCCCACGCGAATGCATTATCAGGAAACCATCAACGCCGTTTCTTACATCGCACAACTTTCGGACCGCATCCTGCAGGCGCCCCAATAGAGCGGCAGTCTGTGATTCACTTGTTTAGGAA
>JANWJB010000174.1 GCA_025449575.1 Acidobacteriaceae bacterium
CCGCATCGCGCGCCCTGGCGGCCGCCGACAGCGGCTCTGTCGCAGGAGTGAGGACGGTCATCAACAACCTCACCTCCGCGGCACCGGCGAATGTCACGAAGGCTCAACCCGCTCCCAAACCCACACCCAGGGCCAGGGAAGCTCGCCGCCCCTACCGTGAAGCCGCACCGGAAACCAGCCGGCAGATGGCACAGGAGACGCCTCCGACGCCTCCGACGCCTCCCGTCGCGCCGCCGGAGAGAGTGCAGACCGTGGAGCCTCCGCCCCCACCCCCTCCGCCGGTGGCGAAGACGGTGACGATTGGCGCCGGCACTGTGATACCGGTCCGCATGACGGACTCGTTGGATAGCGCAACTACGCAGAGCAATACGATCTTCCATGGCTCCCTGGCCGCCGACCTGATTGTCGACGGCATGATTGCCGCGCCTCGCGGAGCGTCCGTCATCGGGCGCGTGGTTAGCGCCAAGGACGCAGGTCACTTCTCCGGCAACTCAGAACTCACGCTGGAGTTGACAAAGCTCTACGCGGGCGGCCAAGAGATCTCGGTGGTCACGGATCAGTACTCCAAGGAGGGTGCGGGACGGGGGAAGAACACGGCCGTAAAGGGCGGCGTAGGAGCGGCAATCGGCGGATTGATTGGAGCGCTGGCCGGAGGCGGGGAAGGCGCGGCGATCGGAGCGGCAGCCGGAGGCGGCATAGGCGCCGGCTCCAACGGCGTGACACGCGGCCAGCAGGTGCAGATTCCTTCGGAAGCCATCGTGAATTTCAGGCTGCAGTCGCCGGTCAGCGTCCGCACATCGAGAGTCGCACACGGAAGGCCCGCCTACTCGCCTGGGGCGGGTCCTCAACTGAGGAACAGCTCTCCGTCCGATCAGTTCGGTCAGCCCAACCAGTAACGGGAGAGAAGCGGATGCGTCTGGCCATCGTGATCCTGGCTGCGGGCAAAGGAACGCGGCTCAACTCCAAGCGCGCGAAAGTGCTGCACGAAATCGGCGGCAAAGCTCTGCTGCGTCATGTCGCCGACGCGGCGTTGGCGGTGGCTGCCGCGGAGGACGTCTACGTCGTTGTGGGGCATCAAGCCGCGCAGGTGGAGGCCTCGCTCGCCGGACTGGGCGTGCACTTTGTCCACCAGCCGGAGCAGCGCGGCACCGGCCACGCGGTCCGCCAGGCGTTGGGCGCTGTGGCCGGCTATGAAGATTTGCTTGTGCTCTCCGGCGACGTCCCCTTGATCCAGCGGGAGACGATCGCCCGGCTGCGGGATTTCCATCTGGAGCAGCACGCTGCGATGACAATTCTCACCGCCGTTCCGGAAGATCCTTGGGGCTATGGACGGGTAATCCGCAAAGAGACTCATGCGGAAGAGGTGGTGCAGATCGTGGAACAGAAGGCTCTGACGCCGGAGCAAGCCGGGATCGGCGAGGTCAATACCGGGATCTACGCCTTCGCGCGCGCTCCGCTTGCCGAACGCGTGAGCCAGTTGCAGAACAACAACGCGCACGGAGAGTTTTACCTGACCGACATGGCGGCCATTCTGGTGGAGGCATGCGAGCGGGTGGTTGCGTTGCGCTGCGAGCACGCCGACGAGGTGCTGGGAGCAAACACCATCGAGGAGATGATGCGCCTCGACGCCAAACTCAGATTGGACACAGCCCGGCGGCTGATGGCTGCCGGGGTCACCATCTTTCGGCCGGAGACGTCGGTGATCGACGCCGGGGTCGCAGTGGGCCCCGACACCGTCATTGAGCCCTTCGTGCAGTTGTTGGGTGCAACCAGCGTTGGCCAGGATTGCCGTATCCGCTCCTACTCCGTTTTGGAGGACACTACGGTGGGCGACCGGGTTCAGATCCGCAATGGCTGCTCCATTGCGGGCAGCCGTATTCTGGACGAAGCCGTGGTGGGCCCCTATGCCCATCTGCGTCCGGAATCCGAGATCGGGCGGGGAGCCCACGTGGGCAACTTCGTGGAAACCAAGAAAACCAGCCTGGGAGCCGGCTCCAAAGCCAACCATCTGACATATCTCGGCGATGCGGAGATTGGCGCCGGCGTAAACATTGGAGCCGGGGTGATTACCTGTAACTATGACGGAGCCACAAAAAGCACGACGGTCGTTGGCAATAGGGTCTTTATAGGAAGCGATTCGACGCTGGTGGCTCCGGTGAAGCTGGGCGACGGATCGTATGTCGCTGCCGGCTCCTGCATCACAGAAGACGTTCCAGCGGATGGGCTGGCGCTCGCCCGAGCGCGACAAACCACGAAGCCCGGCTGGGCCAAAGTGCGGCGCTCCCGGCTGCAGACCGCCGCTGAAAGCGGAGCGAAGGAGAAGAAAGCGGCGAAGCAGCCGGCGGAGTAGATCTCCATGACGGTTCCGGCAAGTCTTCGGACGGAAGACGGCGGTTGTGCCGGCGCAAGAGAGCTGGTGGAAAGGAAATGGGGGTCCCGATACAGAGCGGAATGAGCGCAGTTGGAGAGTTGTACTGAGCCGGCTCCAGAGCGGTTCGAGTCCGCTCTAGGCAGCTTCGAAGGCGGGCTTGGTCGAGAGAGCCAGCTTCTGGCAGAGACGCAGCCGCGCCGAGAGCAGCATCCGCTGCACTTCCGGCTGCGGAATTCCGAGCAGCGCGGCAATACCTTCCGGCGGATAGCCCTCCACGTCGCGCAAAAGAAAGAGCAGCCGTTCATTGGCAGGCAGCTCCAGCAGCGCCGCTTCAAGCTCGGTGCGGCGGACATTTCTGCCTAGCGCGTGTTCTCCGGCGGGGGAGGCCGGCGGCAACTCCGGCTCCAGGGAAAACCGCTCGCGAAATTCACCGATGAGGGAAGCATCGACATCGCCGGCGTTTGGATGTTCGCTCCGCTGAAAAACACGGACGAAAGTCTCAGTGAGGATCTCCTCGGCTTCCAACTCATTCCCTGTCATATAGAAGGCTAAGGAGAAGGCGCGGTGCCGGTGGCTTTCAAAGACATCCCGCTGGCGCTGCGCTACGCTCTGCTCGGCCGCCTGCGTGGCAGTGACTCTATTTGTCAGCAGAGAAAAATCGCGCTCGGAATGAAACATGGCTGCTCCGGGGAGAAGAAAGACAGGAACGGAATTCTACGGAGCTGGATAAAAATGGATATCCAGCAAAAACAAACCAGTATTCATGATGGCAAAATCAGCGAGAACCCGCTAAGCAGGAGTATACCAGTTTGCAGTTTTTCTCAATCCGGTATAGCCGGGGGAGTGGGCGGGCGATAAACTCTGGGAAGAAGGACGTGCCTTGCCTCGATGATCCTCCGGAGGCGCGCCCATGAGAGACAGTATCGGCAAGCCTTGGCTGCCCACAGCCAGATGGAGTGCTTGCTCTGAATGAAAATCCCGGGAGCATGGGTCCAGTAGACTCTGGTCTCGCAGCAGTAGAGAGCGATGGCTGCAGTATGAGCCGCCGGCTCTTGAGGAGAAGTATGACATCCGCGCGCATCCTGGTCGTCGACGGAGAATCCCGGCCTGCGCAACAGCGGAGCTCCCACGATGGGGTGGTGGACGGGATCCAATCGTGCTCCGTGAGCGGCGCCCTGCATGACCAACCGGCCTATTCGATGGTGCGAGCCGCCGGCGCGCGGGAAGCATTTCAGCAGTTGGAGCGCGATTCCTTCGATTTGGTGTTGTCAGAGATGCCGGAGCGCGGCCTGGGCGCCGCGGGATTTCTGGCCCGGCTGCGGCAAACCCAGCCGGAGACTCCGCTGATTCTGGTCACATCGCAAAATGATTTGCCTGAGGCAGTCGCCGCGGTGAATGAGGGAGCCTACGACTATCTGCTGAAGCCGCTGGAACGCGACCGCTTGCTGAGCATGGTGAAGCGGGCGATTGAGCATCGCCGTCTGCTGCAGCAGAACGTGATGTACCGGCAGCATTTGGAGCAGCAGGTAACCGCACGAACCGAGATATTGAGCCAGATGGTGGCCGATCTGGAGCGCTCCTACGACATCACCCTGGAAGCGCTGGGCGACGCACTCGATCTCAAAGACGCCGAAACGGAGGGGCACTCCAAGCGAGTGACCGCGTTCACCATTGCGCTGGCACGCGGGATGGGGCTCTCCGCGGAGCGCATCCGGGTGATTGCCCGCGGGGCCTTTCTGCACGACATCGGGAAAATGGCGATTCCCGACGCCATCCTGCTGAAGGCCGGCGGTCTGCAATCCGACGAACAGAAGGTGATGCGGGAGCACTGCACCCGCGGCTACCAGATGCTGCGCAAGATCCCCTTTCTGGAGGAAGCGTCCGAGATTGTCTATAGCCATCAAGAGCACTTTGACGGCAGCGGATATCCGCGCGGGCTGAAGGGCGAGCAGATTCCGCTGGGAGCCAGAATCTTCGCCATCGCCGACACGATGGATGCAATTACCTCCGACCGTCCATATCGGAAGGCAAAGAGCTTCGCCGCAGCGCGGGCGGAGATCAAGCGCTGCGCCGGCACGCAATTCGACCCCGATGTCGTGGCGTCATATCTCAGCCTGCCGGACCGGATCTGGGAAGACCTGCGTGCGGAGATCACACACCACGCCAAGCGCTTTTCTCCCTTTGCGTTTGCCACCAGCGCGGCCAGCAAGCTGCGAAATCCATTCAGCTAGGAGGATCGCCTTATGAGCACATTGAGCGCTGTAGAGGTGACAGAACGGTTGAAGTCGCTGCCCGGTTGGAGGCTGGAGGGCAAGGAGATTGTCCGCACCTTCGAATTCCCGGACTTCGCCGCAGCGATGCAATTCGTAAACGCGGTGGCCGAGCAGGCCGAATCGGCTGGACACCATCCGGACATCGACGTGCGCTACAACAAGGTGAAGCTTGCACTCTCTTCCCATGACGCAGGAGGCTTGACCGAGCGTGACATGAGGATGGCGGAGAAGTTGAAGGAGCTGGCGTAGAGCTTTTTTGGGGGGGCGATTCACCCTGGCGCCACTCAGTCGCGATTCCCGCCAACGCCACCTGGCCGGCGAATGCGTTCCAGAGTTCTCCGGTTCCACAGGGCGACGGCAATTCCCCCCAGCGCGGCCGATGTTGTCAGCAAGAGGCCCGTGCGCCAAATACCGCGGCCGGGGGGTTTAGGAGCCTCGCAGCCGGCTCGGGCTTCCAAGTCAAGTTGTTCATTCTGCGGCTCCATAGCAAAATCATACGCTGCCCGCGGCGCTGCGCGAAAAAGCCCCGAGCGAGGTATTGACGCAACCTTTTGAGCGGATCTAGCGTCTACTCATAGGAACGTTGGCGTTTGCAGAGACAGTAAACATCCATGTTCGGATGCCCCGAAAGTTTTAAATTGTTTTTCTGAATCGTGACTTTCGGGTGTTGCATCTGATATGTTGGATGGGTAACGTCGCAGTTGAGACAGGTTCCTCCTGCGGTGTTGTGAGATTAAGTTGCGTCACTGGCCTCCCGGCACGGACAATTTACCGTTCGTGCCGTCTTTTTTTGTTTTTATGGTTGTGAGGCGGGGCCGAGTGGCGCAGACGAAGAGCGCTGTTTGCGGCCGCTCTTCCGCCGGGGTAGGAACGTCTCTTCCCTACTTCGATGCGGCGTCGTGCTTTAGAATCGCTAGGAGAGGGAGCGAGAATGAGGAGAGTTCCAAAGTTTCTGTTGTCCAAGATGGTGGTGGCGTTCGCGGTCAGCGTGCTGACGGTCGCTGCGTTTGCGCAGTGGTCTAATCCTGCAGAAGATGTGCCGGCCTATCATGCGGCGCCTCCGGCCGCCACTGCCACGCTGCCTCCCATTCTTCACGGCGCACAACTGACCGGCCCGGCGTTCACTTATCCATGGCAGAAGGCTGTTTATAAGGATGCGGCTAAGGTCAGCAAGGTGCTCTACCAGCTTCCCTGCTTTTGCCGCTGCGATCGGGCGCTAGGGCACACCAGCCTGCACAGCTGCTTTGAAGGCCTGCACGGAGCCGAGTGCACTACATGCGCGCAAGAAGGTTATTACGCGTACAAGATGACGATGGCGGGCAAGTCCGTTCAGCAGATTCGCGACGGCGTCATGCATCAGGAGTATGAAAAGATCGACCTGAACTCGATCAAGGATTAAAGAAGGAAAAAATCACAGAAGGGGGCGTCACGGTTTCGACGGGATCGATTGCAGTCGAGAGGCATGCCGGGGTCTGGGCACCCGTAATCGCCTGGAAAATCATAATTGCCAACAATCAACTGGCACTTGCTGCTTAATTAATTAAGTAGCCGTTCTCCGCGGCTTCGCCTGTGGGCCGCGAAAGAACGTCGCACAGCAGGCTGGTTTCTGCGGCCCGGTCCGAGTTGCAGGAGCGAGATCATCGGACTAGCGAAGCGCGCGTTTTGCCGGCTCCTGAGCGCGCGGCGCGAAACCTTCGGAGCCGGCTGAGCATGGAGTCTCTCTGCTGACAGCGATTTCGGACGCGGGTTCGACTCCCGCCGCCTCCACCAGCCTTCGCCCTCTTCAAGAGGGCTGCGGCTCGGCATGCCACTACTGATTGCAGGCCCGGCTCGACTGTCTGGCTGCGGGCGAAGGCTGTCCCGCTGGAGCCTTGGCGGAGGCGGACACATCATGAAATTTGTCTACATCCTTCAAAGCCTTACCGGAGAGCATTTCTATACAGGCATCACCGACGATCTGGACGCCAGGCTTTCAAAGCACAATTCCGGCGCGGTAACACACACTTCAAAGTTCCGACCGTGGCGCATCAAGAGCTATGTCGCGTTTGAGGATGAGGCGCGTGCTGTCGCCTTCGAGAAGTATCTGAAGTCCGGATCAGGACGCGCTTTTGCCAGAGCGAGGCTGTAGGTCGCTCAACCAGTTCGTAGGTCACGCTCTCACTAAAGCACACCTGCCAGGAATTGCGAGCGCCGAGTTATCACCGCCCTCACTCATCGGAATCGAAGCGGATTTCCAGTTCGTAAAACGACCGGTGAGATTCGATATGGCTTGTCCGGCATGATACTACTTGGCAGTCGTCTTGGAAGCAGACGGGTAAATAGGTGAACGATTCCCCATGGCTCCCGTCAAGGGTGTCGAGAA
>JANWJB010000175.1 GCA_025449575.1 Acidobacteriaceae bacterium
AGCAACAGCCAGTGCTTGATGAAGAGAAAAATCTGGTCGATCAGCTGCGTCATCGGGCGGCGGGAACCTCATCGGCGGCTTGCACGGGCGCCGGGGCTGAGGATGAAGCGGCAGCAGAACCGCCGTTGGAATTTCCGGCGGGCTTCGCTGGGGGCTTGGCCGCCGCCTTAGCTTTTTCTTCGGCCAGCCGGGCGTCCACCTCGGAAGCCTCGGTGGGATGGATCTGGTGGTAATACTCATTGGGCCGGGCGAGACGGTCCTTCTTCCACATTAGCGCTTCGAAGCGGTCGCTGGTGCTGAGCTCAAACTCGGTATCCATCTTGATGGCTTCAAAGGGGCAGACCTCAACGCAAATCTGACAACTCATGCAGACGGAAACATCGATGTCGAAGACGTCAGGATAGAACTGCTGTTTGCCAACGAAATCGGGCTTCTTGTCTTTGCTCTTCTCAATGAAGATGCACTGCGGAGGGCATTCCTTCTCGCAAATTCTGCAGGCTACGCAGCGCAGGCCCTTCTCGGAGTCTTCCCCGTCGTAGACGAGAAAAGGAAAATTCCGCGACGCCTCAGGCAGCGGGCGGCGTTCCTCGGGAAACTGAACCGTCGTCAGCCGCTGTTCCTGAAAGTAGCTGCCGAAGAAGTTTCTCGCCGTCTCCGCCAGACCTTTTACTATGCCTTCACCAAGCATGCCTTATCCCGTTGGCCCTTCTTTGTCACGATACACCTGCGGAAAATCCGCCTTAGACCAGTTCTCCTATCGCCATGCGCCCTCCGGTTTGGCGAACAGCGGCTTTCTTTGGGCAAGCCCGCGTAAATCGCATCCTACCTCGGTCGAACTCCAGGAGAACTGCTCTAGCGATCCACCTCTCCCAGCACAATATCTATACTGCCCAGGATCACCACCACATCGGCCACACTGCGGCCCAGGCACATGTCCTCCAAAACCGTGAGATTTATCAAGCTGGGCGGACGCACCCGGTAGCGATAGGGAATCGGCGAACCGTCGCTGATCAAATAAAATCCCAACTCACCCTTGGGAGCCTCGATTCTCCCATACGCCTCGCCCGCCTTGGGACGCAGGCCGCGCAGCCGCGCTTTGGGATCCATGATCGGTCCTTCGGGAAGCGCGCGTAGCGCCTGGTCGAGAATCTTGACCGACTCATGCATCTCCAGAATGCGCATCATGTAGCGGTCGAAAACATCACCGTGCTCCCCTAGCGGCACGCGGAAGGAGAAGCGATCGTAGATTCCATACCTATCGACTTTGCGGAGGTCATAGTTGACGCCGCTGGCGCGTAGCATGGGACCGGTGACGCCGGCATTCACCGCCAACTGCGGGGATAGTATGCCCACCCCCTGCGTACGGGCCACGAGAATCTCGTTCTGGGTCAAAAGCTTTTCAAACTCGCCGAGGAAGCGCGGAAAAGCATCCAGCACCTGGCGCGCCTGCTCCGCCCAGCCCGGCGGCAGATCCACGCGCACGCCGCCGAAGCGCATGTAGTTGCACATCATGCGCGAGCCGCTGAGCGACTCGAAGAGATCCAGGATCTTCTCCCGCTCGCGAAAGGCATACATCAACGGCGTACCGCTGGCTCCCATGTCCTGCAGCAGAAAGCCGACCAAGCTGGCATGGTTCTGCAGCCTCGTCAGTTCGGCGGTGATCACGCGAATATATTCCGCGCGCTCGGGAGGAACCAGGCCGGTCAGCTTTTCCACCGTCAGTGCGTAGGCCCAGTTGTTGGTCATCGAGCAGAGATAATCCAGGCGGTCGGTGTATGGAATGGAACCTAGATAACTCGTCTTCTCGCCGATCTGCTCGTGATTGCGATGGAGGTAGCCGAAGACGGGCTTCAGGCGCATCACGCGCTCGCCGTCCAGCAAGACGTTCATGCGGAAGACACCGTGCGTTGACGGATGATGCGGGCCCATGGAAATTTCCAGCAGGCGCCCGCCTGCTTCGCCACCGAGTTCGCGAACGGTTTCAGCGAGTCCCGCAGCCGTCTGGTCCGCCCTTTGATCTTGCAGGCTTGCGCCGGGTGTGATCGTCGAGGCCATTGCTACCCTTTTTCTCCAGTGCCCGGGTTGGCAGACTGGGCGGGCGCCGCCGGCGGTTTGCCATGGAATTGCGGCATGGGGTCATCCTCCGGCGGCGGCACATAATCTTTGCGCATCGGATGGTCGACGAACCCTTCCCACATCAGCAGCCGCCTCAAGTCGGGATGCCCCACGAAGACAATGCCGTAGAGGTCAAAGATTTCCCGCTCCTGAAACTCCGCGCTGCGCCACACGGGGGTCAGCGACGGCAGCTGTACATCGTCGGTTCGGTTTCCGGTTCGCATGCGCACAATCACAGGGCCGAGCTTCTTCTCCATTGAATAGAGGTGATACACCGCCTCCAAATAACCCGGATTGCCAGGGGTGGCGGGACTCCCAGCCACAGGCCAATCCACGCCAGTGACATTGGAGCAGTAATCCAGCTTTAGCTCGGAGTGGCTACGCAGAAACTCCGCCGAGGCCCGGGCATGCGCCGGATCGATGCGCAAAGAGTGCTGCGCAGAGGGGTTGCCGTTGACCACCAGCTCCACCTGGCAACCTGGAACGCCGGCTTCAAGGACGGATTTCACCTGCTCAGCGCTGACCGGTTCGGGCGGCGCAGTCACAGGCGGAGCCGCCGCGGCTCGGATCTCTCCGGTTTTGGCTTCCGGTTCCGTCATGCGTGAGGCTCCCTCATTCTTGGATCACTCGCAGCGGATTCCACACCTCTGCGTTCTGCGGAGGCTCCAGGCCATGCTCTCCCTCTTTGGGCACCACGAACTCGCTGGGTGCGTCCTCGCGCAGATGGCGGGGACGGTCCTCCCCGGTGAGCGATTGCGCCGCGATCTTCTTCTGCAGCATCATGAAGGCATCAATCAGCGCTTCAGGCCGCGGCGGGCAGCCGGGAATGTGCACATCGACGGGAATGTAGCGATCGATTCCCCGCAGCACGTTGTATCCATCGCGGAACGGTCCACCTGAGATGGCGCAAGCTCCCATGGCAATCACGTATTTCGGCTCCGGCATCTGGTTGTAGAGACGCACAACTTGGGGAGCCATCTTTTTGGTCACCGTTCCGGACACGATGATCAGGTCAGCTTGCCGCGGAGAGGCGCGGAAGACCTCGGCTCCAAAACGAGCGAGATCATAGCGGGCCATCGTGGTGGCGATCATCTCAATGGCGCAGCACGCGAGTCCAAAGGTGAGAGGCCAGACTGAGTTTTTGCGGCCCCAGTTGTACATCTCTTCAAACGTGGTCGTGAATATCCCGTGCTTGCTCAGCTCGGCTTTCAGGCCCTGAAGTTCCTCATCCATTTCATCGCCCATTTCCACCTGGCGCCCGCCAGACCGGTCAGGTCCAGTTCAAAATTCCCTTTTGGCACGCCCACACCAGCCCTTCCACCAGCAAAAGGAGGAAGAGGAGCATGGCCAAACATGCCCCAGCCGTCAGTCCGGAAAACGCCACCGCAAACGGCAGCAGGAAAATGGCCTCGACATCGAAAATCAGAAAGACGATCGCGTATAGATAATAAGATGCGTTGAACTGGATCCAGGCGTCTCCGGGCGACTCCAGTCCACATTCGTAGGCCGCATTTTTCTGCGGCCCCGGCTTCTGAGGCGAAAATTTGCGGGACCAGAGCGCGGCCAGCCCCAGGGGGGCGAGGGCAAAGCCGATCGCGCCCGCCAGCAGCACCACCACCGTCAACCAGGGACTTTCAGGCACCAACATCCACATTTCCGTCCAGTTCAATAGACGTTTCGCCGAACCTTTTATCGTCGCACATCCGATGGAGAAACAGAACAGCGCGGGAATCCCCCGAAGGGTGCAATGTTCCTCGCGCCAAACACGCTCGGGGCGTTGCGGCGGCCACGGAGATGGGCTGCAATAGCGTCTCTGCGGCGAGGAGCTGCCGGAGATGGAGAAATTCCAGCAGCCGAAGGGTTATGGAGGGGTGGTGGCGGAGTAGCAGATAGCGCCGAAGCCACAGGGAGCGCCACTGCCGGGAGCGCGACTCACATTGATCACCGCTGCTGCGCTTCCGGGAGCGGAACTGACGCCGGCGTGCTGGGTGTTGACGTGAAGGTCCACGCCCAGTCCGTCCAATTGGATGGAAGCGGTGACGGTATCGGTATCGGTACGAATCACGTTCATGTATGGCTGGTCCGACGGCAGTACATAGACCTGCGCATAAGGGGTGCTATACACCGATGCGATAGCGATCGGGTGTCCAGTCACCGGGATAGTGGCCTCCACCCGATAGGTGGTGAGGTTGACCACGCTCACCGTTCCGTCCAGCTGGTTGGCAACGTAGACGCGGCTGCCATCCCGCAAGATGGTGAGCGCATCCGGGCCGCGGCCGACCGGGACGGTCACGGTTTGGCCGAAGAGTTTGGAGTCGTTGCCGAAGACGTCCACGCTGGTATTGATGATGCTGATGGTGTCGGAGTCGTAATTTGCCGTCACCAACTGGCTGGTCGGCTGGTAGTAATCGGCGTAGACGGGACCCGCGTTGAAGGGTAGCGGCCCGGTGTATCCCGCCGGAGGGGGCAGGGTAAGCGTGCCGGTCGCGGGATCCATATTGGGCAGACCGGGAGTATTGTCCAGTTGGTTGGTCTGGCTGTTGATGACCGTCACCGTGCCGCTGCCGCGATTGAGAATAAACGTTCGCAGGTTGTCAGTGGAAGAGACGCCATAGACGGGGCAGATGCCGACGGGAAGCGTTCCGGAGATGGTGACGGTACTCAGCTCGATCGCAGCGACCTCGCCCGGCGTCGTCACCTGAGCAGGGCTATTACAATCCCCGAAAGCAACGCTGTTGGAGCCGTTGTCTTGCGAGATCGCATAAATGCGCTGCGCATCGTAGTTGCCTGCAAAGGAGACCGGACTGGCCGCTAACGGCAGCTCCTGATTCAACTGATAGAGGCCGCCGGCATTTTTAAGCACGGCCGCCGCCGGCTGCTGCGCCGTGGGCAGATCGATGAACAGGTTACTCGTGGTAGCGATCATGTTGTAGGGCTGAGGCTGTTGCCCCGGCTGAGTCAACAGCGTGCTCTGCGCCACCTTGTTGGCCATCAATGTGGTCGAGGGATCGTAGGAGTTCACCGTTCCGTCCGCATTTACGTTGATCATCGGACTGCCGGCGAGGCTCATGGTGGCCGCCAAGGGGCCATTGCCCAGGGTCGCCTGGGTCAGCAGCGTGTCGCCTGAGCCATCGAAGACATTGGCTAGGCCGGGCACGTTCGGACCAGTCGAAGTGGTCACGACGACAAAGGTCTGCGGTTGCGAGGTGGGGCCGGTGGGATTCACCGGGGTAACCACGGGACGATATTGGTCGCCGCAGCCAGCCAGGGCCAGCGAAACGGCAAGCCCGGAGGCCAGCGCAAGAATCCATCGGTGGCTCATTCCGCGGCGGCGGGCTGGACCTTCCATGAGCCGATTCTGGGTGGCCGGGTCTTTCTCCTCAGGCCCCCAGCAGTGATCTAATGCGACACCCGTTTTCAGGGACCCTGCAATCCTGCGCACTCGTGAAGACCTCACTGCGTTTTGTCCTCCGGCATTGCAGCAAGAACGGCCTGCACAATCCCTTCGGAGAAACGGACTGGGATAGGAAAGCTTGCAGCATGAGCGCAACCAGCTACCCGTGCTGTCATGATGAAAGCGGCGATCATAGAAGAAGATAGGGCATTTCCACTTTTGACAGAAAGACGATTGTAAACGGGATGGCACATCCAGGGATACGGCGAGCGCAAAATCGGCCATTGCTTTCCGAGCGCCGGAACCCGCCCGAACTGCAGTGGCAATCGCGGCTGCTGTCAGCCGGCGTTCTTACGCTATGCGGGGTGCCCGCCGTCTGGTGGATCATCCACAACTGGAGCGGCGCCAGTGAAGGAGCGCTGCTGATCAGCGCAGCATTCGCCGTGGCAGCGTGGGCGGCGCGCGCCGGAACGCGGAGGGCCGCGCTGGCCGGTGGTCTGCTGGCGGCAACCATGCTGTTGGCCAGCGCGGATGGCACGCATTGGCTGCGATCGGCTCTTGCTGCCCTGCTCACTATGATTCTGCTCACCTACTTCGCTACGCGCTTTGGCCGGAGACGCAAGGCCGAGTTGGGCGCCGCGGAGGGCCGGCGAGGGCGCAATGCGGCACAAGTCACTGCCAATCTAGGTGTTGCGGGCCTCATCGGCGCAGGGGCGCTGACCATCCGGCTGGCCAATCCGGGCCTTCTCGCAGCATCCCCTCCGGCAGCCATGACCAGCCACGGTCCACCCCGCTGGGCGGCTCTGGGCGCAGCGATGCTGGCGGCCGCGCTGGCCGAGGCTGCCGCCGATACGCTATCGAGCGAAATCGGGCAGGTCTTGGGCGGAAGCCCATCGCTGATCACCACGCGATCACGCGTGGCTCCCGGCACGGATGGCGGCATGAGCATTCCGGGCACCCTGGCCGGGGCGACGGGCGCGATCCTAGTGGTGCTGGTAGCCGCTCTCACTCTGCGGCTGAGCCTCCGCGCCGCGGCAGCTTGCGCGGCGGGGGCAATCGCCGGGATGTTCTTCGATTCCCTGCTGGGCGCAACCGTGGAGCGAAGAGGCCTGCTAAACAACGATGCGGTGAACTTTGTATCGACGCTGGCGGCGGCGCTGCTGGCCGCCTTGCTCCTGCTGCTCTAATAGCAGGTCCGCGGCGGCATTTTTTGTGCCGACCCCGTTGATCGGCAACTGTTCTGCCGCCGGCAGCGATCTAAAAGTCGGCCAGCCGCTGTGCTACATTCGGGAAGGACACCCGCCTCCGGAGAGATGGCCGAGTGGCTTAAGGCGCACGCTTGGAAAGCGTGTATACCGCAAGGTATCCAGGGTTCGAATCCCTGTCTCTCCGCCACAAACCCTCGGAACATGGACAATCGACAGGCCATTGGGTGAGTGTGGCGCCCCGTGGCGTCGAGGTTCAGCGTGTGGCAGGCGGACGGACCCCATTCATTCGGCGATTTGCGGGCGGCAGATGAAACTTCGCGCTATGCGGGGCGAGGCGTCTTCTTCGATTTGCGGCTTAAGAGAAAAAACAGCAGCGAAAGCGCGAGGATAGAGCCTACCGCCGCCAGACCCAGAACCCGCAATATCGAGACCGTATAGGCGCCGGTGCTCGAGTCGTAGCTGCAGCAATAGAGCAGGACGAGGTCGCCGAGGGAGCCGATGTGATGATTCCCCGCGGTCATCAGGGCCAGACGCACATCGCGCGGCTGATAGGAAACTCCGGAAAGGTACTTCGACATCCGCCCCTCCGGCGTCGCGAACATGATGACGCTCGAGTGAGCGTACTGATCCATCTTGCCGTCCGGCCCGGGAACCCGTACGTAGTGGAAGCCGGCAGCCTGCGCCATGCTGGAACTCGCCGCGGCGGCGCCGGTCAGGAAGTGCACATGCGATGCCGCACCCGGATCACCCAGCCATCCTAAAAAGCGCTGCTTCTCCGTCATGGCGTCGGCAGGGGTGTCCTGAGGGTCGATGCTCGCGACAACAACGTCATACTGCTTGCCCGCGGTGTAGCCGGTATGGCGCAATGCGGTCGCCATTCCATTCAACACTTGCGGACAGAGCAGACGGCAGCGGAAGTAGACCATCGCAAAGACAACGGGACGCTTGCCGAAGTATTGGCCCAGCGTAACGTGGGCACCGGTGGAATCGAGAAACTGCGCGTCGAGCGGGAGTTGTTGGTCGAGGTTCTGGCTGATGCCGGCATGCTTCAAGAAATTGGGAGCCGGCTTGGAGATTGTTCCCAGCGGCTCCGCCTGCTGCGCCTGAGCCGGGAAGACGGCGGGTCCGGCAGCCAGGCAGAATGCGAAAGCGAAGAAGACGAGGGGAGAACGGATGTACAGCGAGGGCCGCCTGGACATGGCACCAGCTTACTCCTCGATGCCATCCCGGCTCCAGAAGCGGTTTCCCCGATTCGCATCCACTCTGAACCATCCCAGGCGGCGGCAACCGGAGCGCATTCATTGCCACTGAATTCCTTCGGGTGGTAGCCTTTGTAGAGAGTTACCAGCAGCAGAGCCGCCTCCGGCACAACCGTAACTTTCCCCATTGGAGAGATCCCCATCCATGCAGACCAGCTACAACGGCCTTTCCTTGCCCCAAGATGGTGAGGCGATTCAGTACGCCAACGGCGTATTTCGAGTGCCCGATCATCCCATTGTGCCCTTCATCGAGGGCGACGGAACCGGGCGCGATATCTGGCGCGCAGCGCAGCGCGTCTTCGACGCTGCGGTAGAAAAAGCCTACGGCGGCAAGCGTGCCGTGAAGTGGTTTGAGATTTACGCAGGAGAGAAGGCCTTTCGCCGCTTCAACACCTGGCTGCCGGAAGATTCCGTCTCCGCCGCGCGGAATTTGCGCGTCTCGATCAAGGGTCCGCTCACCACGCCCGTGGGGGGCGGCATCCGCTCCCTAAACGTAGCGTTGCGGCAGATTCTCGATCTTTACGCCTGCGTGCGGCCTGTGAAGTACTACCAGGGCGTGCCCAGCCCGGTGAAGCATCCTGAAAAGCTGGACGTGGTGATCTTCCGCGAGAACACTGAAGACGTATACGCCGGCATCGAATTCAAGGAAGGCTCGCCCGAGGCGCGCAAACTCATCAGCTTTTTGAATGACGAGATGCTGAAGGGCGGAAAGAAGAAGGTGCGCGAGGACTCCGGCATCGGCATCAAGCCGATCTCGATCACCGGAACCAAGCGGCTGGTGCGCAAGGCGATCCAGTATGCACTGGAAAATGGGCGCAAATCCGTCACGCTGGTGCACAAGGGGAACATACAGAAGTTCACCGAGGGAGCCTTCCGCGAATGGGGCTATGAAGTGGCCACTCAGGAGTTCCGCCAACAGACGGTCACGGAGCGGGAGAGCTGGATTCTCGGCAACCTTGAAGCCAACCCCGCACTCACGATAGAGGCCAATGCCGCGCTGATCGAGCCGGGCCTGGAATTTGCTTCCGAGGACTTTCGCAAGCAGATTTATGCGGAGGTCAAGCAGGTGATCGATTCGATCGGAGCCACTCATGGCAAGAGCCAGTGGAAGAACAAGCTGATGCTGAACGACCGGATCGCCGATTCGATCTTCCAGCAGGTCATCATCCGCCCGGAGGAGTACAGCGTGCTGGCCACTCCAAATCTGAACGGCGATTACATTTCCGATGCGTGCGCGGCGCAGGTGGGCGGCCTGGGCATCGCGCCGGGAGCCAATATTGGCGACGGCTACGCCGTCTTTGAAGCCACCCACGGAACGGCGCCCAAATATGCGGACAAGGACGTCATCAATCCCGGCTCAGTCATTCTTTCCGGTGTCATGATGTTCGATTTTCTGGGATGGCCGGAAGCAGCCAGGCTTATCGAAAGTTCGCTGGAAAAGACCATCCGGCAGAAGCGCGTCACCTACGATTTCGAGCGCCAGATGCAGGACGCAACCAAGGTCTCCACCAGTGAGTTCGCCGCCTCCATGATCCGGTCGATGGACTGACGATCCGGCGATGGGGCGGCCCAAAGATCGACAATTACAAGGAGAGCTATGCGGAATAAAGTGACGATCGTAGGAGCGGGAAATGTCGGCGCCACCACGGCCCATTGGATCGCGGCTAAGGAACTGGCCGACATCGTGTTGGTCGACGTGGTCGAGGGAGTACCCCAGGGCAAGGGCCTGGATCTGTTGGAAGCGATGCCGGTGGAGAAGCGCGACGTTCACGTTATCGGCACCAATGATTATGCCGACACCGCCAATTCCGACGTTGTGGTCATCACCGCTGGCATTCCGCGCAAGCCGGGCATGAGCCGCGACGACCTGCTGCAGACCAACTACAAGATCATGTCGGATGTCGTGAGCAAGGTGGTAGCGAATTCGCCGAAGGCGATTTTGATCATCGTCTCCAATCCGCTGGACGCCATGGCGCAGGCCGCCTACAAGCTTGCCAAGTTCAGCCGCGACCGCGTGATCGGCATGGCGGGGGTGCTGGATTCGGCGCGTTTCCGCACTTTCATCGCCCAAGAGCTGAAGGTTTCGGTCGAAAATGTCACCGCCTTTGTGCTCGGAGGTCACGGCGACACTATGGTGCCGCTGGCCCGCTATTCCACCGTAGCCGGCATTCCCATCACCGAACTGATGGACGCGGCCACCATCGAGCGGCTGGTGCAGCGCACCCGCGACGGCGGCGCGGAGATCGTCAAACACCTGAAGACCGGCAGCGCCTTTTATGCGCCCTCCGCTTCGGCAACCGAGATGGTCGAAGCTATCCTCAAGGATAAGAAGAAGATCCTTCCCTGCGCCGCCTACTTGCAAGGGGAATACGGAATAGACGGACTTTACGTGGGCGTGCCGTGCAAGCTGGGCCGGAGCGGCCTGGAGCAGATCATCGAGATCAAGCTGACCGCCGAAGAGGCCGCGGGGCTGAAGAAGAGCGCCGCCGCGGTGAAGGAACTCTGCGCCGTAATCGGCGTTTAGAGTGGTTCTCCTATAGGTGCCGCCGGGAATGATGCCCTCTACGCAGCTTTCCGCCCAGGAAAGCTGCTCTCCTCCAAATAGGAGAACGGCTCTGGATCCTTACATCTGCGTCCTGGATTGGGCGATGATCTCCAGGTAGGCTCGTGCGGCATTGGTGACTACCTGGGGCTTTCCATCTGCAATCGCGGCGGTATTCACGAGGTCTGATCCAACACCCAGGGCCGCCGCACCCGCTTTTAGAAAATCCGCCGCGGTGGCCAGGGTAACTCCGCCGGTGGGAATCAACCGCAACTGTGGAAAGGGCGCGCGCAGGGCCTTCAGATAGCCGGCTCCTCCCACAGCGGAGCAGGGGAAGACTTTGACATAGTCGGCTCCTGCCTTCCAAGCGGTGATCACTTCGGTCGGTGTGAGCGCGCCGGGGATGGAAACCTTCCCCATCTCTTTGGTCTTCGCAATGACTTCCGGATGCAGGCTGGGACTCACCACGAAGAGCGCGCCGGCATCAATGGTGGCGGCACACT
>JANWJB010000176.1 GCA_025449575.1 Acidobacteriaceae bacterium
CATTACCGGACTTACAAGGTGGGTGCGGCCGCCGCGGCCTTGCCGTCCCTCGAAGTTGCGGTTACTGGTGGAGGCGCAGCGCTCGCCGGGAGAGAGGATGTCAGGGTTCATGCCCAGGCACATGGAGCAGCCCGATTCGCGCCATTCGAAACCGGCAGCGCGGAAGACGCTGTCGAGTCCCTCCTGCTCCGCCTGTTGTTTCACCTGCTGCGATCCGGGAACCACCATGGCACGCACATGGGGATGTACGCGGTAGCCGTTGACAACGTGGGCGGCGGCGCGGAGATCTTCGATGCGAGAGTTGGTGCAGGAGCCGATAAACACACGATCGATGGCCAGCTCCTCAATGGGCTTGCCTGGCTCCAGCGCCATATATTCGAGTGCGCGCTGCCAGGAGCGGCGCTCCGCCTCAGAACGGCCGGCGGCGGGGTTGGGCACGCGCTCCGTTACCGGAACCACCATCGCGGGATTGGTGCCCCAGGTCACAAAAGGCGCGAGTTCTTCGGCGCGCAGAACCAACTCACGGTCAAAACGCGCACCGGGATCGCTGGCCAGCGAGCGCCAGTGTGCGACGGCCTGACTCCACTCCTCGCCGGCGGGCGAGAACCGCCGTCCCTCAAGATAGTCGAAGGTGATCTGGTCGGGCGCGATCATTCCGGCGCGCGCTCCGGCCTCGATGCTCATGTTGCAAACGGTCATCCGGCCCTCCATCGAGAGCGAGCGAATGGCGGAGCCTGCGTATTCAATCACATATCCCGTGGCCCCGTCGGTTCCGATCTTGCCGATGATGCCGAGAGCGATGTCCTTGGCGGTTACCGCAGGAGGCAGCTCCCCTTCGATAAGGATGCGAAAGGTCTTGGGCCGGGATTGTTGCAGGCACTGGGTGGCCATCACGTGTTCCACCTCCGAGGTGCCGATACCGAAGGCCAAGGCTCCGAATGCCCCGTGCGTGCTGGTGTGGCTATCGCCGCAGACGATGGTCATGCCCGGCTTGGTAAGCCCCAGTTCAGGACCGATGACGTGCACGATGCCCTGATTCGGCGACTGTACGTCGTAAAGAGGAATGCCGAACTGCGCGCAGTTGGAGCGCAGGGCATCAATCTGGCGGGCGGCGATGGGGTCTTCGATCACCTGCCGGTTGGGGGTGGTGGGGACGTTGTGGTCGATCGTGGCCACGGAACGGTCGGGACGTCGCACCGGCCGGCCGGCCAAGCGCAATCCGTCGAAGGCCTGTGGCGAGGTGACTTCGTGAATCAAATGAAGGTCGATGTAGAGCAGGGATGGCTCGCCTGCCGGAGCGGCGACTACGTGTGACTCCCACACCTTCTCAAAGAGTGTTTTCGCTGATGAGGACATTGTGATCTCGCCTTTCATCTTTTTCTACGCTCGCTCCGCCGCGGCTTCCATCGGCCGCGCGCGCTTGAGAATTTCGCTCAGGCGTTCCTGAACCAGCGCTCCCGCTTCTTCTGTGGAGACGTGCTTGCCTGTGGCTCCAGCGCGCTCCAGGTCGGCGGTTCGGTATCCTTCGTCGAGCGTCTGCACGACAGCGGATTCAATTGCCTTAGCTTCGGTTTCAAGCTGTGCCGAATGACGCAGCAGCATAGCCGCGGTCAGGATGGCGCCCAGCGGGTTGGCGATGCCCTTGCCGGCAATGTCGGGAGCTGAGCCGTGCACCGGCTCATACAGATTGACCGCTCCTCCGATGGTCGCCGAGGGAAGCATACCCAGCGAGCCGGTGATGACCGCGGCTTCATCGCTGAGAATGTCTCCGAAAAGGTTTTCCGCCAGCACCACGTCGAAGTTGCGCGGGGCATTCATCAGGTGCATGGCGCAAGCATCGACGTATTGATGCTCCAAAGCCACGCCCGGATACTGCTGCGCGACCTCAGTGACCGCCGAGCGCCAAAGCTGCGAGACCTCCAATACATTTGCCTTGTCGACCGAGGTCACCTTCTTGCGCCGCTGGCCGGCCAGGCGAAAGGCGACGTGGGCTACGCGAACGACCTCGTCGCGGGTATAGCGCATCGTGTTCCACGCCGCGCCGCCGGCCTGGTCCCAAGCGCGAGGCTCACCGAAGTAGAGCCCGCCCAGCAGCTCGCGCACAAAGAGGATGTCGGCGCCGGAGGTGGTCTCGGGGCGCAGCGGGGAATTGGCCGCCAGCGCCGGGTGAGCAAAGGCCGGACGGAGGTTGGCGAAGCCGCCCAGCGCCTGGCGCAGCTGCAGCAGCCCGGCTTCCGGCCGGGCTGCGGGTGGCAGGGAATTGAACTCGTTGCCGCCGACCGCTCCCAGCAGCACCGCATCGCTGGCCAGCGCCGCGTCCAATGTCGAGGGCGGCAAGGGCGCGCCCGCTTTTCGAATGGCGGCGCCGCCGATCGGCATCTCCGAAAACTGGAACTGATGGCCGCCGATATCGGCTACCGTCTTGAGGATCGCCGCCGCTTGGCGAGTGACTTCCGGGCCAATCCCGTCTCCGGCGACAATGAGGACTTTCAACTTCATTCCAAGCTCCTGGCCGCATATGGCCGGTAAGAATTTCGTTAAGCGCGGGAGGTGGTAGCCACCGCCGCGTCGGTCTCCGCGGAGAAGCGGCGAAGCCGCTCCGGCACCAGCGCCAGCAGATCCTGGTCGAAGATCGACTTCTTGCGGTCGGCCAGTTCGCTGAAGCGGTGATAGGCAATGTCCAGGTCGGCGGCGTCGAGCGAATAACCAAGCTGCTGCAAACGGTGCGCCAGCGCGTGCCGGCCGGAATGCTTTCCCATCACCATGCGGTTGTGGGGCACCCCGACAGAGGCCGGAGTCATGATCTCGTAAGTCAGTGGATTGGCCAGAACACCGTGCTGATGGATGCCGGCCTCGTGCGCGAAGGCATTGCTGCCGACCACCGCTTTGTTGGGAGAGGGCCCAAAGCTGATCACCTCGGAGAGCACCTGGCTGGTGGGATAGAGGCGTTCCAGCACAAGGCCGTGAGAGCAAGGGAAACAGTCGCCCCTTACCAGCAGGGCCGCGGCAACTTCTTCCAGCGCCGCGTTGCCCGCCCGCTCGCCGATGCCGTTGATCGTGCACTCCACCTGCCGCGCGCCGGCGGCGATGGCGGCTAAGCTGTTGGCGACCGCCATTCCCAGGTCGTCATGGCAGTGGGCGGAGAGCGTGATCCCTTCCAATTGCGGCAGCCGCTTCCGCAGCATCTCGAACATGGCGCCGTACTCCTGCGGGAGACAATAGCCGACCGTGTCCGGCAGGTTGATGATGGTGGCTCCCGCCGCCACCGCCACCGCGACCATCTGGGAGAGAAAGTCGGGATCGGTACGAGTGGCGTCCTCCGGCGAAAACTCAACTTCGTCCACCAAGCCGCGCGCCAGCCGTACCGAGCTGTCGGCGTTCTCCAGCGCCTCGTCCCGCGAGATTTTCAGCTTATGTTTGAGATGGATGTCGGAGCTGGCAAGAAAGATGTGAATGCGCGAACGGCGCGCGCTCTCCAGCGCCCGGGCAGCCGACTCGATGTCTTCGCGGCGCGCCCGCGCCAGCGAGGCGATGGTAGGACGGCGAATCTCGCGGCTGATGGCCTCCAGGGCTTGAGAATCCCCTTCTGAGGCGATGGCGAACCCCCCCTCCAGAATGTCCACACCCAGCGCATCAAGCGCGTGCGCCATGTGCAGCTTTTCCGCGATGCTCATGCTGCAGCCGGGGGATTGTTCCCCATCGCGGAGGGTCGTGTCGAAAAAAGAAAGGCGATCTGCCGTCATGGGTCGATGTACCTCGCAGGAAACCACGCCGTATATTTACCCATTCTCGCGAAAGACGATTCATAAAGCAAATTTATTCTTCTTCTGGATTGGATAAGTAAATATTATAGTACCGGAGGGGTGCGGAGACGCCGGGTCTCGACGGCCTCCCAATTCATTTGAGAAGGAGCTCGGCCATGGACTTTACTCAGTTGGAAACGCTCTTGGCGGTTGCCGAGGAGAAAGGCTTTTCCCGCGCGGCCGCCCGTCTGCACCGCACCCAGCCGGCGGTCAGCCAGACGATTCACAAGCTGGAAGGCGATCTGGGCGAGCTCCTCTTCGACAGAAGCTCTCGCGAGGCCAATCTCACGACTGCCGGAGAGGTTCTATGCGACTATGCGCGCCGGTTGCTGAAGCTGCGAAGCGAGGCAGGGAGCGCCATCCAGGAGATCAGGAACCTGGAGCGCGGCCGGCTGCAATTGGCGGCCAATGAATACACGTGCCTCTACCTGCTGCGCGTACTGGACCGCTTTCAGCGAATCTGTCCGCAGATCGGCATCACGGTGCACCGCTCCTTGGCCAGCAAGATTCCTGAAGAGGTGCTGGAGCGCACGGTGGAGATCGGCATCCTCTCCTTCCACCCCGAAGGCGAGCATTTGCGAACCATTGCCGTTTACACCGACGAACTGGCGCTGGTGGTAAGTCCGCGGCATCCGCTGGCGCGGGCCCGGCGGGTCACGATCGAGGATTTGGGAGCAGAAAATTTCATCGCGCACAACGTGCCTTCACCGTTGCGCCGCCAAGTGATCGCGGCCTTTGCCAAGCACAAGACGCCGCTCAATATGGGGGTGGAACTGCCTAGCCTGGAGGCCATCAAGCGGTGTGTTTCGCTGGGCAATGGAGTGGCCCTGGTCCCCGGCCTGACGGTGGAGCAGGAAATCGCCAGCGGAGAACTGGTGCGGGTGCCGGTGGAGGCGCTACGGTTTGAGCGCCACATTCGCTTGGTACATCGCAAGCGGGCGCCTCTGTCGCATGCGGCGGCCGCTTTTCTCCAGGTCGTGCGTGACCTCGCCGGCGATGCCGGGGAGCCTTATGAGTTCCGCGTAGAGCGATCGGTTTGATCGCCGGAGGGGCGAACCCGGGGCGGGGCGGTGCGCGCAGCGGCTTACCGCAGGTACAATTGCCGGAGCGAGCCGCAATGGCTCCTTCACGGAAAATCCGACAAAGCCCGAGACGCGGGTCACCTGCTAGCGGGCAGAGCAGGCGAGAGGTTCAGGAACGAATGAAGAAAATTTTGCTGCTGTTTGTGCTGCTGCCGTTTTTGGCGGCGGCGAGTTTTGCCCAGGAGAGCCGTCAGGATATAAGCATCAGCGCCGGCGCCATCATTCCCCCCTTTATCGCTCAGGGTTCCGTGCAACAGACTGGCACCATTGGCTTGGCGGGCTTGGCTAGCTACCGTTTCATGCTCACCCCGCGCAGCGCTCTGGAGGTGAACTATGGTTACGCCCAGAATGCGCAGAAATACTACAACACGGTGAACTCGCTCCGGGCCCACGATCGCATCCAGGAGTTTTCCGGGGCCTACGTATTGAACTTTAGCTTCAGAAACTTCAATCCGTTTGTGGAAGCCGGCCCGGCGGGCTTCATGTTTACTCCGCTGGATGATGCCAGTACCACGTCGCTTGATTTCAAGCAGGTTACCCAGATTGGCGCTATCTACGGCGCGGGCATTGCCTACGAGATAAGCCCCAGCTTCGACATCCGCGCCGAATATCGCGGCCAGATCATGAAAACGCCGGATTTCGGCTACAACGCAGTCAAGGTAGGCCGCTACTACAACATCTCCAATCCCGTGGTTGGGATCGCTTACCACTTCTAGAGTTCCTGACGGGCTTCTCCGAGCGCCGGCAGGTCGGCGGCGCTCCGGAAGGGCCGGTCGGCGTGTCCCTGAGCGCACTTCAGGGGACTAGAGGACTCCTCTATTTCGCTTTTCCCAGAGCCTCATTTCCCGGCGCAGCGTTCCCGCTTCTCGAGTGAGCGGCCCGGCGGCCCATACGCTCTTGATGCGTGGAGAGACTCGCTGTTGACTTTGCGACTTCTCCGCATTGCCGCCAAGGGGGGCTTCAGAAGAGGCGGTAGCCGATGCCGAAGCTGAATCCGTGCGGCGTCAGTGAGCTTCCCTGGAAGCTGGTCCAGCGCTGGTACTCATAATCCGCTCGGGCTGAGAAACGGCGATTCAGGTGGATATCGATACCCCCTCCCGGAGCCCATACCGCATAGCCGCCATGGGCGAAGCTGTCGGGAAAGTTGAATTGGCCATTGCCAAAGAGAAATTTGATGTAAGGCTCGGTGTTCCGGAAGTGAAACCTGTATTTGGGGCCGATCAAGTACGTATCTTCGTGGACATCCAGCCGTTGGTTGAAACGAAGGAAGCGGCCTTCCGCCTCTCCGCCCCAATGCCTACGGACATTTAAATCCACATAGAATCCCACGCCGAGAAGCGTGTTGCTGCCATAGTCGGGCGCGAACTCGGAGAACATGCCGCCCACCACGAGGTGCGATGCGGCAGTCGCCGCCGGAAGAGCTTGGGAATGGAGCAGGGGAGCGCTGGAGAGAAATAGAAAGCTTGCTAGCAAAGCGGCGTTTTTGAGCACAGACATCTCTCGATAAAAAGTCTTCCCCGCAAAGCAGGAAGGCGGGGCAGACCTTAGTCTACCCCGCCTCCACTTGTTGCACTTCGCATGACTTGCTATTCGGGGAGGGGTCCTACCCTAATTCGGGTTCGGTTGAGAGGCCGATGCTTGAGCACCTGTTCCTTGCTGGGTATCGACCGCTGGAACGTTAGATGACGATCCCGGTCCCGCGGCTGTCTGCTGTTGTTCCTGAGGGCTCTGGTAGCGAGTCAGCCGGAAGAAGACCGGGGTGACTTCGAACGGCATCTTATCGCGGGGATTCATGATAGGAGACGGTGTGGGGTTGAGGCGAATGACCTGGTCGGACCAGGCGTTGATCTTGAGCTGGCTGCCGAGAGGCAGGGCCGCGATCTGGTCCAGCTTCTTCATGTCCAGCTTGGGAGCGCCGGTCATCAGGGCGCTCAGCCATGGCGTGCCGTCGGTTTGCAGCAGAGAATCTCCCAGACGGGGAGTGTTCAACGCTGTAAGTTCCTTGGAGCGCGCTACAAGCTGTTCCAGGAAGAGTCCGGGTTGGGCAAGCTGATTGGCATAAACGGAATGCTTCAGCAGTTGGACTGCCTTGGTCGCCGCCAGTGCATTGTCGGCATCGGTGTGGGACATGTGGATGCGCTCAAAGGTCGCCGAGTCGGGGAAGAGCAGGCGATCGTTAAATGCATAGCGGGTGTCGATGTGGTGGCCCAACACAATGTGCGCCAGTTGGAAGGAGAGCACCGCAGCCAGGTCCGACTCGGAGGGCAGCACGTCAACCAGGCCTTTGCTCAGGATGATGGTGTTGCCGACCGCCAGAGACTCCAGCGGCTCGGTCAGCATGACGCGGCAGTGAATGGGCGCCGTGAGCTGGATGTTGTTCCCGATCACGATGTTGTTCGTCACCTGCTCGAGGATCTTGTCGAAAGGACTGGGAGGAGCCAGAAGGCCGGCCTGCACCAGGCGATCCAGGACATTCTCTTCGGCCTGCGAGATCCATGCCCGCTCCGCCTGCAGAGGACTCAGATCCTGGTTCTGCGCGCTCTCGTCCTGAACGTCGTCGATCTTCACCGACTCGGCGTCGGACGCGTGGGTGGGCAGCCGGAGGCTGTAGCCCCAGATATACGTCTGAGCCTTGAAGGTTACCGGATGCTGGTCGCTCTTCTGTGTTTCCTCGACGTAGATGCCCACGGGCAGCCACATGCCGGGCTGCAGGTTTTCGCGCCAGCTGTCGAAGTGGAAGTAATTTGAGTTGTCGTCGTCGCCATTGCCGCCGGTGTAGGTGCCGTTGAAGCGGACGATGTTGCCGTCCTGATCCTCCACCCAGATGCGGCCGGTAAAGCGGCCGTTTCCAGTGCCCGGCTTGGGGTGCACGTCGAATACCAGCGTGCGCACCGAGCCCAGGAAGTCTCGCCGCACATAAGAAAAGTCATAGTGCTGCTGATCGAAGGAGATCGGGTCGAGGAACATCATCTCCATAAAGCCGGCGGAGATGTATTGCATCTTGAACGCCTTGCTGAGGCCGGAGACATACTTCATCGATCCCTTGAAAAAGGTTTTGGAGGAAGAGGAGGTTCCTTCAAACGCGGTGTCCCCGATGGATTTCCCGAAGTCCACCCGCCCCAGCAGATATTGGTCCGATTCAGGGACGGTATAGAGGAGCTGGTCCGGGCGCATGTTCTGGATATAGGTCTGCACCAAAGGAGAATGCTTCTCGATCTCCTTCACTGTGACCTTTTCCCTGGCAATAGCTTTCCGCACTAAGGCGGCCTGTGCCGGTGAAAGGGGGGTGGGCGGCTCATACTTCTGCTTCGCCTGGACTGCGGACGGACCGAGTGTCAGCAGCAAACCAATACCAATGGTGCAAAGTCTACGCAGGGACATTTCCTGGCTCCTGTAACCTTTACTGATCTTGAAACTCGATACTTCCTAACAAAACCTCTTACAATCCAGCGGACCCCGACCGGCTAAGCCAACTGGAACGTCACGTGAATCAAGGTGGTGTGATCCACCGGATGCCCATCTTTCTCCGCCGGCTTGAACCGGATGTGTTCGGCCACATGCTTGGCCTGTTCATCCAGACCATGACCCAATCCGTTGACTACCCGCAATACCTCGACTTGGCCAGTCGCCAGGAAGCGCACCTGCAGAGTTACCTCTCCCTGTATGCGCAAGTGGGCGGCTTCGGCCGTGTATTCCGGGTGCGGCTCGGATATCACAATAGGGGGCACGAAGGGCGGCACGCCGGTGTTGACCGCGACCTGAGTGGGAGCCTTACCAATGTTGTTGCTGAAGCTGGTTTGAGCGATGGTGCCATGGCCCCCGGGCTTGCCAGTGCCGCCGACGACTCCGTTTGCAAAGCCGGCGGAGGCCACCGTGCCGTGGTCGTGGCCGCCGGCGACGCCATGGGCAACGCCAGAGCCAAAATTCGTACCTGTTATTGCGCCGCGCCGCGCCGCGCCGGCGCCCGTCGCTGTAGTGCCAGGCGCGTTGTTAAAGGAACCGACGGCGACCATCTGCGATTTGGTCGATTTGGCGTTGGTCTTGGCTCCGAGCGGATCGCCAAAACCGCCCGCCTTTACCGCGGGAGCCTGCTTGTTATTGGCAACTTCAGTTGGCTTGGGACTGGAGAATAGCCCCACCTTGGGTTGCGGCGGCGGAGCGACTGCCTTCGGGGGTGCAGGCGGAAGCTTGGGCGCCGGCGTGTCGATATGGATCGGCTTAGGCATCTCCGGCTGCGGAACCGGCCGCGGCATTTGGATCTTGGGCGGCTCCAACTCCGCCAGCTTCGGTGGCTGCGGCGGCGCCATGAACTTCACCTTGGGAACCACCACCTTGGGTGGCGGAGGAGGCGTCTGCGCAAAAATTAGAGTCGCTTCGTACTTGATCTTGCTCGGGTGACGCACTGCCGCCGTGAACAAAATCAGAAGCAGGACGACCACGACGTTCGTGACCATGCTGACTCCGAAAGAGCGAAGGCGCCCCTGAGGTTCGGGGAGGAGTCCGAAATTCGCGCGATTCAGAAGATCATCCGGCATAGTTAAGTCCCTGTTTCTCTGGCGAGGGAGCTGGAAGAGGGTTTTTCCGGCCGCATCGCGGGAAGACTCCCACTGCTGACGGCCCCAATCCTTAGCTGTCCCATGGCCAGTTTACCTAGTCGGTTGGGGATTTATTCCGGCTACCGCAGGACGCATTCGCTGCTGCTACCCTTGCGGTGCCAGGCGGCTGTTCCGCCTCAATCCGGCATCAGTACCAAAGTGCTGGCGACAAGCCATACGATAGACGAGGTCTGCCCCAGATGCAGTAACCCAAAGGTGGAGCGATTGGGAACAGAAGTGTATGGCTTGAAACTTCCTTGCGCCATACTTCTTGCCTCCGAAGAATACGGGAGCATGCTGGACGCACCGGCCGAAAAAAGGGCCACTTGAAGCGCCGCCTTGCCGTTGTAATAGATCTCCAAAATAAGACGTGCAAAGAAGACATACTGGTTGCCTTTTCGCGCTGTCCAACGGCGATGTCTCCTTAGACTACTACCATGCTGCTGGGAAGAGGAGGTCAATTGAACAAGATTTTGGTGACAGGCGGAGCGGGATACATCGGTGGCACGGTAGCGCAAGCGCTGATCGATCGTGGCGACCGCGTAGTGATCTATGACAACCTGGTCCATGCCAAGCGCGATGCGGTCCCTGCCGGGGCGGAGTTCGTAGAGGGCGAAGTTGCTGACTTGGGGAGGCTTGAGGCGGTGCTGGCGCAGGGGGAATTCGCCGGCGTCATGCACTTCGCCGCGCTCATCGAGGCGGGCGAGAGCATGCATCGGCCGGAACTCTATTTCCAGAACAACGCCGCCGCCGCGTTGATACTTTTTGAAGCCATGCTGAAGAAAAATGTGAAGCGGCTGGTTTTTTCCTCTACCGCCGCGGTTTACGGCGAGCCGGAGTCGGTTCCCATCCGCGAGGAGGCTCCGCTCCATCCCACAAATCCGTATGGGGAATCGAAGCTGATGGTGGAGAGGATGTTGACTTGGCTAAACCGGATTCATGGTCTCCGCTACGCCAGCCTGCGATATTTCAACGTTGCCGGAGCCATTCCCGGGCGCGGCGAGGCGCATGAGCCGGAATCGCACCTGATCCCGCTGGTCCTCGACGTTGCCCTGGGAAGGCGGAAGTCGATCAAGATCTTCGGTCGCGATTACTCCACGGACGATGGCTCCTGCATACGCGACTACATCCATGTTCGCGACCTAAGCAGCGCTCATCTGTTGGCCTTCGACGCGCTTGCAGCGAACGATCGGTTGATCTACAACCTGGGCAATGGCCGCGGCTTCAGCGTGCTCGAGGTAGTGGAATCGGCGCGCCGGGTGACCGGACATCCCATCCCCGTCGAGGATGCTCCTCGGCGCCCCGGCGATCCCGCCGTGCTGGTTGCCTGCTCAGAGAAAATCTCCGCCGAGTTGGGGTGGAAACCTCAATACGCCCGGCTCGACGAGATTGTCGCCAGCGCATGGGAGTGGCATCAGCGGCGCTATGGCCTCTGAGCGTGCTTGAGTAATCACGCGGCGCGGCTCGATAATGGGCATCGAATCGGTGAACGCGTTTCCGGACTTCGGTTCACGAATCGCCCCGCCGTCCAACCCCGCTCTCGGAAGGAACCAGTCAATGTCGACCACGCTCCATGATCCCAATCTCAGCTCCACGCTGCGCGAGCATCGGGTATTCGCGCCTCCCCCGGAGTTTGCCGCCAAGGCGCACGTGAAGAGCCTGGAGGAGTATGAAGCGCTCTACCAGCGCTCCCTCGATGACCCGGAAGGCTATTGGGCTGACGTTGCGCGCGAACTTCACTGGTTTACCCCTTGGACCAAGGTGCTGGAGTGGAATCCACCATGGGTGAAGTGGTTTGTGGGCGGCAAAATCAATCTCTGCTACAACGCCGTCGATCGCCATGCGCTGGGCGGGAGAAAAGACAAGACCGCGATCCTCTGGGAGGGGGAGCCGGGAGAGGTTCGCCGCCTCAGCTTCGCTGAGTTGCACGCCGAGGTACAGAAGTTCGCCAATGTGCTGAAGGGTTTGGGAATCAAAAAGGGCGATCGTGTCGCCATCTACATGGGAATGACGCCGGAGCTGGCGATCGCGCTGCTTGCCTGCGCGCGTCTGGGCGCAATCCACTCGGTGATTTTTGGCGGATTTGCCGCGCACGCCCTGGTCGACCGCATCAATGATGCCGCGTGCTGCGCCGTAATTACTCAGGATGGCTCCTGGCGGCGGGGCCAGGAGGTGCATCTCAAGGCGATCGTCGACGAGGCTCTGGAGAAATGCTCCAGCGTGAAGAGCGTGGTCGTATACCGGCGCACCGGCTCCGAGGTCACCATGCGCAAAGGCCGCGATCATTGGTGGCATGAAGTGATGGCGAAGGCAGCGCCGGAGTGCCCGGCGGAGCCGCTCGACTCTGAAGACCCGCTCTACATTCTCTACACCTCGGGCACCACCGGAAAACCGAAGGGCCTTGTCCACACTACCGGCGGCTACGCGGTGCAGACCTACATCAGCAGCAAGCTGGTCTTTGATCTTCGGGACGAGGATGTGTACTGGTGTACCGCCGATGTCGGCTGGGTCACAGGCCACTCCTATGTCGTCTACGGGATTCTGCAAAACGGTGTCACCACGCTGATGTATGAAGGCGCGCCCAATTATCCCGAACCGGACCGGATGTGGAAGATCATCGACGACCATAAAGTCTCAGTCTTCTACACTGCGCCAACGGCCATCCGCGCCTGCATCAAGTGGGGCGATCAGTATCCGCAACGCCACAAGCTCGACAGCCTGCGTCTTCTGGGGTCGGTCGGTGAACCCATCAATCCAGAGGCGTGGATGTGGTACCGGGAGAAGATCGGCCGGAGCAAATGCCCGGTCGTCGATACGTGGTGGCAGACCGAGACCGGCTCCATTATGATCGCGCCACTTCCCGGCGCAATTCCCACCAAGCCCGGCTCCGCTACCCGGCCGCTGCCCGGGGTGGTCGCCGAGGTGGTCACTCGCGGCGGCCAGCCCGTCCCTGTGGGCAGCGGAGGATTGCTGGTGATGCGACGCCCATGGCCCTCGATGGCGCGCACCATCTATAACGATCCCGAGCGCTACCAAAGCCAATATTGGTCGGCAATTCCCGGCAGCTATCTCAGCGGAGACGGCGCGCGTATCGACCAGGATGGGGATTTCTGGCTGATGGGGCGTGTCGACGATGTGATCAACGTGAGCGGTCACCGGCTGGGCACGATGGAAGTGGAGTCGGCGCTGGTGGCGCATCCCAAGGTCGCTGAAGCCGCCGTGGTGGGCCGTCCCGATGAGTTGAAGGGGCAGGCGATTGCCGCTTTTGTCACCCTGGAGGGCAGCCAGAAGCCTACTCCGGAGTTGAAGCAGGAGTTGCGCGCTTGGGTCACGCAGCAGATTGGAGCCTTGGCGCGCCCGGACGACGTTCGCTTCACCCAGGCGCTGCCCAAGACCCGCAGCGGCAAGATCATGCGCCGCCTGCTGCGCGAATTGGCATCGAGCGGCGAAATCAAAGGCGACATCAGCACGCTCGAGGACTTCAGCGTGATTGCCCGGTTGCGCGAATCCGACGAGGGATGAGGAGCGAGGCCGAAAAGTAAGGCGGAACTGGCGCACCGTTTGAGTGAACACTCTGTTTAAGAAATCGCTGCGCAAATTCCGAGTTCGTCTGCAATTCCATCCGGTCTCCGGTCCTTCGTCCAAATCGAGATGGACTTGCCGAAAAGAGCGGAGGCTATCAGGCGAAGATCGGTGATTCCGATTCCTCTTTGAAACATCATCGGCGGACTCGTGACGCGGCTTTTTGCCGGGAAAAGCCGCGTCACGCGGTGAAGGGTAGAAGACATCCACAAGCGAAATGCTCTATTTGGCCGCCGGCAGTGTGTAGTAGTCGTAGGTATTCGACCAGGTGAACTCGGCTCCAGGTTGGACGTCGATGGCGACGTAGGCCTCCAGCGCCAGCACGGTGCGAATGGACCACAACAATTCTCTGATGAGCGGGCGATCGCCGGTAATCTTCATTCCAGCGCCCACTTTGCTGTTCTCGATGACGATCTCTGTGTCTTTTACGCTGTCGCCGAATCCCTGGATGAATACCGCCGCCTGATCTTCCCCTGAGTATTGCTTCGCGAAGACGATCCGATTCCCTCTGACATCGACCAGCGCTTTGTTGGGCGGCCGGGTCGTCTGAACCTGGAATGGAAATTTGATAGTGAAATCGGGTCCGGGGGGCTGCTTGTCGAGCACAACAAAATTGTGATCGTAGACCTCGCTTTTGATTGCGAGCCGGCCGGTGTTCTTGAGGCTGCGCTCGATAACCATCTGGGGCTTACCCTTCACCAGGCGCACGACTTTGCGGTAAACATAGCTGTAGCCCAGTTCGGGGTCTGACAACACCTGCGTGAACTCGACCGAATCCTTGTGCTTCTTGACCGTCCACTTGCCGGAGTTGACGACTTCATAGGGGGCAAAGCGGTTGTAATTGCCGCCGCTCTTTCGCAGTACGCCGACACCGATCTTGAGGAAGGTCCCGCCAGGCTTGGCTTCGTCCCAACCCAGAGGAATCTGAAATTCGTCGACCGGCCCCTCGAGAGCGCCGCAGGATCCGTTGACAATTTTCCCGTCGCGGTAAACCCAGTTGATGACTGTGGGATCGACACTGTCATACCATGGGCCGTAGAAGTCGTGGCCTTTGTATTGCAGGCTGTAGACGGCGCCAGACCAGTCGAAGCGAGTAGAACGGTAGTAGCCATTCACGGGATCCGGCAGATACATCTTCGCTGTAATCTGCCCATTCGAAATCGTGGCCTGCGGAGAATCAGCCGCGAGGCACAGCGTTGAAGCAAACACAAAACCCAGCAGCAAGATGGCAGCTCGCCGCACGTTCGCGGCAATTGGTCTTAGCGCGAAGCTAGATTGCAGGTTCCCATGGATACTCATGCTTCTATACCCCCCATCGAGAAGTGGCTGGCGCGCGGATCGCAATTTGCGAGCCCGGCAACGATAGCTCCCGCCGATCATTTGTCCAAGCTGACCCAAGTGGCGCCGGTTGTGGTCATTGGCAATCGTATACGGGTCTAGGAAGCGTTGCGGGGAGCCGCGCTCTCTCTTTGCCATGATTCGCCGCCTGCATGAGCGGTTCGGGATACCGGCGGAGGTTCTCATCCGTGCCGTTCGAGCGCGCCAAATGCGATTTCCAGGTTGGAGCTTAGAGCTCAACAGGTTGCTGGAACCGATGGATTCCTCTGTCCGTACCTAGGAGAATGGAGCAAACCTTCAACTGGTCATGGGTGCAAGAGCGATCCGCACAAACCATGGAAATTTGGAAACTTTGTGCCGGGCGATCCATGCCAACAGGGCAGCGATACAGCTTGAGGGAACAGCAAACACGAGAAAAAGCATACGACAAGGGACTGCGGGCGGTGGAGCGGCAAGCCCGCAAAGTTTCGCGATTTCCGGCGGAGCGCATCGGCGTCCAATGTCGAATCATAGAGTTGTTCGCGCAATTCTCCGCGGTGGCATTGGATTTGAGCCCGGAGGCAGTTAAGCTCCTCGAGAACGACTTCCTGCCGATTGGCGTTTCTCTTGCGCAATGGGCAAGACGGTTCGATTCCAGCCTGACCCGGGCCGACATTCTCCAGGCTTGCCGCAATGCATGGACCGCCTGCGGCTTGCAACCACTTTTAGGAGAGCGACCGGGCCTCACGCCGGCAATCCTCGCCTACAGCCTGCTCTATCCGTACAGTGATAATTATCTGGACTGTACCGGTATATCGAACGCCGCGAAGATCCGGTTTAACGAGCGCTTTCGGGAGCGATTGCTCGGAGAGGAATATGCAGCGCGAGACCAACGGGAGATGGCGATCTGGGCTTTAGTGAAGCTGATTGAGGGGCAATATCCTCGCATCTCGTATCCGCAGATTTTCGATTGTTTGCTCGCTATCCACCGGGCGCAAGATGAAAGCCTCGCTCAGCAGCGAAACTTGAGTCGCCATGATCAGGTCAGCTTGTTGCAAATGAGCTGCGCCAAGGGTGGCGCTTCGGTGCTCGCCGACGCTTGCCTCGTGCGTGGCCGGCTCAGCGAGGAGGAAAGCAAATTCTCATTTGAGTGGGGCATCCTCCTTCAATTGGGGGATGATTTACAGGATGTGCGGGAAGATTTGCTTAACGATTCAATGACACTCTTTTCTTATGCAGTTGCCTCAGGTAAGCCGTTAGATGGTCTCCTGAGTCAGCTCCTCAACTTCTGCGAGCAAGTAACAATCGGAATGAACAACTTGACCAACGGTAGCGAGTTGTTGAAGGGGCTGCTTCGGATGAGCTGGCGATCGCTCATTCTCGGGGCGATCGCGGATTCGTACGAGTACTTCTCTGCTTCGTTCCTGGCGGAGGCCGAACAATATTCTCCGTTCAGGTTTGAATTTCTAAGGAAGCGGAAGAAGAGACTGGAAGCACGCCAAGGTCTATACGCGGTACTTTTCGATGCAGTTCTCGAATCGGGTACTGAGAGTAACGCTGAATTGGGCATGGAGTTGCCTGCGGTTTTCGCAGATCCCGCGTAGTCGCTAATTTCGTATGCGCGTCTACCGGCCGAGAAGGCACTACTCTCCCAAATGATTCGCCAGTCAGTGACAGATCGCAATGACGGGGTCTGTGACAACGATCACCCTCCTTTGAATCGAAGCGCCAACACAAGTCCAGGAACCGTCATTTCCAAAGAGGATACTCAAGTAGGTAGGCTTGGAGAAGAAGGCAATGGGTCATCGGGCAAGAGCACTTGAAATGTGCCAATTGCTATGGCAGTAAAGGGCGCGGCGAGCGCCAAGCCAACCGGGCCGGCAACAACGGCGAGGAAGAGTTGAGCTGTCATGGTCAATGCCGGTGGTAGACGAACGATCTTGCGCTCCAGGAGGGGCGTGATGATGTTTCCTTCGAGGAAATGCACCAGAAGGAATAAGAGTATGACCAATAAGCCTTTGATCGGACTGATCATCACAGCAAGCAGCACCGCGGGTACAACCGAAACAATCGGCCCGACATTTGGAATGAAGGTGAGCAACGCAGCAATGATACCGAGCGTTCCAGCCAGCGGCACCCCGAGAGCCCATAATCCGACTGTAACGATCGTTCCTACAGCAATCATCGAGAACATTTGGGATATGAGCCACCAGCGGAGAACCCTGGCGGCGCTGCCCATGCACGCATCGAACATTGCACGATTGTTTGTGGGGATAAACCGGCGAATTCCAGAGAGATACATCTGAGGCTCGGCAGCCAGATAGAGTCCCAGAAAGAGAACCAGTCCAAGGCCGCCGATAATGCTTGCGGTGGAGAGAACAAACCCTCCGATTCTGCTCAGCGCAGGGCCAATATTGCCCGATGTCCGGGTGTAATCAGACCACTGCAAAAGCAGCCAGCGCCCCCATTGATAACCGTTCAGACGTTCCAAAAACTTATGGGCTGCCTGAGGAAGATCGGTCTGCAGGTTGGCAAATTGTTCGATGATGCTTGGGCCTTTGATCCAAAGCGTAAAAACGCGCCGAAGCCCCGAGCGAGGCGCAAGATAATGTGTACTGCTCCGGACGCCGTCCCCACATCCTGGATGCTCGACGGGAGATGAACATGTTTTTCAAGAAACTCTTAGGAGAGGCCGATATCGCCCTCATCCTCGGTCCGGTTTGTCAATTGGGTGTCTGCGTTTTGGCCTTCGCTCTCGCCGTCCGGCGAAGAGCGCTCGACCGTGAAGAAGAACGAGCTGCCCCGGCCGGGCGTGCTAGTTACCCAGATACGGCCGCCGTGGCGCTCAATAATGCTGCGGCAGATCGCCAGCCCCAGCCCGGCGCCGCCGGCGGCGCGGGAATCCGATGCATCCCCCTGCTGGAAGCGGTCGAAGATCAGCTGCAGATTTTCCGGCAGAATGCCGCGGCCATGGTCCTGAACCTCGAAGGTGACCTCTTTTTCGCTGGTTACCGAGGCAGCCAACCGGATCTGCCCGCCTCGCTCGGAAAATTTGATGGCATTTTGAATCAGGTTTCCCAGGACCTGCAGGATGAGATCGCCATCGATCCAGACCCGCGCCGGCTGGGCGTCCACGTGGAACGTGAGACCGGCGCGGGCGGTGCTGGAGCGTTCCGCGTCAACGGCGCGCCGCAGCAGTTCGAGGGTGTCCCAGTTGCCGAGGCTGAGCGGCATTCTGCCGCTGCCGATGCGGTCGAAGTCGACGATGTTGTTGACCAGGCGTACCAGGCGGTCGCAATTGCCGACCGCGATCTCCAGCATCTGCGAGACTTTGTCCGGACGCTTTTCGAGCACCCCTCCTACGATCAGCCCCAGGGAGGCGCGCAGCGAGGTGAGCGGAGTGCGCAGCTCGTGGCTTACGGTCGAGATGAACTCATCTTTCATCCGCTCCAGCCGCCGCCGCTCGCTGACGTCGGTAAAGGCCACGACGGCGCCGGTGATGCGGCCGCCGTGTACCAGTGGGCGGGCGGCATATTCCACCGGAAAGGAGCTGCCGTCTTTGCGCCAGAAGACGTCGTCGTTCACATAGACGGGCTCCTCGTTCTTGAGGCCGGAGGCGATGGGGCATTGCCCGAGCGAGTAGGGCGAGCCGTCCGGATGCGAATGGTGCACCAGAGCGTGCATCTGCAGGCCGTGCATTTCCTGCGGGGTATAGCCGAACATTTCGGCTCCGCTGCGGTTGACGAAGGTCAGGCGCCCTTCCAGATCCATCCCCCAGATTCCGTCGCCCGCCGCCTCCAAAATCGATTCGTGCTGGCTCATCAGCGCATTGAGCTCATCCTGAGCCTGTGTCTGCCGGGTGATGTCGATGCCATAGCCCAGAATGAATGGCTCGGAGCCGGGCAGATCGAGCAGCCGATTGCGATAGGCAATGATGGCCACTCCTCCATCCTTCTGTTTGAAATGGAATCGTCCCTCGCACTCGCGATCCCGCTCAATCGATTCCAGGTAGCGGTCGTATTCGTCGCGGTGCTCCTCATCGATATAGTCTCTCAGCGGCGTGCCGGTCATCTGCTCCGGCTCGTATCCCAGGCTGGCGGCCGCATGCGCGTTGATGGAGAGTAGCGTGCCGCGGAGGTCCTGCGTGATCACCATTCCCAAGCTGTTTTCCACCAGCTGGCGATAGCGCGTTTCGCTGGTGCCCAGCGCGGCCTCCGCCGCCCGCTGCGCCGTCAGGTCGATCCCAGTCATGATGATGAAGCTGATTTCTCCCTGGGCGTTGGTGAGCGAGGTTGCGGTCCAGGAGATGCGCCGCATCTGTCCCGTTTTGGAATGCCAATTGACTTCACGGGCGCTCCCCGATTTGCCCGAACGGGCGCGCTCGAAGAGCTGAATGGCGCGTTCGCGATCTTCGGGAGGAAAGAGCTCCTCGGGAAAGACGCGTCCGGCCAGATCGGCTAAGGCGTACCCGGAGGTGCTCTCGCTAGCCCGGTTGAAGCGCACGATGCGCCCGGCGGTGTCCAGCACCAGCACCAGGGCGCTGATCGTATCCAGCACGGCGGAGACGAAGTTCCGCTCCACCGTCAGGGCGCGTTCGGTGCGCTGGCGCGACCGCAGAACCCGCTCCTGATCATTGTTCTTGGAGTAGAGCTCCAGCCGGGTGACCACTTGGCGGGCGAGAATTTGCAAAGGCTCCAGGCAGCTTCGGTTGAACATGCCGGGTTGGGCGCCCGCCACCGAGAGAGCTCCGATCACAGCGCCGGACGGGCTAACCAGAGGCGCGGCCGCATAGGAGCGGCAGTAAATGTCCTGATCCAGGGCTATTCCCCGCGGGGGAAAGCGCCGGTCGGCGGCGGCATCGTCGATCACCGTGGGCCGCTCTTCCATAACGACGAACTGACAGGCTGAGCCGTTGCGCGCGATCTGCCGGGATGAAAATCCAATGTGCGATTTGAACCACACCCGCGACCAGTCCACGAATCCGATGAAGGCATAGGGCGCGCCGCAGATCGACGCCGCCAGGCGCGCGATCTCGTCGAAGGCGGGATCGGGAAGCGTGTCCAGGATCTCGTATTCGAGCAGATTCCTCACCCGCTCCGCATCGTCGCGTTGGACCGCTCTCGGGCTAGTGGACATCGGCACTTTCTCGCACCCAGGCACGGAGCTAGTCCCGGCAGACTGAATCCGCACGCCGAGGCGCGGCTCCGGAAGGGGCATAGATTTTTTTGGGGGACATGCGCTGACCGTTTGGGGAAGGGAGCGGTCGATTGATCTTAACCTGAAAATGCTTTTCGCCGCCTATGGCAGGCGGCAGCAGTCACCCGAATTTGCGGGTTCGTTGTTACTTGCGTCTAACTCGACCTTCCAAGCGCCATCTTTCTGCTTCTTCCACACCGTGAAGTAACGACCGCCGGTTACGACGGATTGGCCGTGCTGGTCAATGGAGCGGCCGTCATAGTGTCCCCAGGTAAAGCCCATGTCTCCGGCCGAACTCATGCGAGCGCCGTCCGGCTTCCAGGTGAGCTGGTACTGCTTCGGATTCCATGTCGCCTGCTGCGCAATCGCCGCCTTGCCGATCACCGGAGCTTTGCCATTGGCCAAGGTCACCGCGTCTTCGGCAAAGAAAGAAGCGAAGGCGTGACCGCCGCCCTCCGCTGTTGCCTTCGCGAATTTCGCCTCCAGCCCATAGAGGAAGGAGGTTCCCGGGGAGACCGAAGGATCGTTCAGCGCGCTGGCGCCGGCTGATTGCCCGCTCTCCGGCTTCAGTCCAAGCTGGGCCAGCATTGCGGAGCCGGTAGAAATCTGCGCGGAGGCAGAGACGATGGCAAAGCACAGGAGCGCGGGAAGAAGTACAAAAAAGCGTCGCAATCTCACAATAAGAAGTCCTCTAGGGTGATGCTCCGGCGGCACGGCAAGGGTGTATGTCTTGTATACTAACGGCAATGCGGGTTGAACCTCAAACTTGCGCTCAGACCCCTCTGGGGTCTTTTTTGATGGGGTGAGAGTTGTGCGAGCCGCTCACCCGCAGCTCGCAAGGCGTTCGATGGGAGATCATGGGGAAGCTGCTACTCGACACGATCAATTCACCCGCCGACATTAAGAGCCTCAGCGTGCGGCAACTGGAATCCCTCGCCGAGGAGATTCGCGAATATTTGATTCAGATTCTGGCCAAGACCGGCGGCCACCTGGGACCCAATCTCGGAGTGGTTGAGTTGACGCTGGCCATGCACTACGTCTTTGACACCCCCAGCGACAAATTCGTCTTCGATGTAAGCCACCAAACTTATGTGCACAAGCTGCTGACGGGCCGGCGTCAGCAGTTATCCACCATGCGGCAGCCGGGCGGCCTCAATGGCTTCATGCTGCGCACTGAGAGCGAACACGATTGCTATGGAGCGGGCCACGCCGGCACTGCGCTCTCCGCGGCCTTGGGCATGGCCGTAGCCCGCGATCTGGTGGGCGGCCGCAATCACGTTCTGGCCGTGGCGGGCGATGCCGCCTTCACCAATGGCATCAGCTTTGAGGCGCTCAACAACATCGCCCAGCGCACCAAGCGGATGATCGTGGTCCTCAACGACAATGAGTGGTCGATCGACCGCAACGTGGGAGCCATTGCCAGCTACCTGCACAAGATCGTTACCAACGAGCACTACAGCAATCTGCATGACACCGCCACCCGCCTGGTCGAACGGTTGGGCGGCAAAGCGGCGCGCCACGTGGTGCGCAAGGCGGAGGAGGCGGCCAAGGGAATGCTCTGGCCCTCCATGCTTTTTGAGGAATTCGGGCTCACTTACTATGGGCCGGTCGACGGACACAACATCGGTTTGTTGATTGAGACCTTCCAATTTCTGAAGAGCCAGGACCGCCCGGTTCTACTGCATGCCATCACCCAGAAGGGCCGCGGCTTTCAGCCGGCGCTCGAGAAGCAGAAGAAGTTTCACGGCTTAGGCCCCTACGATCCGCACACGGGAGAAACCAAGCCGGCCGCCCAAAAGACCTATTCGGAGATCTTTGCCGAGACGCTGGTCAAACTGGCGGATAAGAATCCCAAACTGGTGGCCATTACCGCCGCCATGCCGAATGGCACCGGGCTCGATCTCTTCCGTCCTCATCATCCGCAAAAATATTTTGATGTGGGCATTGCTGAAGAGCATGGCGTGATCTTTGCTGCCGGGCTAGCCACCATGGGCTTCAAGCCCTTCTGCGCCATCTATTCCACCTTCTTGCAGCGGGCCTTCGATCCGGTAATGCACGACGTCTGCCTGCAAAACCTGCCGGTAGTCTTCTGCATGGACCGTGCCGGCCTCTCCGGCGACGACGGACCCACGCATCACGGCCTGTTCGATATCGGCTACCTGCGTGGATTGCCCAACATCATCCAGATGGCGCCAAAGGATGAGGACGAGTTGGCCGACATGCTCTATACGGCGATGCTCCACCCGGGGCCGAGCGCTATTCGTTACCCGCGCGGCGCCGGGCCGGGGGTGAAGATCAAATCGTATCCTGTCCCCCTCCCCATTGGTCGTGCCGAAGTCGTCTCCGACGGTGATGAGATCGCCGTCTTCGGACTAGGGACATTGTTTCCCATGGCGCGTGAGCTGGCGCTGCGGCTCCAAGGAGATGGTTACTCCACTGCCTTGATCAATGCGCGCTTCATCAAACCGCTCGACCGCGATCTGCTGGCCGGCTATGCGGAACGCGTGAGCGCAATCGTCACGTTTGAGGACCATGTTCTGATGGCCGGCTTCGGCAGCGCGGTGCTGGAAGCCCTGAGCGAGATGCGGCTGGAAACCCCGGTGGTACGCATCGGCTGGCCTGATCGCTTTATCGAACATGGCAAGGTGGATGCTCTGCGCGCGAAATACGGGGTGAGCGTGGAGGCGGCGCTGGAAAAGCTGGCTCCTTATCTCGAACGACTGCCGCGCAAGCGGTTGCTCGCCCGTTGAGCGGCGCGTCTCTCCGGAAGGGGTTGCCTGCAACATCGGATTCGTGGAGGTACGTCGCTTCGCGAATGCGGTTCGCCGAACAAGCCGCGCTTTATGTGCTGGGAAATACGCAAGGAGAAATCACTGCATGCCCGACAATGTCTCCACCATCGGCTGTTCGCTGCTGCGGTATCATCGCTGGGCCTCGGAGCGCTATATCGCCGTGCTAGAGCCGCTGGGAGAGGAACAGTTGCTCGCCGATCGCCAACTCTCTTTCGAAAGCATCTACCGAACCCTGCTTCACCTCTATCAAGCGGATACCATCTGGGGCGCGCGCCTTATCTCCAATTCGGCCCATCCTCCAGAGCCCGGCGCCGGCCTCGCTCAGCTCAAGGATGACTGGTTTCGCCTGCTGGATGGCATCAACATCTGGGCGGGCGGCCTTTCCGAAGCCGGATGGTTCGCCGCGGTCGAGTATTCCAACTCGAAGGGCGTGCGGTTGGGCACGCCGGTCTGGCAGGCGGTGCTGCAAATGGTAAACCACGGAACCGCCCATCGGGGACAGTTGGGCGCGATTCTGCGCCAGACCGGCGTGGCGCCCCCGAGCACCGATCTGATCAGCTTTTATCGCCTGGAAGCGGCCTAAACGATTGCCTTATTGCGCAGAACTTCGAACGGCCGGCCTTTCAGCCAAGAGAGCATGTAGCCGATGCCGCCCTTCCACAACCTGCAGCGCATTCCGCTTGGCTCTGAACCGGCGGTCCATGAATGAGCGGCCGTTGCTTACCGGAGGGGCCGCCTTTCATTCCGTCTTTGTGATGTGTCCTAGGTGAAAAGGCGCTAGGAAAGCGCTCTGACCACGCTATGTATCCTGCCCTGCAGAAACTCGCTGCCTGGAATCGCGCGAGCCACCATCGCTGGCTGATCCTCATCGGCATTTTGAAGTTGGCCAAGGCCGCATTTTTTGCCGCCACGGGCTTTGGCGTCATCAAGCTGCTGCATAAAGACGTCGCCGATATCCTCATGCGGGCCGCCATCGCCTTGAAGTTTGATCCGGAGAATCGCGCCGTCAACCTGATCTTAGAAAAGGCCGCCTTGCTCAGTTCGCATCGGCTCAAGCTGATCAGCATCGCCCTGCTGCTCTATGCCGTTCTGGATGTCGTTGAAGGCGTGGGCCTGATCCTCAAGAAGACCTGGGCCGAGTACTTGACGTTGATCCTGACGGCATCGTTTCTTCCCTGGGAGTTCTACCAGATTGCGCGCCACGTCACTGCTCTCAAACTTGCCCTCACGGTGACCAATGTTCTGGTTGTCGCCTATCTTGCGTATGTTGTAAGAGACCGAAACCACGAGATAGACGAGTATGGACACCATCGATGAGAGTCGGCGGCCTGCCATTTTGCGAGAAATTCCCGGCGGCATGACGGCAAAGGAAAAGCTGAAGAAATACTTGCAAGTTGATGATCTAACTAAGGCCGGCAGTTGGGTTTCATTCTCGTGAGAAGATCAAGCCGGGCCGGCGGGGCCGCTCGCGGGCGCGAATTCCTGTAGTCTTTTAAAAAGGCATGACGCGCCAGATTTTCTTCGATCCGCAACGCAAGCGCTGGAAACGCCTGAGACGCGTTCTGGACGTGGTGGCGGCTGCTTCCACTGTAATTCTGGTGCTGTTTTTCCTCAACGTGGTGCGGGAACAGCGCCTGCCCTCGTTGCTGATTCCCACGCCGAAGAGGAATTACCACGCTCTGAACGCCCGCGGGACAGCCGCTTTGCGAGCCAAGGGTGGCCGCCATGCCCGGCGAGGATTGCGCCGTCCGCCTTCGGAGATCACTTTCAACTCCGGCGAGGGCATTCGCGCCGCCTATTATGTGGACGATGACGCGGCCAGCTATGCCTCACTGAAGGCTCATATCCATGAGGTCGATATGCTGTTTCCGCAGTGGCTTTACGTCACTAGTGCGGACGGCACTCTGCGAGGCGCCCAGGACAGCGAATACCCGGCCCGGGTCTATAACGTCATCGACGCCCGTGGCGTGCACGGCGTGGACCCGCAGAACAAAGTGCACAACCTCATCGCCGGCGCACACGCGGATACGGAGATCTTCCCGCTGCTCAGCAATTACAACGTGCTGACTCAGGCCTGGGATCCAGCGGCCGGCGTCATGTTGAACAATCCGGCGGCGCGGCAAAACCTTGAACGGCAGTTGGCCCAGTTCTTCGCCGCCAATCCCAGCTACCACGGGCTGAGTCTCGATTTGGAGAACCTTCCCGATGACGCCCTTGCCGCTTACCGCACGCTGATCAGCGAGCTTTACCGGCAGATGCACCCCAAGAACCTGCGGCTGTACGTCAATGAAGCCATCGGCGCCGACGATGATGAGCTGAAGTTCGTCTCCGCCAACAGCGACGGCATCCTGCTGATGAACTACGACCTGCATGAGGTGAGCAGCGGACCCGGGCCGATCGCTCCCGAGGATTGGTTTGAGAACAACTTGACCCGGGTGCTTAAGATTGTGCCCAAGCAGAAGATCATCTGCGCGATCGGCAACTACGGCTACGACTGGACGATGTCGATTCCGACGCGCGGACATCCCGCCCAGGTGCTGAACGTGGACAGCATCTCCGTCCAGGACGGCTGGCAGGCAGCCTCCGATTCCGATGCCGACGTGCATCTGGAAGGGGATGAGCTGAATGCGCATTTCGCGTATGACGACGAGGATAAGCACGTCCGCCACCAAGTCTGGATGCTGGACGCCGTAACCGCCTTGAACGAACTGCGCGCGGCGCGGCAAATGGGCATTCAAACGTTCGCTCTTTGGCGGCTGGGAACCGAAGACCCGTCCCTCTGGTCGGTCTGGGAGCGCCCCAGCGACAAGGACGCGCAGCGGCTGCTGCTGAACAATATTCCTCCGGGCGACGACGTGGATACCGACGGCGAGGGTGACATTCTGCAGATCACCGGCAAGCCTCACGACGGCTCCCGGACCGTCAACATGGACTCCGACGACTGGACGGTGACCGATGAGCACATGATGACCTATCCCCAGCCGTACACCATCCGCTACTACGGGTACAAGCCGGGAGAAGTCGCGCTCAGCTTCGACGATGGTCCCGATCCCAAATGGACGCCGAAGATCCTCGATATCCTTCAGAAGAAGCACGTCAAGGCCACCTTCGTCATCATCGGAGAGCAGGCGGAAAATAATGTTGGCTTGCTGCGGCGCGAGGTGGCTGACGGGGACGAGCTCGCCAACCATACCTGGACTCATCCAGATATCACCGCTATCTCTCAGGGGCAACTGGATCTGGAACTCAATGTGTGCGAGCGGCTGTTTGCCGCCAAACTCGGCATCAAGCCGCTCTTCTTCCGTCCTCCTTATTCCATTGACCAGGAACCGGACACCAACGATCAGGCGGCGCCCGCTTATCACATCCAGAACATGGGATACGTGATCATCGGAAACAAGATCGACACCAACGACTGGGAAGAACACCCTAAAAAGACCCCGCAGAGCATCACCGATGACGTTCTCAAGCAATTGCAGATTATGAAGACCAAGCCGCAGTTTCGCGGCAGCATTATCCTGCTGCATGACGGAGGCGGCGACCGCTCGTTGACGGTTGCCGCGCTGCCGATGCTGATCGATACGCTGCGCGGGCACGGCTACAAGCTGGTGCAAATTTCCGATCTGATGGGTAAAACCCGGGCCGAGGTAATGCCCGAACTCAAGCCAAACGAGCGCTGGACGGCGCGCGTGGATTCGCTGGCCTTCTTGGGCATCGCGTTCTTCTGGCGCTTCGTGGTGCTGATGTTCTTCCTGGGCGATGTTCTGATGAGTCTGCGCCTGGTGCTGGTGGGCATATTCGCGCTGATCGATCGTCTGCGCCGGAGGAAGACCCCTCAGGTCAGCGGCGGCTTCCATCCTGCCGTCGCCGTCCTGATTCCGGCCTATAACGAGGAAAAGGTGATTGTGCGCACCGTGCGCTCGGTGCTGAACTCCGACTATCCGCATCTGCGAGTCATCGTCATCGACGACGGATCGACCGACCGCACCTATGAGGTCGCGCGCGCGGCTTACCCGGAGCAGATCGCAGCGGGCAAGCTCACAGTGCTGCGCCAGAACAACGGCGGCAAGGCCGAAGCCTTGAATCTGGGTTTAAGCAAGCTGCATGAGGAGTTTTACGTCGGCATCGACGCCGATACGGTGATCACGCACGATGCTGTCTCAAAGCTGATCGGCCATTTCGCCGACCCACGGGTGGGCGCCGTGGCCGGCAACGCCCGCGTCGGCAACCGCGTCAATCTCTGGACTCGCTGGCAGGCGCTGGACTACATCACCAGCCAAAATTTCGAGCGGCGCGCAATGGATCTCTTCAACGTGGTGACCGTGGTGCCGGGAGCGCTCGGCGCCTGGCGCACCGAGGCGGTGCGTCGGAGCGGCGGCTATCCCGTGAATACCGTCGCCGAGGATGCCGATCTCACCATGGGCCTGCTGGTGAGTAACTACAAGGTGATCTATGAAGATTGCGCGGTCGCGTTTACAGAAGCTCCCGTGACGATGAACGGGCTGATGCGGCAGCGGTTTCGTTGGTCCTTCGGCACCCTGCAGGCGGTTTTTAAGCATCAGGGCTCAATTATGAAGAACAAGGTCATGGGCTTCTTCGCGCTGCCCAACATCCTGATCTTCCAGATTCTGCTGCCGCTCTTCTCGCCGCTGATCGATCTGATGTTCTTTCTCAGCGCGGCCCAGTATTTCTTCAACCGGCACTTTCACCCGGAGACAACCAGCGCGGCCAGCTTCGACAAGCTGGTGACCTATTTCCTCGCGTTCCTGGTGATCGATTTCGTGACCTCGGCTCTGGCTTTTTCTCTCGAGCGGCGGCATCCCGGAAGCAAGGGCGATGGCTGGCTGCTCTTCCACATCTTTCTGCAGCGCTTCGCCTATCGCCAGTTGTTCTCGCTGGTTTTATTCAAGACGCTCAAGCGGGCGATCGATGGCCGCCCTTTCAATTGGGACAAGCTGGAGCGCACGGCGAAGATGTCCAGCCAGGTAGAAAAGATCGCGACCACGCGGTGAGCCGGGAGGGGCCGCGGCCGGCGCGGTAGAAAGCCCCGTGAATAATGAGAAGATGAGTCGTATGCGCGTTTCCCTCGAGCGGCTGCGTTGGTCTCTGCTGGCGCTCGCCATTCTTCTGGTGATCTGCGTTGCGGCTGTTCTTGGATATGCGCGATGGCGGGTGCGGCGCGCCGTTCGCGACCTTCCGGCAAAACTTGGCATCTCTATCGAGCGATCGACCAACGGCTTTGACGTCTCCAAGTCCGAGGGTGGGCGCACGCTCTTTACTCTGCACGCCGCGAAGATGATCCAGTATAAGGGCCGCGGAACGGCGGCGCTGCGGGACGTAAGCATCACGTTGTTTGATCCCGACGGCGCTCCGGCGGACCGCATCTATGGAGAGAACTTCACCTACGATCCCGTTCAAAGCGTGGTGCGCGCGCAAGGAGCGGTGCAGATCGATCTTTGGCGAACGGCCGGGGGGCGAACCGCTGCGGAGAGGGCCGAGGATACGGCCGGAGCTCGAACAGCGGAAGGGAAGACCGGCGGAGGAGCTGCCGCTGCATCGGGTCGCTCGAGGGGGCAGGGTACCGCCGCGAGCGTGGCTGCCGCAGGCAGCGGCAATGTAGTGCACGTTAAGACGGCGGATCTGGTGTTTGACCAGAAGACCGGGATGGCCAGCACATCGCAGCGCATCCAGTTCCGCGTGGGCAATGTCTCCGGCAGCGCGGACGGCGCGAGCTTTGATGCCCATGCGGGTGCGTGCGTTCTGCAAAGCAAGGTTGTACTGGACGCCGGCCTCAAGTCGGGCCCGCTGGCGGTGCGGGCGAGTCATGCTTTGTTCGACCGTGGCGACCGGCGGCTCGATCTGCTGGCCGGTGATGCCGAATACGACTCCAGCGATACATCGTCCGATCACGTCACCGTTTTTTTTCGCCCGGACGGCTCTGCCGACCGCATCGATTTGCAGGGTCACGTCACGACGAGCAAGGGAGGCGGAAAGGTGATCGCCCCGCATGAGCGCGTTAGCTTTGGCGAAGGGAGTCAGCCCCGGCAGGCGCTGCTGAGCGGTGGGGTTGTCTTCTCGGACAAGGATCCATCACGCAGCCTGCATGGGACGGCGGGCTCGGCGATTGTCTCCTTTGCGGCACGATCCATGATTCGCCATGCGCAACTCATGGATGCGGTCTCCGTCGTTGATGAGCAAATCTCCGGGAAATCCACCCGCAACCTGACCGCCTCGAAGTTGGACATCGACTTTGCGGAAGGGCCAGGCCAGCCGGTTGTCAGCAATGCTCTGGCCCAAGGTGGGGCCACGCTGCATGTGCTCGCGCCCTCCGCCGGCGGGGCGCAGCAGGAGACACAAATTCGCGCCGATCGCCTCCTGGCCACGCTGCGTGATGGCCGCGCTCTCTCTGCCGTTCGCGGCTCCGGTCACACGATGCTGGCGATGACCGCTCCGAATGGCATTGTCCAGACCAGCACTGGCGATCGCATCCGCATGGAATTCGCGGCCGGGTCTGGCGGAGCGGCGGCGCGGGGGAGAGCGCGGTCGCCGGCGAAGCGGAGCACTCTTGCTCCAAAACCGGGGGCCCTGCAATCAGACTTGCGGTCAGCGGAGCAGGAGGGCAACGTGGTTTTTATCCAGCAGCCGACCGGGGCTGAAGCTGGCAGCTCCCGGAAGGATGCTGCGAATAAGATCGGATTCGGTTCCGGGCCGTTGCGGGCGACTGCGCAGCGGGTCGTTTTCACCGCGGCTACCAATCTCATCGTGCTCTATGGCGCCGACGGGAAGTCTGGAAGGGCCGAAGAACCGCGGGTTGAGCAGGCGGGCGGATTCCTCACCGCCGGGACAATCGAATTCAACCGCGCAACGGGGGATGCATCCGCAGCCGGGAACGTCCAAGCCACTTACCACGACATCTCGTCCCTAGGGCCCGGCTCCTCCAGCCGGAGAGGAGGAGCGTCCGGCGCCGGAGCTGCGCCGGAACCGCTGCACATCGTTGCCGCGCGCGCCCGCCTCGACCGTGCACGCGACCTCACCTCCTTTTATGGCGCCACCGGACGCGACGCGCGATTGTGGCAGGGAGCCGATTCAATCTCCGCACCGGCGCTGGATCTCTCCGGCGCGCAGCGGACACTCTCGGCGCATGGCGGGAGCGGCGCCGGAAGTTGGCCCGTGCACCTCGTATTGACCACCGCAAGCGCCCAGGGCGGGACGCTGCAGCCGGGCAAAGAGGCGAGAGCCGGAGCCTCGGCGCAACCCACAGTGGTGCGAATAAGTAGCGGAAGCCTGCTCTACTCCGACCGGGATGGGAAGGCGCAATTGCGCGGCGGCGTCGTGATGCAGGATCCCTCCGGCATTGTTCATTCCCAGCAGATGGATCTTTCTCTGGGTTCTTCCACGGGGAAGACGCCCAAAGCCGCTGCTGAAGCCGGGGGCAGGCAGGTGCAGCGCATCGTGTCGCGCGGTCAGGTTTTGCTGGAGCAGCCCGGCCGTACAGCCACCGGCAGCTTGCTGGTCTACACCGCGGCCAATGGAACATTTGTGTTGACCGGGACCCCTGCCGCACCGCCGCGTCTCACAGATCAGACGCACGGAGCCATGACTGGCACTTCGTTGATTTTCAATGATCGCGATGATAGCGTCGTTGTCAGTGGCGGACCGTCAACGGCGGTGACGGAGATGAAGAAGTAGATGCAAAAGCTCTTCACCGATGAGATTGGCAAGTCCTACAAGGGCCGCCATGTCGTTCGCGGCGTCAATCTTGAAGTTTGCCAGGGAGAAGTGGTGGGGCTGCTGGGCCCGAACGGCGCCGGCAAGACCACCAGCTTCTATATGATCGTCGGCCTGGTCGCTCCAGACACGGGACAGATCTTCGTTGACCAAACCGACATCACAAGAGTGCCGATGTATCTGCGCGCGCGGACCTACGGCATCAGCTATCTGCCGCAGGAGCCTTCCGTTTTTCGCAAACTTACGGTAGAGGAAAATATCCTCGCTGTCCTTGAGGCGCAGTCGCTTTCCTTGGAAGTGCGCCGCGCGAGAACCGAAAAGCTGCTCGATCAACTGAATCTGGGCCATGTACGAAAGACGCGCGCCTATGCACTTTCTGGCGGCGAGCGGCGGAGGGTGGAGATCGCGCGCTGCCTCTGCATTCAGCCTTCGTTCATCCTGCTGGACGAGCCGTTTTCAGGCATCGATCCGATTGCGGTTCTCGACCTGCAGGAGATCATCTTCGACCTGAAGGCCAGCGGCATCGGGGTGCTGATCACCGACCACAACGTGCGCGAGACGCTCTCGGTGACCGATCGCGCTTACATCATTAACGAGGGACGCATCTTCCGTACCGGAACCCCCGAGCAACTGGGTAAAGATCCGGAAGTACGCCGGGTTTATCTGGGTGAGGGGTTTTCGCTGAGCTAGTGGGATTTTCGGCTCCAACTGCCTCCCGCGCTCCCCACGTTTTTCCCTATCGAAACACTCGACTGCATCGCCATGCTATGTCGAGAGATCCGAGCCATTTCACAGCCAAGGTGAAAATGCTCTAGACTGTAACCCTTCGGGCATAACGCGCAGCCGGAATGGCAAGCGCAACCCACACGCGACCACCGCCGAAGAGCGGCGTCGCGGAAATGGCTCCGAGGCCTCATTGGAGGCGTGCCGGCGCCCACGGGTAGACCCCAACGGTGTCAGGGCATTACCCCTTTTCGGTGAGGTCTTCCCCTAAACGTTCGCGGTTCGGTCCCGAGCCTGGAAAGGTAGACTGAAGCAATACTATGGTTCTCCTACAGCCCAAGCTGAGTCTCAAGGTTGCGCAGCGGCAGATCCTCACGCCTGGCCTGATGCAAATGGTCAGCGTGCTCGCCCTGAACAAGCTGGAGCTGAAGGAGATGATCAACTCCGAGATCGTGGAGAACCCGGTGCTGGAGGAACTGGAAGAGTCGGTTCCTCTGCTGGATGACATCGCCGGCAAAGAGGCGGAGCGGGATCGTAGCGCACAGGAGATTGCCGATCAGGCGGATCAATCCGCCACGGAGAAAAGCGACCCCTTCGACGAGATCGACTTCGGCTCGTATTTTCAGGATTACCTCGATCCGGGCTTCCGCACCTCCAACAACGTGGAGACGAGCGAGAAGCCCTCCTTTGAGAACTTCCTCTCGCAGCCGGGAACGCTCGCCGACCATCTCTTCTGGCAACTGGGCTCATTGAACGTATCCCGCCGGCTTCGCGACGCCGCCGAGTATATTGTCGGCAACCTGGACGAAGATGGATATTTGCCGGCGGACGACGAGGAACTGCTGGCCGGCTATCTGCGCGAACAGACGGCCGAAGGCGCCGTCGGAGGCGACCGGCTCAATGAGGAAGAGGCGCGCGCGCTCCTAGAGGAGGCCGTCAAACTGGTGAGAACCCTTGACCCGGTTGGAGTCGGCACGCGCAGCCTGCGCGAATGTCTGCTGGCCCAGATCGACGGCCGGCGCCAGGAATGCCAATTGGCGCAGGCGCGGCGGCGGGCCGCTCTGGGCGCCTCGCTTACGGCGGTTCGGGAAGACTCCGCATCTGCCGGCGCCAGTGGAGCGAGACATACCCCTGGTGTTGCCCAAGTGGCGGCTCGCAGCGGCCCCCATCGCGCCGCTAGCGGAGCGGCGAGCGGCTCTGCGAACGGGTTTGCCGGCGAATCTGCCGACGGGTCGGTCCATGCGTCTGCCGATGGCCGCCCCGGAGCGCACGAGGAAAAGCAGCATAGCTTTCTTCTCGCCTCGCGCATCGTCGATCAGCATCTGCCGATGTTGCAGAAGCGCGATCTGCGCGAGATGTCCCGGGTGCTCGGTGCGCCTGGCGATGCGGTGCAGCAGGCCATCGATCTGATTCGCAGCCTCGATCCGCGTCCGGGCCAGCGCTACAACCGCTCCGAGGCGCGCCTGATCGAGCCGGACGTCGCCTTCGTCAAACGCGACGACGAGTATGTGGTGGTCATGAATGAGGAGGATCTGCCGACCCTGCGCCTCAATCAGGGTTACCGCAAGCTGCTCTCCAAGGATGGAACAGAGAAAGAGGTCAAAGACTACGTAAAGGAACGCTACCGTTCCGCCTTGCAATTGATGCGCAATATCGAACAGCGCAAGAATACGATCCTGCGCACATGCGAAGCCATCGTGCGCCGCCAGAGAGACTTTCTGGAGCACGGCGTGGAAGCGTTGAAACCAATGATGATCAAGGACGTCGCTGAGGAAATCGGAGTACACCCCTCCACCGTCAGCCGCGCGGTTTCCAGCAAATATGTTCACACCTCACAGGGCGTTTTTGAGCTGCGCTTCTTCTTCTCCGAGGGCGTCAGCGGCCCGGAGGGCGGCGGCACGCCGCTCATGCTGCTCAAGCGCAAGGTGAAAAAGCTAATTGAGGAGGAGGATCCGCACAAGCCGCTGACCGACGACCTGATCGCGAACATGCTACAGACTCAGGGCATCGAGGTCACGCGCCGCACCGTCGCCAAATATCGGGAAGATCTGCGCATTCCCAGCACCCATCAGCGCCGGATCCGCGGTTAATCTCAAAAGAGCGCGGCGTTCATCGGCGCGATCCAACGCAATTCAAACCGGCATTGTTTCGCGGGGCAGCGCCGGCCTGGCTCGGAAATGTCGACGCCGAAGAGCGGTGTCCTATACGCTTGTTGTCATTCCAGAACGAAATTGCTTTGAGGAGCTTACATGCAGCTTGAGTGCACAGGCAGACAGGTGGCCATTACCAAGAGTTTGCGGTCGTTGGCGGAGGAGGGAATCGAGCGCATCCGCCGGGTTCTCGGCCGGAGCGCGGTCGGCGCGCACATCGTACTGACCGCGGAAAAGCACCGCAAGATCGCGGAGATCAAGGTGAAGACGCGGGCCCACAGCCTGGTGGCGCTCTGCGAGTCCGCAGTCAGCATCGAGAGCGCTCTGCGCGAGGCGCTGGCCAAGGCGGAGGCGCAGGCGCTGCGGTTGAGAAACAAGGCGCGCTCCCAAAAGCGCCAGCCGAGTGAGGCCAAGCAGTTGGAATCGCCGGTCTCGCGCACGCGCGCAGGAGCCCGCGCAGCCGGTTCCGGGAAAGCCTCTCCGGCCAAATCTTCGCTCAGTGGCGGCTCTCGGTCCAAGGCTTTGCCGGTCACTGTTCATTCCTTTCCCGCGCGCGTTCCGGTTTCCGAGCCGCACATCGTTCGCGCTACCGATGCAGTAGCGCTGCGGCCCATGACTTTGGAAGAGGCAGTCAAGGAAGCCGAGTTCCGCGATCGGGATGTCTTCGTCTTTCGGGATGACAAAGGTAACGTAATGATCCTGCATCGTAAACGGGATGGAAAGATGGAGTTGATCGAAGCTCCTTAGAGCAGTTGCCCCCTGCCGACCGGGATTCACCGCGGGAATATGCTATTTGCGTGCACGGCGCTCGGAGCCGCGCGCGGTGTGCAGCGAAATCATCGCGGCGCACGGCGGGATTTGCGGCGCTGTCCAGATTCGGTAGTCCTTTCAGGGGATACTCCTGCGTGGAACGCAAACCGGATACTCTACGCTGCAGGCTCGTTCGACGAGCCTCCGGCGCTGCACCATGGCTGACGTATACGTGACCGCCCCGACGGCTCAGGACCGCTTGTTGCTTGAAGTTTTGCCCTGCTGTGTCTTCTTGCAGCGGGGCGGCGACATCGTGTACGCCAATCGTCTGGCGCGCGAGATGCTGGGCTGGCAAGAGGAAACCGTTTTTCCCGTGGAAGCGGTTTTTCAGGGCGCATTTCCGGGCTTGGTCTACGGTCGCGGCGGCCCGTGCGAAGCATCTCCGGGAACTGTCTTCGGTTCGGCCAAGCATCCCTACACCACCGAGTTCGAGTGCCAGCTCTCTGCGTTGGACGGCACCTCCATTCCCGTCCGTGGAAGCTTTCGTATGCTTGAAGTCGAACCGGAGACGCAGTTGGCGATCGTGGCCATGCGCTACCGCCGCGATTCGGCTACCGGTCATCACGCCAACTTCTTGGAGCAGTTGCTCAACGCCGCTCCGGAAGCCATCATGATCACGCGCGGCGCGCGGATTCTGCACATCAACCGGGAATTCGAAAATCTCTTCGGCTATAGCGCCGAGGAAGCCGTCGGCCGCAATACCTATGACCTGCTGATTCCGGAGACGCGGCGGCATGAGTTCGACATGCTTGAGCACACCATGCGCCTGTGCGGCCGCGCATCGATGGAGACGGTGCGGCTGAACAAGTCCGGCGAGTTGATAGATGTCTCAATCCTGGTCGCGCCCATTGAGCTCTCCGGCGTCGAGGTGGGCAATTTTGTCAGCTACCGCGATATCCGGGACAAGAAACAAACCGACGCCAAGCTGCAGCACGATGCATTGCACGACTCGCTGACGGGGCTGGCCAATCGCGCGTTGTTTCTTGACCGGCTGCAGATCACGATGGCCCGCCAGCATCGCCGCCAGGGCCACAGCTTCGCTGTCATGTTTCTCGATCTGGATCGCTTCAAAACGGTCAACGACTCCCTGGGCCATGCCTGCGGCGACGATCTGCTGGTGCGCGTGGCGGCGCGGCTTCGTGCCTGCGTCCGGCCGGAAGATACCGTGGCCCGATTTGGCGGAGACGAATTCGCCGTACTGTTGGAGGAGGTTTCCCAGCGCTCCGACGCCGTCCGCATCGCCGAACGTGTGCAACAGGAGATTCGCTTGCCGATAGAGCTTTACGGGCACGAGATCCTCATGTCCGCTTCTCTCGGCATTGCCTTCGGAACGAAGAACCACGCCACTCCCGAGCAGATTTTGCGCGACGCCGATTTCGCCATGTACCAGGCCAAGTCGCACGGCCATGCTCGCTACGAAATCTTCGATCATTCCATGACCGCCCACGCCGCGGTGAAGGTGCAAAAGGAACAGGATCTCCGGAACGCACTGGACAACAAAGATTTCGACCTCTGCTACCAGCCAATTTATCGGCTGAGCGACGGCCAGCTGGAAGGCTTCGAGGCGCTGCTGCGCTGGCGCCGTCACGGCGGAGATTTGGAGCCGCTGGACGATCTGCTCCCTGTTGCGGAAGAGACCGGCCTCATTGTGCCGATCGGAGCCTTGATGAGGGAGCAGGTGATGGAACAAATGCGGCTGTGGTCCGCCTCGTTCCCCGAGCGCCCTGTGAAAGTCAGCCTCAATCTCTCGCCGCGACAGCTGCAGGATGGACGTCTGCTGGACGGCTTGGCGGAATCGCTCGCCCGCTCGGGCGTGGAACCTGCCCGGCTTTGTTTGGAGATCACCGAACAGGCTGTGAGTCATGACCCTGAGCATGCGGTAGAGGTGTTGCAGCGCATGGTCGGCATGGGCATCGGCGTGGCGCTCGATAATTTCGGCTCCGGACTGGCTTCCATGAACTACTTCGTTCGGCTGCCGATTGAGCTGGTGAAAGTGGATCGCCGCCTGACCTCGTCGCTCATCGTTCCCGGACGCCAAACCGCGGTCTTGCAGGCGATCTTCGATCTTGGACGCCTGCTCAAGGTGCGCATGCTGGCGGAGGGAATTGAGAGCGTGGAGCAGGTGCAAGCGTTGCGGAAACTCGGCTGTGATCTGGTCCAAGGGAACTTGTTCTCACCCGCCGTCTCGCGTGATGCGGCCCAGGCATTACTCGAGAAAGGGCGCTGGCTCCTTCCTGACGACCTAATCTGAGGGTTCAGTGCTACGATGGCCCATGCCGAGCCGACGGGCGTCAACCGCAAGCCAGCACCGCGCACCGGCCACAAAGAAGCGCCGGACGCGCCGGAATGCGGCGGAGACTCCCCCCGAATTGGTCATTCTGACGGGGCTGTCCGGTTCCGGCAAGGCCTCAGCTCTCAATGCATTTGAAGACCTCGGCTTCTACGCGGTCGACAACATGCCTCTGGAATTGATTCCGGCCTTCGCCGACCTTGTACGGCAATCGGCGGAGATCAGCCGGGCCGCGCTCGTGGTCGATGTGCGGGAGGGGCAGCACCTGGATCGTTTCCCCGTCATTCTTCGCCAGGTGAGAAAAGTGTTGGCGACCACCGTCGTCTTTCTCGATGCGTCGGACTCCGCTTTGCTGCGCCGCTTCTCCGAAACGCGACGGCCCCATCCCTTGAGCCGCACGGAAACCATTGTGCGCGCGATTCATGCGGAGCGCCGCGTTCTGAGCCCCATCCGCAAGGGAGCCGATGTCATTGTCGACACCTCCAGCTACAACGTTCATCAGTTGCGGAGCTACATCCAGCAGAAGTTCGAACGCGGAGACACGGCGGGGAACCTGCTGATCTCCCTTATAAGTTTTGGCTACAAGAATGGCGTGCCCCAGGAGGCGGACCTCGTTTTTGACGTCCGCTTTCTGCCCAATCCGCATTTCGTGCCGGCGCTCCGGCCTCTTACCGGGAGGCATCCGAAGGTGGCGGCGTACGTGCGCCAATTTCCGCAGACGGGCGAGTTTCTGGAGCGGATCACTCAGCTCCTTCACTTTCTGCTGCCTCACTATATTAAGGAGGGCAAGAGCAATCTCACGGTCGCTTTTGGCTGCACCGGGGGGCAGCATCGCTCGGTTATGGTGGCCGAGGAGGTCCGCAAGCGGCTGGGGCGCGAGGGATATGCGGTGAAGTCTGTGCATCGCGATATGCCGCACTGAGCGCCGGGAGTGAGAAAGGCCTCCCGCCGTCTTTCGTGCTGTTGAACGCCAGGACCCAGAAGCCCCGGGCAGGTCGGCAAATGCCTCCACTGGGGGAAGCCATAGCAGGGAGGAGGCAGCCGACGAGGATGGGCGATTACAATAAACGGATGCCTTCCATGCCGGGCAGTGCGCGGGAGAAGCGCGAGAATCCCAGGGATTCGTTCCCCGGTGGCGCCGCGTGAACAGAGTTGCGCGGCTGTTGCATTATGCCCGCCATTATTGGATCCAGGCCTTCGCCTCCGTCCTGCTTGCCGCCGGTGTCGGGCTCTTCGACGCCTTTCGCATCCTGCTGATCGCGCCGATCTTCGACACCGTGTTGCATCCCGGCGCTTCGCAACATAAGGTTCCCCTTAATCTAAGCTTCGGCTCCCGATTCCATCTCGATCTGCAACACTTTGTGCCCTCCACGATGCATGGCGACTGGACCATCGTGGCGTTTATCTTCGTCGCCGCCACACTGCTGAAGGGCGTCTGCGACTATACGGGAACTTATCTGGCGAACTATGCCGGCTTCGGCATGATCACCGACCTGCGCGACGATCTTTACGATGTCATCCTGCGCCGGTCCGTCTCGTTCTTCCAGCGTCACGCCACCGGCACTCTGCTTTCAGCTCTCATCAATGACATGGAGCGGGTGCAGTATGCCATGTCGTCTGTGCTCTCCGACTTCCTGCAGCAAATGTTCACCTTGCTGTTCATGATGGGGCTGGTGATTTACTACGGCGGTAACGTCGCCTGGATTCTCCTGATCTTCATCCCCATCATCGTGATGTCGATTCGGCGCATCGGCCGCGGAGTGCGCCAGACCACGCGGCGTGGCCAGGACAAGCTGGCGGAAATCCAGAACATCCTGCACGAGACGATTACCGGTAACCGCATCGTCAAAGCCTTCAATATGGAGTCGTGGGAGCTGCTGCGCTTCCGGCGAGCGGCGCACCGGCTGCTGCGGGCAAACCTGAACACCGTGCGTGCGCAGGCCGTCAGCTCTCCTTTGATGGATCTGATCGGCGCGGTGGCGATCGCGCTCTTGCTGCTGCTGGGCCGCGACATGATCAACAGTCATCGGATGACGGAGGGTATCTTCTTCGCCTTTATCGTCGCCCTGTTCAAGCTCTACGATCCGGTCCGCCGCTTTGCCGCGTATTACAACAGCTTCCAGCAGGCCATCGGCTCTTCGCAGGCGATCTTCGATTTCATTGACGACCGGGACGACGTGCGAGAAAAGAAAGATGCGCTGTCGCTGACGGAGTTCCACGAGGCAATTTGTCTGGAAGACGTCGGTTTTGCCTACAGCACCAACGAAGGCGAAAAGCGAGTGCTGCATAACATCAATCTGGAGATTCGGCGCGGCGAGGTCATCGCGCTGGTGGGTCCCAGCGGAGCCGGAAAGACCACGCTGGCAAACCTGATTCCACGGTTCTTCGACGTCACCCATGGACGGGTGCTGATCGACGGGCACGATCTTCGCGATGTGACCCTCGCGTCATTGCGCGCGCAGACGGGCAACGTGACGCAAGAAACCATTCTTTTCAACGATACTGTTCGCAACAACATCGCGTATGGGCAAGCCAATATCCCGATGGCCCGCGTGGTTGAAGCGGCGCGCTGCGCGCTGGCGCACGAGTTCATTGAACGGCTTCCCGAGAAGTACGACAGCGTGATTGGAGAGCGGGGGCTGCGCCTCTCCGGCGGAGAGCGCCAGCGCATTGCCATCGCCCGCGCGTTGTTGAAAAATGCTCCCATCCTGATCCTGGATGAAGCAACCTCCTCACTTGACACCGAGAGCGAATCGCTGGTGCAGACGGCACTCTCGAATTTAATGGCAGGGCGCACTGTCCTGGTGATCGCGCATCGCCTCTCCACGGTGCGGCGCGCCAACCGGATCGCCGTCGTCGAGCAGGGAGCCATCACCGCCATCGGTCCGCATGAAGAACTGCTCCGCATTTCGCCAACCTACCGGCGACTCTATCAATTGCAATTCATGGATGCGGCGGACGCCGGGCATCCTCAGGGCTCGGCGGACGGCTATGGCCTGGAGCCGGCGCTGAGCGCAGAGGTTGAGTTTTGAAAACCAGTTCCCAACGGCTACCCATCCATTCGATGACCGGATTTGCCCGCGTCAGCGGCCGCGCCAACGACACTCTGGCATGGACCATCACGCTCAAAAGCGTGAACCATCGCTATCTCGATCTCCATATGCGCATGCCTTCCGGAGCCGAAGCCTTGGAGATGTTTCTGCGCCGCAAGCTGAAGGAGAGAGTCGTTCGCGGTCATCTGGAGGTCACTCTGAATCTGGATCGCGGCGCCGCCGTGAGCGCCGCCTTCGATGCCGCGCTGCTGCGTGGCTACATCGAGACCTTCCGCCAGGCGGCGGCACAGAACGGGTTGAAAGACGAGCCCGACCTCAACGCGATCTTTCGCCTGCCCGGCGTCTTCACCGGCGAAAGCCGGCAGGGGGAAGCGGAGATGGAGGCGGTCGAGCGAGAGGTTCGCGGGCAATTGGATGAGCTGCTCGATGCGCTGAACGCCATGCGCCGCCATGAGGGCGAATTGCTGGCGGCGGAACTTGGCTCCAGCATGCAGCGTCTGGAAGTCACCGTCGTCGAGGTTGCCGGCTTGCGGCAAGGTGTGCAGCGCGCTTATTTCGACCGCATCGCCGAACGCCTTTCCGGCCTTCTCAACGGGACCTTCGATCGCGATCGCATATTGCAAGAGGCGGCCCTACTGGCCGACCGGAGCGACGTGGAAGAGGAGGTCGCTCGCATGCGGACGCATATCCGCCACGTCCATTCCCTCCTCGAGGCCGGCGGAGAGATTGGCAAGAAGCTTGACTTCCTTTTGCAGGAAATGAATCGTGAGGCGAATACCCTGCTCTCCAAGACTGGAGGCGTCTCCGGCAATGGGCAGCGCATTACCGAATTGGGCTTGGAAATGAAGTCGGAGATCGAAAAGGCCAGGGAACAGGTGCAGAATTTGGAGTAGAGCCGCAGCGCCGCACAGGGCATTTTCGAACTGCGGCAGAAAACCCGTACTCGTCCGATGCGGATATCCACGAAGGACATCCGCGGCTGGCCGATGTACCGCGTCACAGTAGAAGTAAGAGCACTCTGGAAACGGGAGAGAACATTGGCGGGAATGCTATTCCTCATCTCGGCGCCGTCGGGTTCGGGGAAGTCGACACTGGTCAACAGAATCCGTTCTTTGGTCAAAGACTTGGAATTTTCCATCTCATACACCACGCGCGCCCCGCGCGGGTCGGAACGGGATGGGTTTGAATACCACTACATCAGCCGAGAGCAGTTTCAGAAGATGATCGAGCAAGGCCAGTTTTTGGAGTGGGCCAAGGTCTTTGGAAACTACTACGGTACCGCCGCAGACTCGCTTGAGAATGCGCGCATCAACGGCAAAGATCTCCTACTGGATATCGATGTTCAAGGGGCCGCGCAGGTTCGCGATAGGGTTCTTGATGCAGTCAGCATCTTCGTGCTGCCTCCCAACCCCGAAATTCTGGCCACGCGGTTGCGCAGCCGTAGCGTTGCCGAAGGCGGCGGCTACCCTGGTGAGATCGACAAACGCTTGGCCAAGGCCAAGGAGGAAATTGAGAATTACCGCGAATACAGCTATATTCTGGTCAACGATGCGCTGGACGACGCCGTGGAGTGTTTGGCGGCGATCATCGCCGCCGAGCGCGCGAAGCGCCGCAACGGTCCAGTGGATATAGAAGCCGCGCGCATCATCGAGACCGCGGAGAGCTGCCGGCAGAACAATTCCGGAGCCCGTCTGCGCCCCGTGCTTGCCGCGTTCGGACTGCTGGACCCGGCCCACGCCTAAGTGGCGTCGAGCCAAAGCCTGCAGTCCCGCTCAGGAGGTCGGCATGAAGATAGAGGATGGTTTCGACAGCAACTATCGCTTTGTTCTCGTCGCGGCTCGACGCGCCAGGCAGCTTCAAAATGGCTCCCAACCGCTGGTTTCTTCCCATTCCACCAAAGCCTGCCGCGTGGCGCAGGACGAAATTGCCGCCGGAAAAGTGAAATACGTCCGGCCGGAGACCCCGGTTGAAAAGGATCAGGTGGACGGCGCCCGGCCGGGAGAAGCAGCTTCCAACTCCTAACCGGGAGCGGGGCAACCGGGAGGAACCCGGAGCTGAATCCCAGGTAAAATCATCCTTATGCGGGTGACAGTTGGGGTGTGCGGTGGCATCGCGGCCTATAAGGCGGCCGAGTTGGTGCGTGAGTTCCAGCGCCAGGCGCTGGATGTGCACGTGGTGATGACGCGGGCGGCACAGCAGTTCGTTACGCCTCTCACCTTTGCGTCGCTCACCGGCCACAACGTGATTACCGGCATGTGGCGCGGAGAACACGTTGAGGTCCGGGAAGGGAACAGCCAGGAAGGGAATGAGCTGGACCATGGCGGCGTGGTCGATTCCGGTTTCCACTCCTCGATTGAACATATCGACGAAGCCCAATCCAGCGATCTTCTAGTGATTGCGCCGGCGACGGCGAATATTCTGGCAAAGCTTGCCCACGGCCTCGCCGACGATTTTCTTACAACCCTCTATCTGGCGACCCCCGCGCCGGTAATTATCGCGCCGGCGATGAATGTAAACATGTGGGAGCATCCGGCGACACGGGCCAATGTCGAGACTCTCAAGCGCCGCGGCGTCACCATTGTGGACCCGGACAGCGGTTCGCTCGCATGCGGCATGACCGGCAGCGGCCGCTTGGCGGAAACCGAAGAGATTGTGCGTGTGGCGCTGGGGCGGCTTCATCGCCGAAACGATCTGGCCGGTGAGGTGGTTCTGGTCACTGCCGGCGGCACGCGTGAGCCGGTCGATCCCGTTCGCTTCCTCGGCAATCGCTCCAGCGGGAAGATGGGTTATGCGCTGGCTGAGGCCGCGGCACAGCGTGGCGCACGCGTCATTCTGGTCAGCGCGCCCACCGCCTTGCGGCCGCCTGCCTTGTGCGAATTGGTCAGCGTCGTCACCGCGGAGGAGATGCATCGCGCCGTGATCGGCCATTTGGATCAGACCACGATTGTGATCAAGGCGGCGGCGGTCGCCGATTATCGGCCCCGTATGCCGGCCGGGCAAAAGATGAAGCGGAGCGGTCCTATCACGCTCGAGTTTGAACCGACCGAAGACATTCTGCGCGACATCGCGGCGCGCAAACGCCGGGACACTCTGGTAATTGGTTTTGCGGCGGAAACCGAAGATCCCCTGGAGCATGCGCGGGGAAAGCTGCAAAGCAAAGGCGCGGACGCCATCGTGCTGAATGACGTCTCGCGGCCCGGCATTGGCTTCGACTCCGACCGCAACGCCGTCACTTTTCTTACCCCTGCCACTGCGATCGAATTTCCTGAGATGAGCAAGCGCGAGTTGGCGGGACGCATCCTCGACGAGGTCAAAGCCCTGCGCCGGCCCGCTTCCGTAATCGCCGAGACCGGGCTGATCTCGCGCAGTGCGGAGTAGGCAATGCAGCTCGACCGGCAATCCGTCGCCGCTCATCTCCGGTACCTGCGCGAGTTGGGCATCTATGATCTCTATCGTCGCGATGCCTCTCTGAACCAGGAAACGATAAGCTGGGCGCCGCCCGCAACCGCCGTCTCAAATTTAAACCGGGAGGAACCGGACATTCCGCCACGCACGCCTTTTCCATCGCAGCCTCCTGTGGGCGCTGTTGTTGCTCCCCAGGACCGAGCCGAAGCATTGCGCGCCATCCGCGCCGAGATTGGCGATTGTACTCGATGCGCACTGGCCGCCGGGCGCAACAAGATCGTTTTTGGCGATGGTGATCCCAACGCTCGCCTCATGTTCGTGGGCGAGGGGCCGGGAGCCGACGAGGATGCTCAGGGGTTGCCCTTTGTGGGCCGCGCCGGCCAACTGCTCAACAACATGATTGCCGCCATGGGGCTGCGGCGCGAGCAGGTCTACATCGCCAACATCGTGAAGTGCCGTCCACCGCAGAACCGGGTTCCCGAGCCGGAAGAGGCGCATACCTGCACGCCATTTCTCTTCCGGCAGATCGATGTTGTGCGTCCCCAGGTGGTGGTGGCGCTGGGCGCAACGGCCGCATTCTATCTGATGGGCGTCAAGTCGCCATTGAGCGGTTTGCGCGGACGGGTGCACATGTGCCGCGGACGCAAATTGATCGTCACTTATCATCCCGCCTATTTGCTTCGCGACCCGCGCCAGAAGAAAGAAGCTTGGCACGATCTTCAATTGGCCATGGGCGAGCTAGGCTTGACCGCGCCATCGCCCAAGGCCGGCTAGAGCGTTTTCGCTAATGGTGTAGACCGAATAGCAGGGCTGGACGCGGCCATTCCATCGAAGAATGGCCGCACGTAGTTGATCTCACCAGACCACAGTATTAGCGAAAATGCTTTAGAAAAACTGCTGTCCGCGCAAGGCGCGCCTCCTCGAGCAAAAGCACAGATGGTGTAAGGTGAAAAACGACTCTTCACGCAGCCATTCGATCAAGGAATGGCTGCACATAACCCAATCTCACCACATCACAGTATCTGTGCTTTTGCTATCATGTCCGTCTTCTGCGATGTAGCGCTTCCTGTGCCGCTCGACCGTACCTTTACGTACCGGCTGAGAGCCCCGGCATCGTTCGATGCCGGCGAAGCCGGCGCGGCGGTCTCCGATGCCCATCCGCCCGTGGGCAGCCGCGTGATCGTGCCCTTCCGCAACACCAAGCTCATCGGCGTCATCACGCGCCTGCACGACGATGCTCCTCCTGTCGAGGCCAAGCTAGTGGAAGCCGTTCTCGACCGGGAGCCCATCCTGACTCCGGAACTGATGGAGCTGGCGCACTGGATCGCGCAGTATTATCTCGCTCCTTTGGGAGAGGTCTTGCGAACCATGCTGCCGCTGATGGCCGAGACACGCCGCGCCACGTTCTACCGCATCAGTGAAACCGGACAGGCGGTGCTGCTCGCGGGGGCGCAGCAGGGCTCCTCGCGGCGCTCCCGCCGCAGCGCGGGCGAGCAGGATAGCGAGTACGCGGTGCTGAACTATCTCTCCGATGGCGCTCCGGTGAAAAGCGCTGCGCTGCGGCGCGCCGTCAAGGCGAGCAATGAACTGCTGGCAGGCATGGCGCGCAAGAAGTGGTTGCTGCTGGAGACCGAAGCCGCGCCGCGCGACGCGCGGCGCCTGCTGCGCTATGCCGTTCTGGTGGATGAGGCCAGGCCCCGCAAGCTAAACGAGAACCAATTGGCGATTCTGGCCGAGCTGGCCGGCGCCGGCGGCAGCCTTCCCCTGCCGGAGATGCGCCAGATGGGCATTCGACTCTCCACCCTGCAAACCCTGGTCAAGCGCGGTATGGTGCGGCTGGAGGAGCGGCCGGCGACATTTCATCTCTCCGCGCTGGTAAGCGACAGCGGCGGGAGGCATCGTCCCGTTCCCGGCGATGCGCTCAACCGGGATCAGCAGGCGGCGCTCAAGCGCATCCTTGCAGCCATGGAGCAGGAGGCGTTCGGCCCCTGCCTGCTCTATGGCATTACCGGCTCGGGCAAAACGGCTGTGTATCTGGCCGCGATGAAGCACGCCGCCGAGCGAGGAAAATCGGCGATCCTGCTCGTGCCTGAGATCGGTCTCACTCCGGCCATGGCGGCCCAACTCCACTTTGCCTTCGGCAGCCGGGTGGCGTTGCTGCACTCCGCGCTCACTCCCGATGAGCGGGCGGAGCAGTGGCGGCGCATCCGCCGCGGGGAGACCGGCATCGTCGTCGGCACGCGCTCGGCGGTCTTTGCTCCGGTGCAGAACCTGGGGTTGATGATCGTCGATGAGGAGCATGATTCCTCCTACAAGCAAGGCGAGGTTCCGCGCTATCACGGCCGGGATGTCGCCGTGATGCGGGCAAAGATCGCAGGCGCAGCCGTGGTTCTCGGTTCCGCCACGCCCTCGCTGGAGTCGTGGCGGAATGCGGAGACGGGAAAGTATGCCCTGATTGAGATGGGGGAGCGTGTCAACCGGCGGCCGCTGCCTGCCGTGGAACTGGTGGACATGCGGCGCGAATTCCAGGAGACCGGCCAGGAGCAGCTGTTTTCCCGTCTCCTGGTAGAAGAAACCCACGCGACGCTCGATCGCGGCGAGCAGGCCATCATTCTGCTCAACCGCCGCGGCTATTCCTTTGTCGTACTCTGCCGCGCCTGCGGAGAGAAGCTGCAATGCGAGAACTGCGCCATCGCACTCACCTATCATCGGCCGGTGGCGGCGGACGGCAAGCCGGAGCCGCATCCCTCGGGTCAGCGCCTCAAATGCCACTACTGCGGTTATATAAGAACCGTTCCCAAGCGCTGCCCGGCGTGCGAAAGCGAGCACCTGTTTTACCTCGGCGCGGGATCGCAGCAGGGCGAGGAGCGGTTGCAGGAGTTGTTTCCCAACGCCCGCCTCGGCCGCATGGATCGCGACACCGTGCGCGGCCGGCACGATATGGAGCGGCTACTGGCCCAGCTTCACTCCGGCGCCATCAATCTGCTGGTGGGCACGCAGATGATTGCCAAAGGGCATGACATCCATGGCGTCACGCTGGTGGGCGTGGTGGGAGCCGATTATGCGCTCGGGCTACCCGACTTCCGCGCCGCCGAGCGCGTCTTCCAACTGTTGACCCAGGTCTCCGGCCGCGCCGGAAGAGGAGAATTGCCGGGCCGGGTTTTGGTGCAGACTTATCATCCGGAGCACTACGCCATTCAGTGCGCGGCACGGCATGACTTCCACGGCTTTCTGCGCCGGGAGATGCAGTATCGCAAGTGGATGCATTACCCGCCCTATGCGGTGCTGGCCAACGTCATGGTCCACAGCCCCCGTTTGGAAGAAGCGGCGGCTTGGGTGACCAAGCTGGGCAAGTGGCTGGCCGCTCATCCCTCCGACGGCGTGCGTGTGCTGGGCCCGGCCACCGCCC